>NZ_JANFPJ010000012.1:0-129818 GCF_032227045.1 Pseudidiomarina fusca
TTCGAAAAGTGAACGTACGAACAGTGAACGAAGTGAATGGACGAATAACGAATAACGAATAACGCCTTTCTAATATCCAATAGCTAATATCGCCCTTGCTAGCGCTAATAGCGCAACGAAAGAAGTCCGCATAGCCGCTTACGAATACCCACCGTATTTCACCACCGAGAACACCCAGCACTTAGAGCAAATATTGTCCAAGCATCGGCTTTAGTAAACGCTAAGACCAAGGCGGTTTGCCAATTCGCGAACCATAAACATGCCGCGCGCAGAGTTTCCGAAGCTGTTTAGCGGTGGGCTCCAAGCACTAATGACACCGTAGTCTGGAACAATGGCGATAATTCCGCCACCCACGCCACTTTTTGCCGGCAAGCCCACAGTAAAGGCAAATTGCCCCGACTGATCATACATGCCACTGGTACTCATTAGTGCATTAATACGCTGCGCATCACGATGTGAGGTGATTTGCTTGCCGCTGCGTGGGCATTGACCGCGGTTGGCTAAGAACGCCAAGCTGCTGGCGAGTTGTTCGGTATTCATAGTGAGTGCGCATTGCCAGAAGTAATGGTCGAGTACTTCTTCAACCTCTGACTCGATATTGCTAAAACTTTTCATCAAGTATGCAAGTGCAGCGTTGCGAGCGCCATGTTCACGTTCGGACTCATGAACGCGAGAATCGACGCACACCGCTTCACTGCCGCACAAACCCCGAACCATGCTCAGTAATGCCGATTTACTGGCTGAGTAATGGCTAACTAACACATCGCTGACTAAAATCGCGCCCGCGTTGATCATGGGGTTGCGCGGAATGCCTTTTTCCCATTCAAGCTGAACAATTGAATTAAAAGGCTGACCTGAGGGCTCCATCTGCACGCGTTCCCATAATGGGTCGCCAAGACGTTCCATCGCCAACATCAGCCCATAAATTTTAGAAATAGACTGAATGGAAAACGGTTTATTGGTATCGCCGACCGAGGTGACGTTGCCATCAAGCGTGGCAACCGTCAGCGCGCAGTAATCAGCTTTAACCTCTGCCAAGGCAGGAATGTAATCGGCGACTTTACCGTCATTCACAGACATGGCCTGCTGCAGAATATCCTCTAGCAGTGGTTTGAGGTTGTCAGGGGCATGTATTGGTTGCCCGCCACTGATTACATCGTGTGTCATGGGTTGAACTAATGATTCCTATTAAGCCTTATTGGCATTGCTCGATATCAGTGGTTTTAAGAAGCGCGCAGTATGTGAGCGCTCACATTTAACAATCTCCTCGGGGCTACCAGCGGTTAATATCTCACCGCCGCCTGAGCCACCCTCGGGCCCTAAGTCGATAATCCAGTCGGCTGTTTTAATCACGTCCAGGTTATGCTCAATAATAACAATGGTATTGCCATGATCTCGCAAGCGGTGCAGTACTGTCAACAGTTGCTGAATATCGTGGAAGTGCAAGCCGGTGGTTGGCTCATCCAAAATATACAAGGTTTTGCCGGTATCGCGTTTGGATAATTCCCGGGCTAATTTTACCCGTTGCGCTTCACCACCCGAGAGCGTGGTTGCTGATTGCCCCAAGCGAATGTATGACAAGCCTACATCAACTAAAGTTTGAAGCTTGCGGGCTATGGCCGGGATCGGAGCAAAGAAGTCACGCGCATCTTCTACGGTCATGTCGAGAACTTCGTGAATACTCTTACCTTTGTACTTAATCTCAAGCGTTTCGCGATTGTAGCGTTTGCCTTTGCAGATATCGCACGGTACATAAACATCAGGTAAGAAATGCATTTCTACCTTAATCACGCCGTCGCCTTGGCAAGCTTCGCAGCGGCCGCCACGCACGTTAAAACTAAAGCGACCCACTTTATAGCCGCGCGAACGTGACTCTTCAACACCGGCAAACAATTCCCGAATGGGTGTAAAAATACCGGTGTAGGTTGCTGGATTAGAACGTGGTGTACGGCCAATCGGACTTTGATCAATATCCACCACTTTATCTAAATACTGCATCCCATCAATGCTGGCATAAGGCGCAGGTTCATTTGCTGTGGCCTTATTCAAGTCGCGGTGAGCAATTCTAAACAAGGTGTCATTGATTAGCGTTGATTTACCTGAGCCAGAAACTCCAGTAACGCAAGTCATCAGACCTAGGGGCAGTTGCACGTCAACGTTTTTCAAGTTGTTACCGGTGGCACCTTTGAGCTCTAACCAATGTTCACCGGGCTGATGCCGTTGTGCTGGTACTTCAATCGCTTTACGCCCAGACAGGTAGTCGCCAGTTAATGAATTCTCGTTGGCGACAATCTCTTCGTAATGCCCCTGAGCAATCACTTGGCCGCCATGCACGCCAGCACCAGGGCCAATATCAATCACGTGATCTGCAGCACGAATGGCGTCTTCGTCGTGCTCAACCACAATGACCGTATTACCCAAATCACGTAAATGGGTCAGGGTACGCAGTAGCCGCTCGTTGTCACGTTGGTGGAGACCAATCGATGGCTCATCGAGGACATACATCACCCCAACCAAGCCGGCACCAATTTGTGAGGCAAGGCGAATGCGCTGGGCTTCGCCGCCAGATAAAGTTTCAGCACTGCGCGATAGGCTCAAGTAATTAAGCCCCACGTTCACCAAAAAGCCTAAGCGGTCGTTAATTTCTTTAAGGATTTTTTCAGCGATTTGGGCCTTTTGTCCTTCTAATTGTAGTCCCTCGAAAAATTCTAGAGCGCCGCCAATTGAGCGTTCAACCACTTCTGGTAGCGTGGTGTTATTCACATACACATGCCGAGCTTCTAAGCGTAGCCGGGTGCCGTGACAGCTTTTACATGGCTGTGAGGCCAGGTACTTAGATAAATCTTCGCGCACCGCCGTCGAATCGGTTTCGCGATAGCGGCGCTGCATGTTGGGAATGATGCCCTCAAACGGGTGAGTGCGAGCAACTCGATCACCGCGGTCATTCATGTAAGTAAATTCAATCTCGGTTTTACCGCTACCAAACAACACCGCTTGTTGATGCGCTTCGCTGAGGCTATTGAACGGTTTGTTCAAATCGAACTTATAGTGTCGAGCCAACGACTGGAGCATCTGATAGTAATAGAAGTTGCGCTTGTCCCAGCCGCGAATGGCACCACCACTGAGGCTTAATTCCGGGTTGCCAACCACTTTTTTGGGGTCGAAAAACTGTTCGATGCCTAAGCCATCGCAAACACTACAAGCGCCGGCTGGGTTATTAAACGAGAATAGCCGCGGCTCGAGTTCCTGCATGCTATAGCCACAGTGTGGGCAGGCAAAGTTTGCTGAAAAAATCATGCTGTCTAGCTTAGAATCAGCGTCCATCGGCGCCACAATGGCGGTACCGCCACTGAGTTCAAGCGCCGTCTCAAACGACTCAGCTAAACGCAGCTCTAAGCCTTCGCGTACTTTAATGCGATCGACAACCACTTCAATGGTGTGCTTTTTTTGTAGCTCTAATTTCGGCGGGTCGCTCAAATCACATAACTCGCCATCAATACGTGCGCGAATAAAGCCTTGCGCCGCTAAATTATCCAACACCTTGGTGTGCTCACCTTTACGATCTTGAATAATAGGCGCCAAAATCATCAGTTTCTCGCCTTCAGGTAGCGCTAATACTTGGTCCACCATTTGCGAGATAGTTTGTGCAGCTAACGGCACATCATGAGTCGGACAACGCGGCTCGCCAACTCGTGCGTACATCAGTCGCAGGTAGTCGTAAATTTCGGTGATAGTGCCCACCGTTGAGCGTGGGTTGTGCGACGTCGATTTCTGCTCAATCGAAATAGCAGGGCTAAGGCCTTCGATGCTATCCACATCGGGCTTTTCCATCAGCGACAAAAACTGTCGAGCGTAGGCCGACAACGACTCGACATAGCGTCGCTGGCCCTCGGCATAGAGGGTATCGAATGCTAACGAAGACTTACCCGACCCAGACAACCCGGTGATTACCACCAGCTTGTCGCGAGGTATGGTAACGTTGATGTTTTTTAAGTTGTGGGTGCGGGCTCCGCGGATCTCAATTTTATCCATGGTGAATCTACCACTCCGTAGCGGTTATAAATGAAACGAGCATTATCGCACATGCACCACCTTCTGGTACAATGGCGAGCGATTTTTTCCTGCAGCAATGAGATAAGCATGGCACATCAGCACAGTGACAATCGATTGACCCCCACCGAACGCCGCGCCTCTGGGGCTTTAGCTACCGTCTTTGGATTACGGATGTTAGGGCTGTTTTTGATCATGCCGGTGATCGCTATTTATGGTCAGCAGTATCCCGACTATACGCCCTTGCTGATAGGTTTAGCGATAGGCGCCTATGGCCTTACTCAGGCTTTGTTACAAATTCCGATGGGGATGTTGTCCGATCGTATCGGTCGCCGCCCAGTGATTGTTGGTGGTTTGCTGTTGTTTGCGCTAGGTAGTGTGGTGGCGGCGATGGCCGATACCCTGACTGGTGTGGTGATAGGCCGTGCGTTGCAGGGCACCGGAGCTATTGCTGCAGCCATTTTAGCATTAGCAGCTGATATTACCCGCGACTCACAGCGCCCGAAAGTAATGGCCACTATCGGCATGTTTATTGGTTTGTCTTTTGCCCTGGCGCTGGTGCTCGGCCCCTTACTTGGCGAATACATCGGCTTACAAGGGTTGTTTGTGTTCACCGCCGTATCTGCGCTGTTTGGAATTGTGGTGCTATTAATAGCTGTGCCGTCAGTGACCCAGAAAACCGCAAAAGGTGATCTTATTCCGGTTGGCAGCGAGTTAGGAAGCCTGTTCAAGCATCCGCAACTGGCTCGGTTAAACTTTGGCGTGTTTGTTTTACATTGTGTGTTAACCGCGTTTTTTGTGGTGGTTCCGCTACAGTTCGTGGCTGGTGGTTTAGCTACCGAGCAACACGCGTGGCTGTATTTGCCCACCTTATTGGCCTCGTTTGCGTTGATGATTCCGATGCTGATCATCGCTGAGCGCAAACGTAAACAACCCGTTTATTTCCGAGTCGCTATTGTGCTGCTGCTGTTAGCTGTAGCTGTAATCGTCTGGGTACCACCGCATTGGACGTATTTAGTTGTAGCCGTTGTGCTATTTTTTACCGGCTTTAACTTTTTAGAAGCATCATTGCCTTCTTCGCTAACCCGTTTTGCCCCCGCGGGTAGCAAGGGCAGCGCCAGTGGTATCTACTCTACTGCGCAGTTTTTAGGAGCCTTTATTGGCGGTGCTGCCGGTGGTTATGTTTATCAACAATGGGGCCTGTTCGGGATTGGGATTTTTACCGCAGTACTGTTAGTATTCTGGTTCGCCAGTAGCTTCGGAATGCAGCCCCCTCCGCAACAGCAGAACGTCAGCTTACCTATTCGTCAGCTGAACGCAGTGCAAGCACAGCAATTAGCCGAGCAGTTAGCGCAAGCCACTGGGGTTGAAGAAGTACGTATTGTTAGCGCTGAGCAAACGGTGTATTTAAAAGTTCATAAAACCCATTACAATGAAGCAGAATTAGCGGCGCTACTGACGCCCTACCAAAATTAGCAAATCAAGGAGCACAAGGCATGGCCAGTCGCGGCATCAATAAAGTGATTTTAATTGGCAACTTAGGGCAAGACCCAGAAGTGCGCTATACCCAAACCAACACGGCGATTGCCAACATCAGTATTGCCACCAGCGAAACCTGGAAAGACAAGCAAACAGGCGAGCCACGCGAGCAAACCGAATGGCATCGCTGCGTCGCTTATCGGCGTCTAGCAGAAATTGCTGGTGAGTATCTGAAGAAAGGCTCGAAAGTCTATGTTGAAGGGCGTCTACAAACCCGCAAATGGCAAGGCCAAGATGGGGTAGAGCGCTACACCACCGAGATCGTTATTAACGATCTACAAATGCTTGATAGCCGTGGTGGCGATCAAGGCGGCTACAGCAATAACCGTCCGAGCAACCAGAATCAAAACCAGCCGCAGAACCAAGGTGGCCAAGGTCAAAACTTTAATGCTCCGGCGAATAATCAGAACCAGAGCTTCCAGCAATCAAACCCATCGTCAGGACAACAATCACCAAGCCCAGAACCTTTCAATGGCGGTGATTACGATGACGATATTCCGTTTTGATCATCCACAGTCTTAAACTATTCTGTTCACAAGGAGGCTAATCAGCCTCCTTTTTCGTATCTTTTATAACCAATGAGACTCAATTGCGACAGATTGCCGCAGGGGATGAAATAAAACCTTGCTCTAATTAAGGTTTTATTTCATCTTAGAGGTGTAACCTATAGCCAAGAATCAAAAGTTTACGTAAAATTCCGGCTATGACAATGATCATATTCAGGCTTGAGGTAAGGCGTTGAAGAAGCTCGTATGCTTAATTGGGGTGATGATGGTGTTGGTGGGCTGCAAGCCGCCACCACAGACCCTGTCCGTGGTGGGGAACACCTGGCTAGGCTATCAACCTTATTATGTTGAACAGATTCTTCATCCAGAAGCTATTCCCGCTAATATTCATATCACTATGCTTACGTCGGACGTTAGCGTGGTACGCATGGTTGCTAACGGCGCCGCACAAGCAGCTCTTTTAAGCCTAGATAATGCCTTAAGCCTACAGACACGCACCGACCTTAAACTTTGTATCGCACAGGTGATTAACAGCTCCCATGGCGCCGATGCAATTTATGCCCCACCGGGGTTTGATATCAATGATCGTCAGCAACCTTGGGTGGTGGGGATGGAAGATAGTGCGCTGGCACGCTATCTATTAGCACGCTGGATGCGCTTGCATGATATTCCTGAACGCCAAGTAAGACGTGAAATCATTTTACCCAATCAACACGCTATTGCTTATGCCGCAGGAGCAACGGATATTTTTGTCACCTACGCTCCTTTTAGCCAAAAATTAGCTTCGATGGGTGCTGAGCAGATTTTTAGTAGTCGCGAGATACCTGGTGAAATTATCGATACTTTGGTCGTCAAACAAGAGAGCTGGCAACAGCATCAAGCTGCTCTTAAGCGCTTAACCGGTCCGGTTTGGGATAAGGCTTTAACGGCAGCATTGGATCCACAGCATCCGTATTATCAAGCTTTGCAGACGTTATCGGGGATTAATGCCGAAGAACTACGGCAAAGCTTAGCTAGTTTAAGTTTGTACAACAGCGCCGCCAGTAGAACCTTCTTACAACAGGACTACGCCCGAGTGCAGCAACAAGTCAGTGAACAATTAGTGGCTTCAGGGATTCATCAGGTGATCACACCGCTACCGATCTGTGAGGGCGTGCTATGAGTTTGCTGCCTTTTCATCGGCGCTTGAATATCCAAGTGACCCTGCCTATTACCGTCATCGCCTTTTTGATTGTGGGCTTGCTGGGCTATTTTGTGGTGCGGGGGCAAAACCAGATTGCTCTGTACAATGCGCAGTTAGAGCTAAGAAGTATGCTCGTGGTAGCGCAAGGCTCGCTTAATCGGATCTTTGGCTTTGGTAGATACGATTCCGTAGGCGAGGTATTGAGCGAGTTTCAGGTGCATCCACGAGTTACTAATACAGCTATTCTTAGCCCAACGGGCGAGCTTGCAAGCTATTACTCCGCCAACGCCATCAGTCCTCATCTGAAAACCTTCGTGCAACATTTAGATCGTCAGCAAATAGCAGAGGTTGCAAGGTCTGGCGTTACCATCATGCAATATCATCCAGAACATAATCACTTTATCGCCATGGTGCCGGTGGTGAGTGGCAAGGTCGTGGGTAATCAGCAACTGCATAATGTGTTCATCGTTGAATACGAGCACGCTCGTAATTGGTACACTTTTACTAACGTTATTTTCAATGAGCTGGTGCTGTTTTTAGCCTTGCTGATCCTTGTTGGAATAATTTTATGGGTGATTTTACAACGTAAAATCGTTCGTCCCGTGAAGCGGTTGATGGTGGGAGTTGATAAGCTTGCGCGGCGCGAGTCATTGCAGAACTTTGATATTCACAGTGACAATGAACTTGGCCTCTTGGGTGACAGCCTGCGTGATGCGGCCCTACAACGCGAGCAGTACGAAAAACAACTATTGCGCTTTAGCTCTGCGGTAGAGCAAAGTCATGACAGCATTGTGATCACTAATCTTGCCGGTGAAATTGAATACGTTAACAAGGCGTTCACGGATATCACCGGTTACAGCCTAGCGGATGTGCAAGGGCGTAATCCGAAAATGTTAGCTTCGGGCGAGACGCCACGCTCCAGCTACGATGCTATGTGGACCGCATTAGTTGCCGGGCGCAGCTGGCAGGGTGAGCTTTATAACCTCAAGAAAAACGGTGAGCCGTACCGTGAGTGGGCAACTATTGCGCCTTTGCGTAGCCCTAGTGGTGACATCACCCATTACATTGCTACCAAGCAAAACATTACCGAACGCCGTGCGGCCGAGGCTCAAGTTCAGTACCTAGCTTATTACGATGTGCTGACAGGTTTACCTAATCGCACCCAATGCCAAGAAATTTTGCAGCAGTTTTTAGATGAACGTGATTACTCTACTCGTGGTGCTGTAGCTTTGCTTGATCTTGATGGCTTGCAACGTATTAACGATGTTCGCGGCTTTGAGTTCGGTGATTTGATTTTGTTGGCGGTAGCCGAGCGCATAGGCAATGTTATGAAAGCCGAGCCTGAGGCGCGAGTTGGTTGCTTGGGTGGTGATTTATTTGCGGTATTATTCCCAACCCGTAGCGCTGACCGAGATGCAACTGTTAATCGAGTTGAATTCATGGTGAAAGATTTGCTGGCTGAATTAGCCGAGCCGATGTTAATTGAAGGTGAACGTATTTCCATTACCGCTAGCGCCGGTATCGTGGTGTATCCCGAATACGGCGATAATCCCGAAGCTATTTTGCGTCATGCAGAAACGGCGGTACACAATGCTAAAGACGCCGGTGGTAATCAGATTGCTGTGTATAACCCAGCCTACAGTTATGCCCTAGAGCAGCGCTTTGAGGTGGAACGTGAACTGCGAGAAGCTATTGCCAATAACCAATTAGAGCTGTACTTGCAAAGTCAGCAATTGTCCAATGGCGAGGTGGTCGGCGTAGAAGTGTTGGTGCGCTGGAATCACCCTACCAAAGGTATCGTATCGCCAGGAGTGTTTATTCCAATTGCTGAAATGAGCGACTTGATTGTTGATCTAGGACGCTGGATTTTACGTGCGGCGTTGCAAGTGTTAAAGCACCTACCCGGTCAACAAACCCTGGCTATCAATATCAGTCCACGCCAGTTCCGAAAGTATGATTTTGTGTATCAGATTGAACGTGAAGTGGTGAAGGCCGGAGTAGATGCCTCGCGTTTAATTCTTGAAGTAACCGAGAATTTATTAGTGGATGACGTTGATGATGTAGTGGCTAAAATGAAGGCGCTGCAGAAATCTGGTGTGCAGTTTTCTATTGATGACTTTGGTACCGGCTACTCCTCGCTATCTTACTTAAGCCAGCTACCTTTGCATGAGCTCAAAATAGACCAAAGCTTTGTGCAAGGCATAGGCGAGGAAGAAAAAGAACAACTGGTAGAAACCGTGATTGCAATGGGCAACAACTTGAATTTACGGGTGGTTGCCGAAGGGGTAGAAACCAAGCAACAGGTAGAGTTTTTGAGTGCCTGTTCGGCTCAGGTGGTGTGCCAAGGGTATTATTTTGCGAAACCTATTCCGGCTTCAGAATATTTAGCTAACCAGAGTCAGCAGTAGGGGCGTTAGCCGATAATTGCAAAAGCCACCTTACCCAATCATGGCCAAGGTGGCTTGCGCTGCTAATCAACCCTATTTGTAGCCGTGTTGAGCCGCTACCTTGTCAAAGTATTCAAGTACCTGCTTCGCGTAGGCACGTTTCGACACATAGTCACCGGCATAAAAGTTCTTTTTAAACCCATAAGCCACCATATCTTTAAGTCGCTTGAGCGGAACATCTACGGCGCTCAGGGCTAACTCATACTCGCGGGTAACTGTGGTGCGCGATACCAGGCGGTTATCGGTACAAATCACCGTAGCTAAGCGATTGTTGAACATGTGGATAAAATTGTGGTTATGCACATCAGCAATATCTGGGTTGGTTTGCAAGTTACTGGTAATACAGACCTCGATGGCAATGCGGCGATCCGCAATGTATGAAGCTAGTCGCTTGGCATAGTCTTCTTTATCAGTAATCGCAGCATCTTGAATCATTTCTGGTGAGAACAGCGAATAGCCATGGCCAAGACGGTCCGCATAGCACTGGGTAATGGCTTCAAAAATACTTTCCGCACCATAAGCCTCGCCCGCATGCACGGTTTTTAAGAGGAAGTTTTGATGAGCATACTCGTACACCTCTTTAAAATCGTGCGCAGGATAGCCCATTTCTTGCCCAGCGATATCTAAGCCAACAATGGGTAAACCTTCTTCGTCACGCAGCCGCACGCTGGCACGGATCATTTCCATGGCTGCGGTCTTAATCACTTGCTTGGGTTCATGGTCACGCAACATGGCGAACAATTGGGTGTAATAAGGCGAAAACCCTTTCTTGCCGAACATCCGCATGGCGCAGTTAATAATACCGTAATCAAACGGGGGCTTAGCACCACTCACCACTTCAGGTTGCGCGTTGTATTCGTCTTTGGCGCGTTTTAAGCCGGCATTGGTGGTGTGCATCACTCGGTCAAAATCAATCCCCCGAGCTGGGTCCATCATGAGTTGCGGGGCAAAGCGTACTTCAATATAAACCACACCTTCGGCAATATTATCTTGCGCTAATTCGTAGGCAGCTTGCTCTAGGTTTTCCATATCGCGCAGCACCGCACAGGTATACTGAAACCCATTGAGGTATTCGCCAAGATTCTGATAAGACTCTTTAAAAACCAAGTCATAAAGCCCTGCTACCGTATAAGAAGGTAGCTCAATTCCGCTACGCTGGGCCATCTCAATCAAGCCTTGTGGGCGGAGGCTGCCATCAAGGTGAAGGTGAAGATCGGCTTTTGGCATGGCTTTTAAAAACTCGGGGGTATAGGCGCTGCTCATGATTATTCTCCTGTTAGTTGGGCGGATTATAGCAACTACCACTAAGCTCGTCCGCCCTCTGCTACGAATTTTTACTTGAGCCCCCCGCGGTTCCACTCTACTATTGCCAGAATCTTTTTCATTCAAAACTTTCGTTAAAAAACCAATGGCATCACTATATTTTACGTACTCGGCCATGAACGCAGGTAAAAGTACCTCGTTATTGCAGGTGGCTTACAATTACGAAGAACGCGATCAACGCGTGCTCTTGCTTACGCCGTCTATTGATGATCGAGCTGGCGCTGGCACCATTGCCTCGCGCTTAGGTATAGAGCGCAGTGCCTTGGGCTTTTCTAACAGCACCGATTTGGCCGCCTTGATTGAGGCTCGCCACGCAAAGCAAGCCATCGATTGTGTGTTGATAGACGAAGCACAATTTTTAACTGAGGCGCAAGTGTGGCAATTAACCGATGTCGTTGACCGCGTGGATATTCCAGTGATGTGCTACGGTATTCGCAGCGATGCGTTTGGCCAGGCGTTTCCTGGCAGCGCCGTGCTATTGGCGGTTGCCGATAAATTGGCAGAAATGAAGACCATTTGTTTTTGTGGACGCAAGGCAACTATGAACTTGCGTATTGATGAGCATGGCAATGCGGTGACCAAAGGCGATCAAATTGCTATTGGAGGCAACGATCGTTATATCTCTTGTTGTCGTAAACATTGGAAAGAAAAGCTAAACAAGTAAGCGGAAAATAAGAATTACGTTGTAAAATTAGTCTGTTGTTACGTTCTAAATCTCAGATATCTGCTAATATGACACCTAATTAGGATTAAAGCTGTTCTATTCTGATTCGATAGCCTAGGAGCTTGAATGATCAAACCACCACTGCCGGCTAATGAAGAGGCCCGCTTACAGCTTTTGCACGAACTTAACTTGCTCGATAGCGAGGCAGACCCTCTATACGACAGTATTACCGCCTTTGCGCAGCAATTATTTGGCGTTGATACCGCCATCATTACCTTAGTGGATGAACATCGCCAGTGGTTTAAATCTGTGCAAGGGTTTGATTTACCAGAAACTCCCAGAGATATCTCCTTTTGTGGTCACGCCATTACCCAGCAGACCACAATGATTGTTGAAGATGCGAGCCAAGATGAGCGTTTTCACGATAATCCCTTAGTTGCTGCCAACGATGGTATCAGGTTCTATGCCGGGGTACCGTTAACCCTGAATGACGATCTCAATATCGGCACCCTGTGCCTGATCGATTCGCGGCCGCGCCAGTTGTCGCCGCAACAGCAGCAATGGTTAGAAGGTTTGGCGGCATGGGTGGTGCACGATATTGTGCAGCATTATGAACTAGAAAACTTTGCCGCCGAACGTGAAGTGCTCGCCCAAGGCCCGGTTGCAGCCGTGGTCTGGCAGCTCGAGCCCGATGTGCATTTGGTTTACGCGGCAGAAAACGTCGAGCGGATTTTAGGCTACAGCGCTGATTATTTGTTAGACCTTGAGATTAATTATGAATCTATTGTGCACCCCGACGACCAGCAGCAACTGCTCGACCAAATGCAATTGGTGCTTGATGGTATCCAGCCTAGCTTAGAAATTGAATACCGCGTGGTGCCACCATCGCAGCACATGCGCTGGGTAAAACACTTTGCCCGCGCCGATTTAGATCGCCATGGCAAAGTGATGCGGGTGCGAGGTTACCTCTATGAAAATACCAGCCGTAAACAGCTAGAATTGGATTTGCTGAATGCGAACCAGAGCTTTGAGTTAGCTTTAGCTGCGGGCGATTTATCCACCTGGGATTGGAACTTGGCCGAAGGTACGGTGAGTGTCAATCATACTTGGGATAAAATTCTCAATCGTGATAGTTCTTTTGCGCAAAACAACGGCTGGGCCGAGCTTATTCATCCTGCTGATATCGCAACGGCAAAAAGCCAACTCATTGAGCACCTGCAAGGCCATAGCGAACGTTTTGAAGCACGGATAAGATTACAGCATGCCGATGGTCACTACATTTGGTTGCACACTGTGGGTAAGGCGGTAGAGCGCAATGCCAGCGGGCGCGTGACGCGCATGGTAGGGATTCATCACGATGTGACTGAACAAGTTGAAAATGAGCTCAAACAGCATCAGCAAGAAGCCATCCTTAGTTTAGTTAGCCAAGTTCAGCATGAGTTTCTATTTGTCGAACATTTCAGTGAGGTTTGCGATATTGCGCTGCCAGAACTGATGAGCTTAAGCCAAAGCAAACTGGGGTTTATTGGTGAGTTGCCGGAGCAAAGTCGGCACCGCAATATGCTTCGGGTGCATGGCTATGTGAATCGGCTAAATGGCTCCCAGCAAGCCACCCAAGCGCTGATCCGACAAGGGCTCGAAGTCGTAGTGTCAGGGAGCGTGGTCAGCGAAGTGTTGTTGCGTGGTGATCCAGAACTTTGTCCTTATCCTGTCGCACAAGATGAACTAAAGTTTACTCCCATCGAGTTGCCCCAATTAGATAACGCCATCATGTTACCGCTTTATTTTAAGCGCGAAGTGGTGGGCTTACTTATTTTGGCGCATTCAGCTCGCGGCTACTTTCGCGAAGATCTGGCGTGGTTACAACCTATGCTAGATACGCTTGGTACGCTAATGCATATTCGGCGTATCGATCAAGAACGCCGTTTTGTGGTAGAAGAACTGCGCCGCATGGCGACCCGCGATGAGCTGACTGGCGTGGCTAACCGGCGAGTGTTCTTAGAAGCGGCCCAGCAGCGCAAAGACGAAAGTGAACGCTACGATTTACCCATGAGTGTCGCCATTATCGATTTGGACTTTTTCAAAAAGGTCAACGATAGCTTTGGCCATGCCGCCGGCGATGAGGTCTTACGAGAGTTTTGTCGTCTAGCCAAACAGCAATTAAGAGATACAGATTTGCTAGCTAGGTTAGGCGGAGAAGAATTTGGCATTTTATTTGCCCATGCAGAACTGGCGCAAGCCATGCAAGGCATTGAAAGAGTCCGTAAAGCTATTGCCGAGCACCATTTTAATTGGGATGATAAGCGCATTCCGGTAACCATTAGCGCCGGTGTCGCGCAACTCGTAAGCGCTGATCCTGATGTCGACAAATGGGTAGCCCGTGCTGACGAAGCACTGTATTTAGCGAAGGAGCAAGGTCGAAATCGTGCTATTGCTGCTTCTTGATAGTTGTAACAAGCGAGGTTGATATGAGTTCTGCAGCGGTGGCGAACCACCTAACAATTCCAACACCAGACGATTGGCACCTGCACTTACGCGATGGTGATTTACTCGCGACCACAGTCCCTGCCACCGCTGCGGTGTTTGGCCGAGCTGTGGTGATGCCTAATTTGGTGCCGCCGGTGACGACAGTTGCTCAAGCCTTGGAATATCGCGATCGCATTTTGGCGCAGGTGCCAGCCGGCAGTAGTTTTGAACCCCTAATGACCCTGTATTTAACCCAAGCCACCAGTGTTGAAACCATAGTTGCAGCGGCTGCAGAGCCGGCGATTATTGGCTTCAAGCTCTACCCGTCAGGGGCCACCACTAATTCCGCGGCCGGGGTAACTGACATCGAGGCTCTCGACGAGGTGTTTGCGGCTATGGCGAGTCACGGCGTGCCCTTGTTGGTGCATGGCGAAGTGACTAGTGCTGAGATTGATATCTTTGACCGTGAAAAGGTGTTTATTGACCGTTATTTAAGGCCTTTATTGGCTCGTCATCCGCAGTTAAAGTTAGTGCTAGAACATATCACCACCGCTGATGCCGTAGAGTTCGTGGAAAAAGCCGGCGCAAACGTAGCGGCAACCATAACTCCGCAACATCTGTTGATGAACCGCAATGATTTGTTGGTAGGTGGGGTGCGTCCGCATAACTATTGTTTACCTATCTTAAAGCGTCGCGACCATCAATTAGAACTGCGGCGTATTGCTGCATCGGGGCATCCGCGCTTCTTTTTAGGAACAGACTCGGCACCTCATGCACAGTCGCGTAAAGAAACTGCCTGTGGCTGTGCCGGTTGTTATTCTGCACCGGCCGCATTGCCGTTGTATGCTGAGTTCTTTGAGCAAATGAATGCGCTCGACAAGTTAGCTGATTTTGCCAGTGGGTTTGGTGCTGATTTTTACGGGTTGCCTCGTGCTACCAGCTCCGTTACCTTAGAAAAAAGTCAGTGGACGGTACCAGCGACAGTCACTACTGCAGTAGGGCCCATGGTGCCTTATTGGGCAGGAGAGCCACTGCAGTGGCGCATTAAACAATAACGCAACATTTCAATGAACAATTTAACATTGTAGAAATTGTCGCCAAGTCATGGTTTTATATCCGTTATAAAGTCATAATATACCTATAATAAAATACATAATTTGTAAGGGATATTCGCATTGCTTAATTTGTGGCGAGCTAAGTCTAGGAACGACCTGGTGCTAACCTTTGCGTTGGCCAAAGGAGGCGTGTCGTTAGCTATTGCAGAAATTAATGAGTCTACACCAGCCTTGATCGTGTCCGATCATCAAGAGGTTGCGGACGGGCAATGGGGCCATGCCATGCAAGAACTGGCACACAAATATCCTAAGTACATCAAAGGTAATCCAGCCTTGTTGGTGGTGCTGGGCCCATCGCTGTATCAAAGTGTGCAGCTCGATAGGCCCAAGTTACCGGCCGCTGAAATCAGCCAAGCGTTGAAGTACAGTTTGCGCGATCTGGTATCGCTCGCACCCGCCGACATCATTGCCGATTATTACGACAGCCCAGTACAGCTCTCCGGACAAGATAAAATCAACGCAATTGTAGCGGATAAAACGATGCTGCAAGGCGTGCTTAAAGCAGCCCAAGAGCTGAGCGAAAATATCTGCGGTATTGTGGCTGAAGAGCAGGCCGTGTCGCGCTTGTTTACCCAATTGCAAGAGCCCAGCGTGGTGGTCTATCAGCATGATATCGAGCCCGCCTTATTGCAGGTATACCAACAAGGCGAGTTGCAGGTAAACCGTTTAGTGCGAGCGCTGGAGCAAATCAGTGCACTCAGCGCTGATGAGATCAGCTTAGGTGGTGGTTCACCGCTAAGTATTGAGGTACAGCGCTCAGCTGATTACTTTGAACGGCAACTACGCCAGCGCCCGATCAAGCAAGTGGTGTTAGCGGTGGGCTCAAAGCATCGCGCCGCACTGCAACAACAAGTAGCTGACGATTTAGGGTTTGAGGTGCAGTGGGCCGAGTATCCGTTGTGGGCGCAAGAACTGGCTACCGCCGATTTTGCTGATTTCCCAGTGTTAGGTGGGGTGATGCTGGCGCGTGAGTTGCTGTATCCAGCCAAGGAGCAAGCAGCATGAAACGCATAGCTAACTTGTATGTCGCTGAGCTACAACCTAACCGTGATCCGCTTACTTTAAAGCTTGTTAGCTTAGTGGTGGGTACCTTATTGGTTGTAGTGATGATTGGCGCAGGGTTGAGCAAGTGGTATCTGGCCAATCAGCAAGCAACGACAGCTAAGCTGAGCGCACAAAACACCGCCGTACAGCAGCAAGTTAACCAGCAACAAGAGCTGCTCAAGCAGGCCCTCAACGATAAACAGCTACTGGCCGAAATTGACCAGCTTGAGTTACGCCTGGCGCAACGGCAGCGCTTGTTACAGCATATGCGTTCAGTAACCCAAACCGGTCAGCCTAGCTTCGCTAATGTGATGACAGATTTAGCTCGCGTAGACAACGACAACATCTGGTTGCAACGAATTGTGTTGGCCTATCAGGACATGACCTTGCAAGGCCATACCACTGCGGCTAGTGCCTTACCGCGTTGGTTAGCCAGCTTTTCTAATTATCCGACCCTGAAGAACCGTAATTTTGGGGTGTTTGAGTTGCGCGATGAACAAAATGGCGCGTTACAGTTTACTGTGGGCAGTGACAGTCACGGTAGTTTGCTGTTGCAACAGCCCAGTCAGCTAGGCACTAGCACAAACTCTAGTAGCTCTGGCTCTAACAGCTCTGGCTCTAACAGCTCTGGCGCCACTAATAACGGTAGCGGGGCTCGCCCATGATGCAACAACTAACGCAACAGTGGCAACAATGGCAGCAGCAGTTTTTATTGCTCCCACAAGGGCGCCGTAAGTTTTGGTTTGCGCTGGCCGTGGCGGTGGTGGTTTACCTTGGGGTGTGGCTGGTGTTGTTGCCCACTCAAGAGCAATTAGCTACCGAACGCCAAACTCAGCGCCAACAACAGCAGCAAATTAGTATCTTTGAGCAAGAACTCGCAGCGGTAAAAGCACGCTTAGCTGGTGATCCGAAAGCAGAATTAAAAAGTCGTCGCGGACAACTGCAAGAGCGTCTAGATCGCTTAGAAGCCCAGTTGAATGCCGAGGCCAACTACATCAGTGCCTCCGACAACAAAGCACTGTTGCGCGCCCTGTTAGATTCAGCCAGTGGCATCAAAGTACAGTCAGCCCAAGCCTTGCCGCCAGAACGGGTGTATCAAGATGCGCAAGATGACACGACAGCCATTTACAAGCACCGCTTGCAGCTCTCTGTTACCGGCGACTTTTTTGCCGTGCGGAACTATCTCAACCGGCTTGAGCAGTTGGATTGGAACTTTTATTGGCAAAAACTCGATTACCGAGTGAAGCAAGCGCCGCAAGCAGAAGTGACCATAGAAATTTATACCTTGAGTCTGGAGCGTGACTATGTGGCCAGCTAGTAGGTTATTGATAGTTGCAGTGCTGCTAGCAGCACCCGTTTCTGCACAAGAGCTGAGCGACCCAACGGCGCCACCGGTGGTGCGTAGTAACACCAATACTGCGGGGCCAGCGTTAGCGGCAGAACTTAAATTACAAGCGATTCAATGGAGAGGTACACGACGCACCGCACTGATTGGCGGGCAGCGTGTTTCTGTTGGCGATACGATAAATCAATACATTGTTCGGGCCATTGATATGAATCAAGTGACCTTAATGGATTCTAAAACCAACAAAACCGTACGGTTAGCCTTATTTAGCAACGTTAAATTGCAATCTGGGCAAGAACAAGCGGCTAACTCGGAGAGTCAACCATGAAGCGAGTTTTATTGGTTGCGGCGCTAAGCGCATTATTGGCAGCTTGTGCGCATCAACCAGAACAGCCACCGGAAGAATTTCAACAAGCGTTAGACCCTAACGCCAAAGGCAAGGCCAGCGAACGTCCGCCGTTACCCGAGTCCGTGCGGGCCAGCCTGCGTGGTCAGCAAGATCAGTTGCGAGCAGCCAGTGCTCAGCTGTTAGCTGAACCGCGTTTTTCTATTGCCGCCAACGACATGCCTGCGGCTGAATTTTTTGCCGGTTTAGCGGTGGATTCTCCTTATAACTTTGCCGTGCATCCAGATGTAGACGGGATGATTACGATTAATTTAAAGGATGTCACCCTCACTGAAGCGCTCGACGTGGTTGGGGATATTTATGGCTACGATGTGCGTCGTAACAACCGCATGATTCAAGTGTTTCCAGCGGGCTTACGCAGCGAAACCATTTCGTTAGACTACTTAGCCTTGCGCCGTATGGGTGTATCACAAACCAGCGTCAGCTCGGGCGGGGTTAAAGATAGCGACCGCAACAGTAATAGCCGCTCTGGTAGCAACAGCTTTGGCGGTAACACCAACAATAACTTGCTGGGTAATCAGGGTGGAATTTCGAACCAAGCCGGCTCAAACTTAGGTGGCATGCAAACCAATGGCTCGTCTATTAGTAGCTCGTCGGAAACCGATTGGTGGAAAGACTTAAAAGCTATTATTGAAGGCATCGTTGGTACCGGTGATGGTCGTCGGGTCGTCGTCGCACCGCAAGCAGGCTTAGTGACTATCACTGCGTTGCCAGGTGAATTACGCGCTGCCCGCGAGTTTTTGGAGCGCGCCCAAAGCCGTTTACAACGCCAAGTGATTCTTGAAGCCCGGATTGTTGAAGTGGCCTTAAATGATGACTACCAACAAGGCATCAACTGGAATGATTTATTTGAAGCTGGCAGTGGCGTCAGTGACTTCTTTGGCGTTGACCAAGTAACGGGGTCGGTGAGTCTAAGTGGCGGTGATGTCACCGCTGGAGGCCTCGGTGGTGTGTTTGGTATGACCCTAAACATCGGTGACTTTTCTGGCGCACTTAATTTGTTGCAAAGCCAAGGAAACGTGCAAGTACTCTCGAACCCGCGGGTTAGTGCGGCTAATAACCAAAAAGCCGTGATTAAGATTGGTGAAGACGAGTACTTTGTCACAGATGTCTCCACCACCACGGTCACAGGTACTGCTACCACCTCTACGCCGAACATTGAGCTAACACCGTTTTTCTCAGGTATTTCGCTGGATATTACTCCGCAAATTAGTGAGAACGGTGAAGTGATTCTGCATGTGCATCCAAGTGTGGTGCAAACCCAAGAACAAGAAAAAGTCGTGAAGCTGAACGACGACACCTTTGTTCTCCCGCTAGCACAAAGCAACATTCGGGAAAGCGATACCATTGTCAAAGCCCGTAATGGTGAGATCGTGGTGTTAGGCGGTTTGATGCAAACCTCGTACACAGATTCAGAATCGAAAGCACCTTTCTTGGGAGACATTCCGGTGTTGGGTAATTTGTTTAAAAATACCCGCCGCGTAGAGCAGAAGAAAGAGCTGGTGATTTTAATTCGCCCCACGGTTATTGGTGCGGAGAGCTGGCAAGAAGAGCTGCAACGCTCTAGCGACATTCTGAAAAAATGGTATGGCAATGAGTAACATCAGCAACGGGAAGAGCTAATGTACCAAAACCACTACGGCTTGCGTGAACTGCCTTTTACATTAACACCGAACACCAGCTTTTACTGTGATCTTGAGGGTCATCGGTCAGCGCTGGAGGTGTTATTGACGGCACTGCAAACCGGTGAAGGTTTTATCAAAGTCGTGGGCGAGGTTGGCACGGGTAAAACCTTGCTGTGTCGCAAGCTACTTAATGAGCTACCCGAAAACTATGTCACTGCATACATTCCTAATCCTTATTTGAGCCCGGAAGAATTGCGTGCCCAAATTGCCCAAGAGCTACAAATAGACCTGCACGGCGAGCACAGTCAGCAACGAGTTACCCAAGCCATTCAGCAGCGGCTGTTAGACATCAACCAGCAGGGCAAAACCGTGGTGATCGTGCTGGATGAAGCGCAAGCGCTTCCGAGCGACAGTTTAGAAGCCTTGCGGCTGATTTCAAACCTAGAAACCGAGTCGCGTAAGCTGCTGCATATCGTCTTGTTCGGCCAGCCCGAATTGGATGAGCGCTTAGCTGCTCGCGAACATCGACAGTTACGCCAGCGCATCTCTTTTAGTTATCATTTACAGGCGATGAGCGTGCAAGAGTTGGCGCGTTATATTTCGCACCGCTTGCATATTGGCGGCTACAAAGGGCCGCCGATGATGAGCGCCAAAGTGGTTGCCATGTTGCACCAAGCCAGTCGCGGCATACCTCGCTTGGCCAATGTGTTATGTCATAAGGTGTTGCTGCTTAGCTACGGCGAAGGGGTGTATAGCATTACTCCCAAGCATGTGCGGATGGCAGTAGATGACACCGAGGATGCCTATTTACCCAACGCCAACTGGGGTTGGTGGTTGTTGGGCTTATCTGCCGTAGTAGCGGCAATTCTAGCTTTTGGTTATTACCAAGGCTGGTTAGCGGAGTATTTAGCATGAGCGTGATAAACCGCATGCTGCGCGATCTTGATAAACGCGAGCAACAGCAAAACAACCAAGCTTACACACCCGCAGCCGTAGCACCAAGCCATGGCAGCAAGCGCCGCGTGGCCCTCATCGCCAGCATCGGCGCCATCTTGGTCCTTGCCGTGTTGGTCTGGCAATGGTGGCATGAAGGACTTGCAGACCCAGCTCTGGACCCCGCTCCGGACCCCGTCGCGCAGCAAGCTGAAAGCCCCAACACTGATCCCGGTAGCTATGTGATGCAAGCTTTGCAAGCTGAACCTGCGCAGCCCGAACCGGCAGTGGCGCAGGAAGCGACACCGGAAGCGGCTAACGCGGTCAGCGAAACCAGCGACGATGCTACCGAGGGTCGTAATCAATTGGTGGTGAATGTAGCCGAGCTGCAACAGCCTGCAGTAGCGCAGCCCGAACCTGCTGCCATCATCGCAGCAGCAAGCCAAGCAGAGCCGCAAGAGGAACTTGCAGACCCAGCTCCGGACCCGGCTCCGAAGGTGGGGCCGACCCCAACCTCAACCTCGTCGATGAAAGTAGAGCGAGTGGAGCTCACCCCAGCGCAACTGGCCGAGACTAACTTACGCCGCGCCCGTGAGGCCATGGCCAAAGGTGACCGCGATCTGGCTCAAGAGCTGCTGGAAAAGGCGCTGATAGTGCAACCCATGCATGTTGAAGTACGCAGTGAATTGGCCGCTTATTGGTACGGCCGCGGGTTTGCAACGCGCGCTCTGACCATTTTGCAGCAGGGCCTAGATAGACAGCCGCAACAAAGCGAGTGGCAGTTGTTGTACGCCCGTATTTTGGATCGCATGGGGCGCGTAGACCAAGCGTACAGCGCCTTAATTAACATTAATGAGGAAACCGACGAAGCCTTAGAGCTGCTCGAGTTACGTGCCGCCGCCGCCAATCAATTGGGCTATTATGCCGAGGCCGCAGCTGACTACACGGTACTTGCCGGGCATTTTTTACAAAGTCGTTGGTGGTTAGCCGCAGCCGTGGCCCATGAAGATTCAGATAATCCAGCTGCCGCAGTGCGAGCCTATCAACAGGCCCTGCAGTATCGTGATTTAAGCAACGAAGCGCGGCAATATATCAATGATCGTTTGTACGCGTTAACCCCTATCGAGCCGGAGACCAATTAGCATGCGCCCTCGTTTAAAAATGCGGCTTGGCGATTTACTCGTCCAAGATGGCATTATAACTGAAAGCCAATTGCAGCAGGCGCTGGCCGATCAAAAGCAAAATGGGCGTAAGTTAGGGGTTACCCTGATTGATTTGGGCTTTATCTCTGAGCACGATTTGCTGGAGTTTTTGGCGCGTCAGCTGAATATCCCCTTGCTTGATTTAAGCGATAAGAGAATTCCCGAGAACGTGGTGAACTTGGTGCCTGAAGTGCAGGCCAGACGTCATCGCGCCTTGGTAGTTGAAGCCGACGAAAGCTCGGCCTTGGTCGCCATGAGTGACCCCGCTGACCTCGCCGCAGTGGATGCTATCTCTCAGTTCTTGCAGCCGCGTGAAATGCGCTTAGCGGTAGTGCCAGATAGCGAGTTATTGGGCGCCTTCGACAACCTCTATCGACGTACTAAGGATATCGCTCAATTCGCTAAAGAATTGCAGACCGAAACTCAAGACGGCGGCGATTTCGATTTAGGTGCTTTGTCGCTCGATGCCGATGACGACGACGCCACCGTTGCTAAGTTACTGCAATCGATTTTTGCTGATGCGGTGCAAGTTCGAGCGTCGGATATTCACATCGAACCAGACCACCGAGCCTTGCGGATTCGGATGCGGGTGGATGGTGCGCTGCAAGAGAACGTTTTGACCGAAACCAATATCGCCAATGCCTTGCTATTGCGGCTAAAGCTGATGTCGGGCCTAGATATCTCAGAAAAACGCTTGCCCCAAGATGGCCGGTTTAACATCAAAGTACGCGACCATAGCATCGACGTGCGGGTCTCGACCATGCCGGTGCAGTATGGCGAATCTTGCGTGATGCGTTTGCTCGACCAATCAGCCGGATTGTTGAATCTAGAGCAGACTGGGATGCCCGAAGATATTTTGGCGCGCGTACGCCGCCTAGTGCATCGGCCGTATGGGATGTTCGTGGTGACCGGGCCGACCGGTTCTGGTAAAACCACCACGCTGTACGGTGCCTTAAGCGAACTGAACCAAGCCGAGAAAAAAATTATCACCGTAGAAGATCCGGTGGAATATCGCTTGCCGCGGATTTCTCAGGTGCAAGTAAACGCCAAGATTGGTTTAAGCTTTTCGAACGTGCTGCGAACCACCTTACGGCAAGACCCTGATATCATCATGGTGGGTGAGATGCGTGACCACGAAACCGTAGAAATTGGTTTACGTGGCGCCATCACCGGTCACTTAGTACTTACCACCTTGCACACCAACGACTCTATTACCAGTGCATTGCGCTTGATTGACATGGGTGCTAAGCCTTACTTAGTTGGCGCCGCCTTACGTGGAGTGCTGGCGCAGCGCTTGATCCGACGTGTATGTGAAAGCTGCAAAACTAGCGCTACGGTAGAGCCGCACCAACTGGCTATTTTACGCATCATGAACCCAGACATTGCTGCTGATGGCAGTGGTTTTGTTAAAGGCAAAGGTTGTCGTAACTGTAACCATACCGGCTACAAAGGCCGAATTGGTGTTTTTGAATTATTAGAAATTAACGAAGCTATGATAGACGCACTGCGTGACGGTGATATGCGTGAATTTGCCCATGCGGCGAAAGCATCACCCGGCTTCAAACCCCTGGCCAACGTCGCGTTAGATTACGCCATGCAAGGCATTACCAGCATCGACGAAGTACTTTTCTTAGCCGAAACTGTAGAAGAAAAAGAATTACGGGTTAGTACCGCAGCTGTCAGCGACCAAGTTGAACCCGAGATAGGCTCAGACCATGGCGAGCTATAGTTATCGTGGCCGTGATGGCCAAGGTCAACTGGTACAGGGCGTGCTTGAGGCTAGCTCAGAGAACACTGCGGCCGAGGCTTTGCTGCGCCGAGGTATTACGCCCATTCAGCTCAAAATAGGGGCTGCAGCGAACGCCGACAAAGCCGACAAAAAATCTTCTAATTCATTGTTTCAACGTAAGATTAGTACAGATGATCTGATTGTTTTTACCCGCCAGATGTACGCGTTAACCAAGGCCGGTATTCCCTTACTGCGAGCCATTCAAGGGCTCGCCGAGAATACCAGTAGTCGGCGCCTCGGTGCCGTCTTACACGAAGTGGTGGATCAGTTAGAGCGCGGTCGCCAGCTGAGCTCGGCTATGGCAGCGCACCCCAAGGTGTTTCCTCGCTTATTGGTTGCCATCGTGCACGTGGGTGAAAATACCGGGCAACTTGAAGAAGCCTTTATGCAGCTCTCTGAGTACCTGCAAAAGGAACAAGAAACCCGTAAGCAAGTTAAAACCGCTTTGCGTTATCCAACTTTTATTATTATCACCTTGGTGATCGCAATGTTTGTTTTGAACATATTCGTCATTCCGACTTTTGCGAATATGTTTTCACGTTTTGATGTGGAGTTACCCTTGTCGACGCGCATCCTCATCGGCACCTCCAACTTTTTTGTGAATTGGTGGCCAGCCTTGCTGTTAGGCATAGCGGTAACCACGATTGCGGCAACCCGGTACGTGAAAACCCCGTCAGGTGAGATGAAGTGGGATTATTTTAAAGTGAAGATCCCCTTAGTGGGTGACATTATCTTCCGCTCCTTGTTGTCGCGCTTTTCGCGAAGTTTTGCGGTGATGCTCAAGGCCGGCGTCCCTCTCACCCAGGGCTTAAGCTTAGTCGCGGATGCCGTGGATAACCGCTGGATGGGCAAGAAAATCAATGACATGCGCCGTAATATTGAGCGCGGTGAAAGTCTCTCGCGAGTTTCTCGTAGCAGTGAGCTGTTCACTCCGCTGGTATTGCAGATGATTCAAGTAGGTGAAGAAACCGGTCGCGTTGATGAGATGCTGCACGAAGTAGCCGACTACTACGAGCGCGAAGTAGATTATGATTTAAAAAGCTTAACCGCCAAAATCGAGCCTATTATGCTGATTGTGGTGGCTGTGATGATTTCTGTTATGGCGCTAGGTATTTTTACCCCGATGTGGGACATGATGAACGCCTATAAAAACCGCTAGGGCAGCGATTTAACAAATTTAAAACAAAAGACTTTAACTTATAATATTTGCGATTATTTCTCGCACAATTGATAATAGTAAGCATAGGGACTATAAGGATAAGAAGATGGCTAACAAACCAGCATTAGCGCTGAAACAAAATGGCTTTACCTTGATTGAATTGATTATCGTGGTCGTCATTTTAGGGTTACTAGCCGCCTCTGCCTTACCACGCTTCACCAGCGTGACCGCAGATGCCGAAGACGCCGCAGTTGAAGGTGTTGCCGGTGGCTTTGCCAGCGCTGTGGGCCTAGTACGTGCGGAATGGGAACTGCGCGGCCGCCCCAAAGGTAATATTGATGGGGCTGGCGTAGAAATCATTATGGATGGCATTACCGTAAACGTGGACGGAAGTACCGGTTATCCAGTAAGTGGCGACAACAATTTAGACGCCCATGACCTGAACATAACAAGCGAAGATTGCCGCACCATCATGCAAGCAATTTTACAAGGTGCGCCTACTGCCACCACCAGTTTTACCCTGTTGGGTGAAAACCGTTACTATGTAGTACGAGAAAGTAACGGAGTAAATGATATTTGCGTGTATTATTTAGCAAATACCATTAAAAACTTAGCGTCAGCTCCTACCGGAACTGATTACCTAAGCGTCGGTAATGCGTTTGTATACAACCCTCGCACGGGTGGGGTGAGTATCTTTAGTAACAACTAATTTTACATTTACGTTTAACTTTTGGGGATAGTCCCGCTTTTTTTAAAAGGAAGTGATTTATGAAAACACAACAAAAAGGTTTTACCTTGATCGAACTGATCATCGTAATCGTGGTATTAGGTATTTTGGCAGTAACAGCAGCTCCGCAGTTTTTTAATTTCTCGTCAGATGCTCGCGCGTCTACCGTGAAAGGTATGGAAGGTAGCGTAAAAGCTGCATCTGCTTTGGTTTATGCAAAAGCCTTATTAGCGCCTGCAGGTACGACTTCTGTAGTTGTCGACCAATATGGTACCAGTGTTACTCTCACTGCCGACACTCAATACGCGGCAGCAACAGACCCAGCAACAGACCCAGCTGGAATTACTGCTGCGTTAGATATGTCTGATTTTAGTGTTGTAGTAGCCGGTGCTTCTGTTGACACTGAAGCCGATGCTGCTGGTGTTGAAGAAAATGATTTGCTTATCTTTCCCACAGGTTTTGGTGTCGATGCTACAGCAGCTCCTTTGTGCTACGTTGTTTATCGCGCTGCAGTTGTAGCTGATGCTGGTCCTCCTGTTGTAGCTGCTGCAGCTCCAACTATCTTCTCAGTAACCTCTGGCTGTTAATCACTAACAAGCTAGCGAAAAGCCAACAAGCGTTGCTTGTTGGCTTTTTTATTGGCTGGCGTTTAGCGAGTGGGCAGTTGCTCACAATGAATAATGCTAAGTTCAACCCTAATAGCTAAGCTTTTGTTGTACCCAGCTGTAAGCAATTCATGTATAGTCAAAAAGTTGTTATTTATATGATGGCAAAAGGATCATGAGTATGCAGTGGACGAAACAATTCAGTGGTAGTGCCTTTTTAAAGCCGCTCTTTGCTGTTCTGGCGATGGTTGCCTTGGTGAGCGGCTGTGGTAGTGAGCATCCCGACCAACAGCCTGGTGGTAGCGCCAATCCTTATCCAACCCTGTCTTTGCTGGCTAGCAGTGAGGTGAGTCAACCCGCAGCCGGGCAAACCACGGCGTTACAGGTGCGTATTCAGTTTTCTAATCCGGCACCAGCAGCCGGTAGTATTAGTGTCGCAACCACCAGCGATACGGCCCGTGCGGGTACTCATTACAGTACCTTCAATGATGCTGTCACCTTTGCCGAGGGCGCTACTTCAGCTCAATTCAGCGTCGATATTCTCGATGGTAACGGTGATACCGAAGATGTCAGCTTTCAGATCCAGCTTACGGGTGCAGTTAATGCGCTATTAGGCAGCAGCACCACGCAAACTGTCACCATCTATTCCACCACTGAGGTGGTGGATCCGGTGAATCAAGCCAGTCTGAGCTTACCGCAGAACCTGAGTTTACGGGCACCGCGAGTGGGTCGTGGCAGCATTGAATATCCGATCGTATTCACCTTAAGCGAGCCGTCGCCGGTGGCTGGTGAGATTAAGCTAAGAACCGTCGAGGGTAGCGCTGAAGCAGGCGTCAACTTCGAGGCGTTCGATCGTATCTTGCCGGTGGCTGCGGGAGCGCGCGAAGTAGTGTTCTCGATAACATTAATGGCCGATGCCAACCAAACTGAAGATCTCGAGTTTTCGTTACTTGCAGAAACGGCAACCAATGTACAGCTGCCAACCACGCGTACAGTGCCAGTTACTGTTATCAATGTAAACGGTGAAACAGCGGGAGGGGTGCCGAGCATCTTATGGCCGAGCGTCACTGACCTCTATGAACCCACCAGCGGCAGCGCAACGTTCAACTTACTCTTGCCGTTTTCTGCGCCTGCGAGCCAAGCAGGTTCGTTCCGATTAGCCACGCAATCAGCCACAGCGTTAGCGGGTGAGCATTTTCAAGCGTTCTCTGAGCAGATTGACTTTGTCGCCGGCGATACCGAAGTGTTGGTGCCGGTCACTGTGATGCGGACGCCCTTGGGCATGACGGAACCTTTGTCATTTTATCTGCAGATTAGCTCAGCAACAAACGTGACCCTACCTAATACCCGTGATCTGGAATTAACGATTCAGCCGGTGTCGGTGTCAACCCCGGCCACCGCAGAATTGCAGCTACTGTCCGTGGTAGAAGTGCCAGAGCCCTTTAGCAATGCCAGTCCGGTCACCTATAGCTTAATGCTACCACTGTCGATGCCTGCGCCCACTGCTGGTAGCGTACGGGTACGCAGTGTGGATGGTACTGCGTTAGCTGGCCATAACTATACTGGGATTAGCGACCAAGCTGTGACCTTTGCCGAGGGCGACGAAAACCTGTACCTCGATATTGAGATTTTGTTTGATGGCTTAGGTGCCGAAGGTAAGGAATTTACCTTAGAATTCTATGATGCAGAGGGCATTCAACTTCCCGAGAGTCGCTCCATGAGTATTTCAATTCGGGCGAGTGGTCTGGCGTTGCCGGTGCTAGAAACACCAGCAACCATCACCTTCCAACGCCCCGACGATGGCACATCATTTGACGTACAGCTGGTGTTACCTTTTGATCGCGCGGCAATTTTAGCGGGGTCGATTGAGCTTGCGGTTAACCAAGGCAGTGCGATTGAGAATCGAGACTTTACCGGTATTCTCCCGGAATACAGCTTTGCTAAGCATGATGATGAGATCATCGTCGACTTTACCTTGGTGGGGTCGAGTTACGCTGAAGAACGCCAATTTACCTTGGTTGTTACCAAAGCCAACAATATGCAGCTAGGTAGCAGCACCGAAGAGCGTACCATTACGGTGATTATTGAAGCTCCTTAGTTATGCGGATAAAGCACTTAAAAAGGCGCCTTGATGGCGCCTTTTGTTTAAGCTGATTAGTTACGGCGTTCTAGCCAAAAGATGATCCTATCATTACCGCGATACTGACCAAAGCCGGCTGTTGCGGTTGGGTCTTCTAATGGGAGACTAGCATCATTATTCCAATCAAATTCGAGCCACGGCTGGGTGTCATACTCAAAGATAAACTCACCCACAGCACCTGGGTCTTGCCACCACCAAGTTCCTGGTGGTACCTCACCGTTAATCAGCGTACCAGTGCTGGCGCCACCGGGGCTTGCGTTGAGATTGGCTGGGTCGGCAACAATGGAGAGGTTGGCGGCGTCATAGACAAAGCAACTATCGTCGCTGTTAAGGACAAACTGGCTACCATTAAAATATTGATTTTGCAGAACTATATCTAAATCTTCGCCTTCTGGGCCAAAGATATCATCCAACACAGTACGGCCGTAGCGCAGGTTTAACACACCCGGAATAGCCGCTGCGTCGCCCACTTGAGTTGTTATGAGCGGTTGGCTACTGGCCCACGGTGTGACATCTAGGCCTTCGTTTGCCACCTGTAAGCCTAAGCGCAAGCTAGCAAAGGGCCCATCGATTAAGCCAACGGTGGGATGCCGTAAAAAAGCAACAGCGCTGTCATTAACTTCTAACACGCCGTTGTTCCAAGTGTTGTTGGTGGTGATATTAAGACGTTGCTCAAAGGCGTCGCTGGTGCTATCGGCAGGGCTAGTATTAGCACTTTGCACGCTGAGCTCGGCGGTGGCCGCACTAGCCTGTTGATATAGCGCAGTATCGTAGTTAGCCGTGACGCTACCTAAGGTATTAAGTGCTTGCACGTGGTAAGTCACGTTTATGCTGGGTTCACTCATGTAGGTGAAACCACCCGCCAAGCAAGCGTTATCGGCTATGGATACGCTGGCATCAATCAGGTATTCGGCGGGGGCGAACCGTCCTACCGCAACCTCTGGGCGTACCACGGCATCACCGGTGCCAAGATAGTTTATGGCGGCGGCTTGGGCATTAAAGGTACCTGCTTCTAACCAACGGCTATTGCTGCTAATAAAAGTGCCGTCGTTATTGGTATCAAGAGTAAACGTACCGCTGATTAATTTACTGGCATCGCTACCTGGTGCGGCTGGGTTGGGAAACGCCATCGAGGCAAAGCCAGCTGCCACCGTGGTTTGAGGAGACTCCAAACCAAAGTTGGGCGTCACCGCACCGTTACTGTTCTGCGCTTGCACTACCATCTTGAAAGGCTCGCCCGCGCGTTTGAACAAAGGCTGAGGAGCGGCACCGGAGGCGTTTAACAGCGTACCTGTATCGGTAAGAGCCGCCGCTACTAGGGTATGAGGCTTCACCACAAAATCGTTAATACTAATCCCGGTTAAAGTGGTAGTAGGGTCATTCAGACCCGGCTCCGTTGGGCTTGGCGCTTCCGGTAAGGTGAGTTCAGCGTGTAACCGAAGCAAGCCCACATCGGAATAATTATTAGCCACCAAGGGAGCATTACCGTTGGCGTCAAAAGTGACATTAATAGGTGCATAATTAGTCACGTTGCCGGCGTTATTGAGACCGATGGCGGTGCCATTGATGGTGTAGGATTGACCTGCTTGGCATGCCCCCGGATTTAAGCATTCCATGCCTAAATTCACGGTTTGTGCCCCTTCTAACCGGGCTTCACAGGCACCGGTCGTGGTATTGGTGCGCACCGCACGCAAGACGCTATTGAAATCGTCCCCGGCAATCTGTGTAGCCAAGGGCACATCAGGGGTAGCGCCTACGATAACTAACCCTGCCAAATTGAAGGTCACTTCACAAGAGGTGGCTGTGGTGCCTGATAGGTCATAACATTCGGTCGCCTCGACCGCTGTCGGCGTCGCATTGCTGAGGGTTAAGGCTGCCGTACCACCGCTGCTGTTTCGTAACCCGGCAAGGCCGCTACCGTTGCTAAAATTAAGATTAGCGCTGGTGCCGCTGCTGCTACTGATATCACCGCCTTGCCAACTGCTATTGGCTAGCGCGGCGGTTACCGTGATGCCCACCGGATCATCAAAGGTTGCGCTACAGGTTGCATCCGCACAAGCTTGAACTTGCACCGCAGCAGCATAGCAAGCAACGGTTTCAGTGGTATGCAGCAGCCGATAATGATGAACCTCGGCATCAACTGGTGCACAACCCGCCGCATCAACCACCGCTGCTTGTACCTCAGGGGTGTAAGTAATCACGGTATTGTTACCAAATTCGACTTTACCAGGCGTTAAAGCACCGCCCTGAAAGTTAGTATTGTTGCCAAAGGTGATGTCTGTGGTGGCATAAGGGCTGTAAATCAGGCCGTTAAAGGTAAACTCTGGGCAGTTATTGCCACCATTACAATAGTTACCTACGGTGAAGTCAGCACCTTCATACAAATAGACCACTAAATTACCCACCGAGCCATTGGTATTAAAGGAGATATCATTACCGCCTGTAATGCCGTTCAAAACATAGATGCGAACCAAGCCAGCAGGTGAAATATTGATGCTGGAGTTGTTTCCTAAGATCATGTTTTTGACGAAATAATCACCAGGGCCAAGTTCTAGCGTATTATTGTTCGTTGAAAAACTGATCGTGTCTATGTAATAGGTACCACCGCCGGAGGTTGATGAAAGACCGTTATTTTTATCAGTAAAGATGGTGCCATAGGTGCCCGGCGGCGTGTTAGTTTCGTTTTCTAGAAAGGTGCCGGGGCTGCTAAAGGTCGGAAACACTGCTGGGTTTAATGGCGGAAAATCTAAATCTATCGTATCAACTTGGCCAACAGGCGTCGGCGTATTACCTTCACCTACGATATCATTATTGTTAATTTCAGAATTGTTGCCCGCATCAAACCCAATAGAGCCAACAATACCGTAATCGGCAAGGTCATTAAATAATTCGCATTGGTCACCTGGGCTAGGGCCTGGGCCGGGACCCGGATCGGGTGGGGCTGCGGCACAAGCGAAAGCGTGGCTAGAATTAACCGTGCTACTGGAGTCGTCGCAAAACTCATCACCACCAACGGAGTCTGGATTACCACTGTTGTTTTGGATAGTCGGGGCTGTCGCATCGCCACCGATACTTCCAGCCCAACCAATGATGATTTCATTGGTAGCAGTCGCATTTTCAGTAATGTATGCATCAGAGTCAGTTAACTCGATGGTGTCGCCACTCACTGCACTGCCGGTGATCCCTGAGCCGCTGTCGATGAGAATATTGCCGGCAGAAGTAACATCACCTGTGACATCTGAGTTCGATGCACGAATGCGAACGCTCCCCGCGTTAACATTACCCGTAACTTGGCTGCCGCTGGCTAGATCAAAAATACCCGTGGCGGTGATATTACCGGTCAAATTAACGGGACTATCAGTTGTGATATCAGTACCGCTGATGTTGCCATTAACTTGGTTCCAGCTACCAATAAAAACCGGACCGTTAGAGATGATATTGTTACCGTATTGGCTCCCTGATGGCAGTAATGACACGGATAAACTGCCAGTAACAGGGCCCGTGACTGAGTTCTGTGAACCGAGAGTGACTGTGGTTCCGGAGATCGAACCCCCGACGGTGACATTTTGGGCGGTGGTAATGGTGGTGCCCATGACGTTACCATTAATGACGTTGACACCACCGATAGCTAATTGAGTGCCGGAGACTGAGCCCCCGATAGTGACAAGATCATTGGTAGAAACAGTGCCGCCAATAAGGTTCCCGGTAACTGTTGTATTGTAACCAAGCGTTATTTGGTTGGCCTCCATGGAGCCATCAAAGGTGCCGCTATTAGTCGTAATTTGGCTGGCTGAGACATTACCGACTAATTGGTTTCCACTCCCAAAACTAACATTGCCATCGGCATTAAGCGAGCCTTGCATGGCAAAACCTGAGCCAGTAGTAATATTGCCCGTAGCATTGATAGTGACGGCGGCATTGCTACCCACATTGATTTGGGCATTTTGCAAATTCACATCGCCCGTAACATTAATCACCAACACCTGGCTCGCATCGATAATATCGTTCCAGTTCAAATTCAAACCATTGCTACAAAATACCGGGTTATTCCCTTGCTGAGAGCAGCCTGGCGGCACACTTTGCTTTAAGTTGTACGTTTCTGCAGCAACACTCACGCTCGCTAACGACAAGACTAGCGCAATGAGCAGTAGGGCAAGGTTGTTAAAGTGACGCATTGCTTGCCTCCAGCATGATTTCGCGTGAATAAATCATGTCGCCGGCATCACAACTGCCTTGGGCGACGATTCGATAATGGTTGACGACAACGGGGCTGGTGATTTCAGCGACATCGCAATAGACAGTCGCAGTACAGCTTTGTAAGCCCGCTTCAGCAAAGTTGTAAGTGTTAGGGCTGCTATCGTTATCGCTGGGGTCGAACGAGCTGGTGGTACTACGGTTAGCGCAGAGCCCAGTGGTTACGACGCCTTCGTTTTCAAACAAGGCCACTAAGAACATCTCAGCGCCGGAGCGAGCTGCGTTATTGGCGCGAGCGCCAATCACATCGCTGACAACGCCTTGGGTCGCATCGCCAATAACTCTGACCATGGCCGCTCCGAGCAAGGCCATCACCACGATGATAAAAATCGCCACCGGCAGGGCGGCGCCACGACTACGGTGGTACTGGAGAGGTTTATGGCACATTAGGAACATGAACCTCCTGCAAGAGTTGTAGGCGCTCGGTGTCAGCTGCGCGGGCAAAACGTAAATCTAGATGCACTAAACTATTTCGAACCAAGGTAGCGTCGTCCACTACAAAGGGCCGCTCGGGCGTGGTTAAGGTTAAATCGTTAGTAAGATTCTCAGCCATCACTTCGGCACTGGTAGTAAGCGCAAGTTGTAGTTGGGCTAGGGTTGCCGCATTGGCATTGAGTCCATAACCGGTATAGCGCCAGAGCTGGCCAGTAGCTTGTTGATAGCACCAACTGATGGGCTGGCCGGCGATAAAATAACGCTGTGCGGGGCTACTACCGGTAAAATAACTGATGCTATCGGTGTAAGCTATTTCAACCACATGATCATCGCCGGTGCTGACGATGGCGTCAATAATCTTGCGTCGCTCGGTTTGCGTCGGGTTGTAGATAAAATTGGGTGTCGATGCATAAATCAGCAGGTATTGGCCGATCAAATTGACGCCTTGATCCGCTCGCGGCTCGATAACTAACAGCGGGTCGCTGGCGCTAGGCCCTTGTCGGGGTACTTGCAGATATTGGCTGCTAGCAAGAATCGGCATAAACTCGATGCAGCTATTATCTGCCGCTACACGGACGCTGCGTGGCACGGCATTGCGAATTTCTCGGGTGAGGCGTTCTACAGCAAATCTTGATTGCGACATCAACTGCTCACGAGCGGTAGTATCGACGTAGATTTGCGCCCCAAAACCAACGTACGAGAACACGTAACCGCCAAGAATACCTAAAATAACGATAACCACGATCAGTTCAATTAAGGTAAAGCCACGCTGGAGGTTAGCGCGGGGCAGGGGGTTTAACGTGTGCCGCCAGTTATTCATCAGAAATTTCCCCGCACGGCGCTGAATTCAAAGTTTTGCCCCAAACTGGTGGTGATGGTTATGGCTATCAGTTTATAGCGGGTGATACTGGCCTGCTCGGCACCCGAGTTTGGGTCGTAATAGGACACCTGAATTTCGTAATCAAAGCCGTTGTAGCGAGCAGCGATATCTGCCCCGAAGACGTCGGTTAAATTGGTGCTTGATGATGTTAAACCGTGGTAGTCGTCGACATCGTTGAAATCGCTTCGTACCTCACCATCGTCGCCGAGATTAGCCGGTAGCGTACAAGGAGGAGCAGCGGCTTCAACGTTACAGCGTTCGATACCACTGCTGCGGTCGCTGTTTTCATCAAAGCTTTTACTCATGATCTCGTTCAACAGCGCTTGGCCAAGCCCCGCTGCACGAGTTTGCAATAGGGGTTCGGCGCTACGTTGCGCCTGCGGGAAAATCAGCACCGCAAGCATCACCACGGACAAGCTGAGCACTACGATCCCAATAATGAGCTCGACTAATGTAAAACCTTTATTAGTGCGTGGAGTAACGCCAAAAGTGCGCATGCAGGTCCCCGTTGGTATCGATTGGTCTAGATTACCTGTTTTTTATACCGATGTTTATATATTGTTCTTCATACTGTGGTTTTTTAGTTTACACTACATACTAGAGATTAGGTTAAATCCGTGGCGCGTTATTTGTCAGCTACGAGCAGCACTAAGGTGAACCATCTATGACAAGCTTAAGACCTATGCGGCAACGGGGTTTGACGCTGGTTGAGTTAATTATTGTTATCGTGTTGGTAGGGATTTTAGCAGCTACCGCAGGGCCGCGTATTTTTGGTAAAGCCGGGGTGGAAGAAGTGACCCTTCAAGGGCAACTGATGAGTCTGTTGCGCTTGCAACAGCAGCGAGCCATGCAGGATACCATCCAAGATTGCTATGGTGTTAACTTTTCTGCAACAACAGTAAACCCAGTTGATTGCGGCTCCTTGGTGGCACCGGAGCGCATTTTGGCGATTCCTAGCGCGCTTTCAGTAGCCGTGGTATCAAGTGTGCCTAATGCGAGCAATGGAATTCGCTTCAACAGTTTGGGCTGTCCGGTATCGACAGCGCATGCCAGCACCCCGGAATGGTGTGGCAATGTACCAATAGAGTTAGAGATTCAAGGGGTTAACTCCCGTTATATTTGTATTCAGAGTCAAGGCTATATTCGCCAAGGGCAATGTACGACTTAATTAAGGGCTGATAGCGCAAGTAAAGCTAGGTTAAAAGCCATGCAATGGCGCTTGCCCGCAGCATGGCAGCTTGGTAAAGTTACACAGTTTACAGTCCACCCCATTTACGAGTAAGGGAACATCCCCTCATGTTTAAGAAGTTACGCGGAATTTTCTCAAACGATCTGTCGATCGATTTGGGAACAGCAAACACATTAATTTACGTTAAAGACGAAGGCATCGTACTGAATGAGCCTTCGGTTGTAGCGATTCGCCAAGAGCGCTCGGGTGGACCCAAGAGTGTGGCGGCAGTAGGTACTGCAGCAAAACAAATGTTGGGCCGTACTCCTGGTAACATTAAAGCCATTCGGCCAATGAAAGACGGCGTTATCGCTGACTTTTTTGTTACTGAAAAGATGCTGCAGCACTTCATTAAAAAAGTACACGATAGCCATTATTTCCGTCCTAGCCCGCGGGTATTGGTGTGTGTGCCTTGTGGCTCCACTCAAGTAGAGCGCCGAGCGATTCGCGAATCAGCGTTAGGTGCTGGCGCCCGTGAAGTGCATTTAATTGATGAACCTATGGCGGCGGCGATTGGCGCTGGCTTACCGGTCTCGGAGCCAACTGGTTCGATGGTGGTTGATATTGGTGGCGGTACCACTGAAGTCGCTATTATCTCTTTAAATGGTGTGGTGTATTCGTCGTCGGTACGCATTGGCGGTGACAAATTTGACGAAGCCATCGTTAATTATATTCGCCGTAACTTCGGCTCTTTGATTGGCGAAGCAACGGCTGAGCGGATCAAACACGAAATTGGTTCGGCATTTCCTGGTGACGAAGTGCGTGAAATAGAAGTTCGTGGCCGTAATCTGGCGGAAGGTGTACCTCGCTCATTTACGCTGAATAGCAACGAAATTCTTGAAGCCTTACAAGAGCCTTTGATGGGTATTGTTAGTGCCGTGATGGTTGCGTTAGAGCAATCGCCACCAGAGCTAGCGTCAGATATTTCTGAGCGCGGCATGGTGCTTACCGGCGGTGGCGCGTTACTGCGTGACCTTGATCGCCTGTTAATGGAAGAAACCGGGATTCCGGTGATTGTCGCGGACGATCCATTAACTTGTGTGGCGCGCGGTGGTGGTAAAGCGTTAGAGATGATCGATATGCACGGCGGTGACCTGTTCAGTTATGAGTAAGCGGCCGCATGAAGTCGCTATTTGAACGAGGCCCAACACTACTCACGCGGCTGGTGCTTGCACTCAGCTGCGCTCTCACTTTGATGTTCTTAGACCACCGGCTCAATACGATGCAGCCGGTGCGTTCGTTTATGAGCACCTTGATTGCCCCGGTTCAATACCTCGCCGTACTGCCTGAGCAGGTGATGGACAGAATTGTCTATCTCGCCACCACACGCACCATGCTACGCAATGAAAATAAACTGTTAAAGCAAGAGCTGGAAGAACTGCAGATGGCAGTGCAGCGACTGAACTTTCTAGAAAACGAGAACGATCGGTTACGCCAATTGCTAGGTTCGGATGTACGTGAAGCTAGTCGTCGTATGGCTGCTGAAGTGGTTGCAGTAGCAACGGACCCATTTTCGCATCAGTTGGTGATCAACAAAGGCCTTGCCAATGGCGTCTACGAAGGCCAGCCGGTATTGGATAATCGCGGCGTGGTGGGGCAAGTGATGAGCGTTGGCCGTGGTACGGCGCGGGTGCTACTGATCGCCGACCAAAGCCATGCTATTTCGTTACGGGCCGAGCGTAATGATATCCGCGTCTTAGCTAAAGGCACCGGTGATTTGCAGCAGTTAGAATTGCAGTTTATCCCCCACAGCACGGATTTAGAGGTAGGCGATAAATTGGTGTCATCGGGGTTGGGTGGCATCTATCCGGAAGGTTATCCGGTAGCTGAGATCATCTCCATCGACCGCAACGAGCGCTTACAATATGCCCGCGTGTTAGCACGTCCTTATGCCCAACTTGATAGGGTGCGCACCTTGCTCTTGTTATGGCCAGCGGATGCTACCGAGCAACCGGTTTACGATACCGAAGAAGAGACGGCAGGAAACGATCATGTGGATTAAAGCCGGATTATTACCGCTGTTTATTACTTATATTATCGGGCTAGTACTGATGGTGATGCCGATGCCGCTGTTTTTAGAGGCTTGGCGCCCAGATTGGTTAAGTTTGGTGATCATTTATTGGTTGATGGCACTGCCCCACCGCGTAGGGATGGGAACCGTTCTGATTCTCGGGCTGATGACGGATATCCTGATGGGGTCTATCTTTGGAATCTATGCTAGCGCCTTATTGGTCATGGCCTATGCGCCGATTCGTCATTTTCAGCGCTTTCGAAATTACTCGCTAACGCAACAGGCCTTGGTGGTTGCGGTGCTTATTTTTATCAAGCGGGTGTTGGTGTATCAGTTAGAGCATTGGCTGAACGATGCGGTGTTTCATGTGTCTTATTTATATCCGGTGATTTCGTCGGCCATAGCTTGGCCATGGGTGTATCTGATTCTACGCAAATATCGGCGGCACTATGGTATCCAATAACGTGGTATTCAGTAACTTGGTATCCAATAACCTGGTATCCAGTAACTTGGTATCTAATACGCCCGCCGCGAGGCCGTTGGTGTTGGCGTCGGGGTCGCCGCGGCGCGCTGAGTTATTGCAGCTGTTGGGGAGGCCGTTTCAGGTGGTGTTACCACAGGTTCCCGAACAGCGCACGCCAAGTGAATCTGCAGCGGCCTATGTACAGCGTCTCGCCATCAGTAAAGCCGAAGCCGGTGCAACCTTGTGGCGCACCAAGGCAACGGCGAACACCACGACCAACAGCTTGGTGCTAGGTTCTGATACTGTGGTTGTAGTTGGTTATGCACAAGCGCACGAACAGGTGTTAGAAAAGCCGCGTGATTTTGCCGATTTTCAACGCATGATGCAGTTGCTAAGTGACACCACTCATACGGTTTTAACTGCCGTAGCGGTGACTCAGAGTGCACCACTAGAGCCGACAACGGACGTGACTATGGCTACCATGGTCGCCACCGAGGTGAGTTTTAAACCCTTAAGTGAGGGTGAGATCGCAGCTTATTGGGCCAGCGGTGAACCGCAAGATAAAGCCGGTGGTTATGGTATTCAAGGCTTAGCAGGGCGCTTCGTCACCCACTTGCAAGGCAGCTATTTTGCCGTGGTGGGGCTGCCGTTATATGAAACAGCAGAATTATTAACGCGTGTTGAGACGCAGCAAGCAGGCGGTCAGCAGTAGGAGTAACACGCATGAGTGCAGAAATTTTAATGAACGTCACCCCCACCGAAACTCGCGTGGCGCTGATCGAAAACGGTATTTTGCAAGAAATCCACATTGAGCGCCAAGCCAAGCGTGGTTTAGTGGGTAATATTTATGTGGGTAAAGTATCGCGAGTACTGCCAGGGATGCAGGCCGCTTTCATTGATATTGGCTTAGATAAAGCGGCGTTCTTGCATGCGTCCGATATCGTGACCCACATTGATCAAGAAGAGCTATCGCGGAACAATGTCACCACCGCAGATATCGCTCAATTAGTGCGCCCAGGGCAGCAAATTCTGGTGCAAGTGGTCAAAGACCCACTTGGTACGAAAGGCGCGCGCTTAACCACCGACATCACTATTCCTTCACGCTACATGGTGTTGATGCCACAATCGCCGCATGTTGGTATTTCACAGCGGATTGAAGATGAAGCCGAACGGAACCGTTTAAAAGCCGCCGCCCAGCCTTATTGCGATGAAGACGGTGGCTTTATTGTACGTACCGCCGCCGAGGGCGCAGCCAATGACGATTTACAGCGCGACGCGAAATTTTTGCGGCGGCTCTGGGACACCATTCAAAAGCGCCGCAAAGGCATGCGGAAAATTGGTATAGTGTACGAAGATTTGAATTTATCTTGCCGTATTTTACGTGATTTTGTTGGCGATGAAATTGAACGTATTCGGGTTGATTCACGCATTACTTACGATGTACTGCGCGAGTTTGTCCAAGAGTTTATTCCTGAGCTCAGCAATGCCCTTGAGTACTACAGCGGCGAGCGTCCTATTTTTGACTTGTTTGATGTTGAAAATGAAGTGCAACGCGCACTCGAGCGTAAAGTTGAGCTGAAGAGCGGTGGCTCTATCATTATTGACCAAACGGAAGCTATGACCACCATAGATATCAATACCGGTGGTTTTGTTGGGCATCGCAATCTCGAAGAAACCATTTTTAATACCAACATCGAGGCGACTCAGGCAATCGCTCGGCAACTGCGGCTGCGTAACTTAGGCGGTATCATCATTATTGATTTTATCGATATGCAAAACGCAGATCATAGACGACGGGTATTGCACAGCCTTGAGCAAGCTCTTGCTAAAGATCGCGCCAAAACTTCGATTAACGGCTTCACCACCTTAGGCTTGGTGGAGATGACACGCAAGCGCACCCGCGAAAGCTTGGAGCACGTGCTCTGCACCGAATGCCCAGTGTGTAGTGGACGTGGCTCAATGAAGACGGTTGAAACCGTCTGTTATGAAGTGATGCGAGAAATTGTGCGGGTGAACCGTGCGTATGCGGCCGATCATTTCGTGGTGTATGCCTCGGCAGCAGTGTCCGACATGCTGCTGAACGAAGAGAGCCATGCTTTGGCTGAACTTGAGGTGTTTATTGGCAAACAGGTTAAGGTTTTAACCGAGCCTATGTACAACCAAGAGCAGTTTGACGTGGTGATGATGTAGCCCCATGTTGAGATTTACCGCACGCTGGTTATTTCGGACCCTGCTTTATTCACTAGCTTCGGCGCTGGTGCTTTTTGCGATGCTGCTAACTGGCTTGCGCTATCTGTTACCGCAAATTCCTGACGTGACCAAACAAGTTGAGCAACTCTTAGCTGCCCAGTATCAAGTGCAAGCAGATGTGGGCACTTTAAGTGCCGATTGGAGTAGCGCAGGGCCTGAGTTGGTGTTGCATGATGTGCGCCTACAAACCGCCACCAACCTCAACTCACAAGTGAGTGTTGACGAAGCTCGCGTGCAATTTAATTTTTGGCAAAGTGTTACCTCGGCGTCGCTGCAATTTGAGCAGGTGAACTTTAGCGGCCTGCGGTTGCAATATGACCTGCGTGATACCCAACAAGATAACGCTGCTAGTTTGGATGTTCCGGATACCCTACTTAGCTTTTTACTGACCCAACTTGATCATGTCGAAGTGTCTGATAGCGTGATTGAATTGGTGAACTTAGTCGGGGTGAAGCGCTCGATTCAAGTACAGCGGTTAAGCTGGATGAACCGCGGCGCGCGCCACCAGGGGGTGGGCGAACTTAGTTTTACTGGAGTATCCGAGCAGAGTTTAGATTTAATCATTGATGTACATGGCAACGATCCACAGGCGTTATCCGGGCAGTTTTATGTGGCGGCGAACCAGGTAGACATTACCCCTTGGTTACAACAGCAGATTGTCGATACCCAAATTCAGCAAGCTGAGTTTAATTTCACCATGTGGCTTAACTTCGCCCAGAATAGCTTTACCCAAGGTCTATTAGAATTAGGCGAACACCAATTGGCGTGGCGGGTAGGCGAACAGCAACATCATTTGCGGATCCCGAGCGGGCAGTTGCAACTACAACCAGAAGCTGATGGTTGGTTAGTGAATAGTACCCCTATGACCATTACTCACAATCAACGGCAGTGGCTGCTCCCTACCTTCAGTTGGCAACAGACCCCAGCGCGAACTCGTTTAAGCGCCAGTAACATGCCCCTTGCGCCGCTCCTGCAATTGGCCAACCTGTTAGGGTCGCGCGGCGTTGAACTGAGCGATGAGATGAGTCGTCGTGAGGTTGGCGGTGAACTTGATATCGTTTTCGACCATGACATTAACCAAGCGGCGCGTTGGTATGTACGCGGCCAACAGTTGGCATGGCAAGAAGCTGCAGGTATTCCTGGCCTACAGAATGCTGAATTGGAATTACATGGCACCGGCCAACAAGTAAGTTGGCATTTACACGGGCAAGACATGGTCATTCAAAGTGCTGCTTTGCATCCAGACCGGCCCTGGCCGATAACCGCTCTCGATATGCATGGCCGCGTTGATTGGGGCCAAGCAGACTGGCAAGTTGAGGTCTATCCCAACAGCTATTTGGGCTTGCCAGGCATGCAGTTGGCGGTGGCGGCACTGATTCATCCTACCGCCGACTCGGTGATGGTGAATGCCCATGCCGAAAGTTTGGATACCACCCCCATTAGCGCGGAAACCCTGCGGAATCATTTGCCGCTGGTGATGGGGGATGATCTACACGACTACTTAAGTGTCGCCATTCAAGCCGCTCAAGCGCAAGATTTGGCGATGGTGTGGCGTGGCACTATTGCGGACTTCCCTTACATCAATCAGCGTGGGGTGTTTCAGGCTCGCGCCCGAGTGAGCGATTTAATCTATCAATTTCAGCCTGATTGGCGTCCGGTCTATGATGCTGAAGCGGTGGTGGAATTCCATAATGAGCGCATGCACATAGTCGCTGAACAAGGTTTGCTAGGCGATATTCAGTTACCACGAGTAGATACGGTGATAGCCAACATTATTGGCAAGCCTTTACAGCTCGATATAAGTGCTAGCATTCAAGGCGATAGTAAGTACTTACAGCCGGTGTTTGAAGATAGCCCACTGGCAGATTCTCTAGGGGCTACCTTTACCCAGTTGCAACTAACGGGAGCCATGCAGGGCACGCTACAGCTCACCATTCCTTTTGGTGAAGGCCAGCAGGTGATTGCCGAGGGAGCTGCCACTCTAACCGATAATCAGTTGTATGTAGCTAGCCTGCAACAACAGTTTGAACAGGTGAATGGCACTGTGTCTTATCGTAATGACGAGATCAGTGCTGAGGATCTGAGCTTGACCTGGCAGGGCTTTCCAAATCAAATTGATTTACGCGGTCAGTCTCGCAGCGACGATTATTTTGTCCAGGTTAAGGCGCAAGGAGACTGGGCTTTAGATAAGTTCGCGCCACTGGCCATGGGTACCAGTGCTTGGCAGGCTGATTTTAACTTGAGTTTACCTAAAGACGGCGGTTATTCATTCAGTTGGAATCAAAGCGCAGACTTAAGCCAAGTACAACTTGATTTACCTGCACCGCTTAAGAAGCCTAGCGGACAGGCCAGCGATTTACAGTTGCAGGTATCCGGCAGTAGCGAAAGTCTATTGATTAATGCCGAGTTGGATGACAGTTGGTTAGCTGAAGTACAGCTGAATGGCGATGGCTCAGAGTTGCGCAACGGTTACATGCGCCTTGGCAAAGACTTTAGTCAGGCCCCTAACCCTAACGTGGTGCGCGTTAATCCAACCTTCACTATTGATGTTAATGCCCCTGCGATTAAGGTGGATAGTTGGTTAGCAGCTTGGACAGCGTTAGCTGAGAAGCTCCCTGCGGGCACCGGTGACAGTGAGCTAGTGAGTGTGCTTAAACCTGATTTAATTCAGTTGGTAACGCCTGATTTAACCTTGTTGGAACATCAGTTTACCGAGGTTGCTTTTGTCGCTTGGCCGGAAAATGGCGAATGGCGCGGCCGACTGACCGCTGATCAAACTTCGGCTGATCTTGGTCTGGTCCAAAGCGGCCCGCAATCCTTGTTACAGATTGATGCCGATTACTTGGAACTCGCTTTGCCTGCAGCCCTCGCACCAGCCGCTAAAACAGAGAGTGATACTGATAGCGACGAGGTGGTCGCTAACGCAGTCGCTGCAGACTTAGATCAGCGCCTAGCTCAATTATCAGCACCTGCGAACTTTAACAGTGTTCCCAATATTAAGTTCAGCTGTGAGCGCTGTCGTTATGGGCCTTATGATTTAGGTCGAGTAGCGATTGCGATTGATGCCCAACCAGAACAGCTAACGGTACAGGAGTTTCGCTCTGACCAAAATAACCATACGCTCGCGGTGAGTGGCTTTTGGCGCTTGGCAGCAGCTGATAAACCAGCTGAAACCCGTTTTACCGGGCGCCTCGATTCTGATGATTTTGGTCGGTTTTTACAGGAATACGAAATTACTAGCATGGTCAAAGATAGCGGAGCTACTTTTATTTTTGACTTAGGCTGGCAAGGTGCTCCCTATCAATACAACAGCGATACCCTTAATGGCGAAGTGAACTGGCAATTAAGTCAAGGCTATCTTAACGAAGTCAGTGATCGCGGCGCGCGGCTCTTCTCGCTACTTAGTTTAGACAGTATTTTGCGTAAGCTGCGTTTTGATTTTCGTGATGTGTTTGCCAACGGCCTGTTTTACACCAGCTTTGCCGGCGACTTTAGCATTAATCAAGGTGTGGTCAATACGGATAATACCCGCCTAGAAGGCGCCGCCGGTGATATGGAAGTGCGCGGTAGCAGTAACTTGGTGAACAGCCAACTCGACTATAATCTGCAGTTTGTGCCTAAAGTAACCTCAAGTTTGCCGGTGATTTTGGCATGGATGATTAACCCACCCTCGGGTTTAGCCGCCTTGGTGATTGACCGTATGCTGCACGATGCTAAGGTGATTAGTCGCTTAGAATATAAAATCAGCGGTACCATCGATCAACCTGAGATCACTGAGGTTGCGCGGAGCAGCCGCGATGCCCCAATTCCGCAGGAGGTGCTTAATGAACAATCAGGCGAACAACCAAGCCAACAACCAAGCCAGCCCAGCGCCGCGACGGGTACAACTGACGGCGCTGCAACTGAACAGTCAGCCACAGCCACAACAAAACCTGCAACAAATTCAGCAGCTACTAGCTCAACTGCCCAGCCATCGGCCGCAACTGGTGGTGCTGCCTGAGGCCTGCTTATGTTTCGGCGCCGGCGACAAAGCCCAGCGCGAGTTAGCCGAGCTACCGCTGCTCTCTGATAATCAAGCTGCCAAGCCTGCAACTGACCAAGCACCGTTGCAGCAGCAATTAGCTGATTTGGCACGCCAACATCAGATCTGGTTAGTGGCCGGTACCGTACCTATTGTAGATGATGCCAAGGCTGCTAAATTTAGCGCCGCTAGCTTAGTCTTTAATCCCCAAGGGGAGTGTGTGGCTCGCTACAACAAAATGCATTTGTTTGATGTCGATGTCGCCGATAACACCCGCAGCTACCGCGAATCCGCATGGACTCAGGCGGGCAGCGAGGTGGTAACAGTGACCACCGAGTTTGGCGTATTAGGCTTGGCGGTGTGTTACGATGTGCGCTTTCCTGAACTCTTTCGGGCGCTACGAGAGCAAGGTGCCGACATCTTGTTGCTGCCATCGGCCTTCACCCAAGTGACAGGCGCAGCCCATTGGCACGTGCTAACGCGGGCCCGCGCCATCGAGCAACAATGTTTTTTAGTTGCGGCAGCCCAAGCTGGGGTACACGCTAATGGCCGTGAAACATACGGTCACGCCTTGGTTTGTGATGGCTGGGGCCGCATCTTAGCAGAATCTGACGCCACTAGCGTAAGCTATGCCAGCGCGCTGGTGGATATTAATGAACTTACTAAAATTCGGCGCGACATTCCGGTTGCGACGCATTTTTCTGAAACCAAGAAGGGTCTTCATGCAGTTACCTAACCAACCTGAATTTTCACGGGTTTACGATAATTTATTAACTCAGCATCAGCTGGATAGCGAACAGTTGCAGCAAGCTCTGCAACGCTTGTATACCGGCACCATTGATTTTGCCGATATTTACCTGCAAAGCAGTGTGAACGAATCTTGGGTGCTTGAAGATGGCATTGTCAAAGAAGGCAGTTTTCATATTGAAACAGGTCTTGGTGTGCGGGCCGTGCAGGGTGACAAAACCGGATTTGCCTACGCCGATGATATTTCGCCACTGGCCTTACAGCAAGCTAGCAGTGCCGCTCGTGGGATTAGCGCCGCGGGCGAACAAGGGCAACTAAAAGTGCTAACTGCCAGCCCTTATGTGCAACGCTACGCACCATTAAACCCGCTGGAAACCCTAAACGAAACTGCGAAAATTGAGCTGTTACGTGAGCTGGATGTTTATGCGCGTAGCCTAGATAGCCGCGTCGTAGAAGTGATTGCCAGCATCAGCGGGAGTTACGATGAAGTCTTGATTGCCGCCACCGATGGCACATTCGCAGCGGATATTCGGCCGCTTTGTCGGGTTAACTGTACCGTGCTGGTGGAACATGATGGCCGCCGTGAACGCGGCAGTGCGGGCGGTGGAGCGCGGGTTGGTTATGACTATTTTAGTGAGACGCTGGCGGGCGCTAAGCCGCGCTGGCAGACCTTTGCCGACGAGGCGGTGCGCCAAGCACTGGTGAATCTAGAAGCGCGTCCTGCGCCGGCAGGAACCTTCCCGGTGGTTTTAGGCGCCGGCTGGCCAGGCGTGTTGCTGCACGAAGCGGTCGGCCATGGCCTCGAAGGTGACTTTAATCGTAAAGGCGCCTCGGCTTACGCCGGCAAGATGGGCGAATTAGTCGCCTCTGAGCTGTGCACTATTGTCGATGACGGTACCATAGATCACCGCCGTGGCTCGTTAGCTATCGATGATGAAGGTACGCCAGCAGGCTACAATGTGTTGATTGAAAAAGGCCGCTTGCAGGGGTATATGCAAGACAAAATGAACGCCCGCTTGATGGGTGTTGCGCCAACCGGTAACGGACGCCGTGAAAGCTATGCTCATTTACCTATGCCGCGCATGACCAATACCTACATGCTCGGTGGTGAAAGCGACCCGGCTGATATCATTGCCAGTGTCAAAAAAGGGATTTATGCACCGCAGTTTGCTGGCGGCCAAGTAGATATCACCTCAGGTAAATTTGTGTTCTCAGCGTCAGAAGCCTATTTGATTGAGGATGGCAAAATTACCGCACCTATTAAGGGCGCAACCCTTATCGGTAATGGCCCAGAGGCCATGCGCATGGTGTCTATGGTAGGTAACGACCTAGCCTTAGATAATGGCGTTGGGGTGTGTGGCAAAGACGGACAAAGCGTGCCCGTTGGAGTAGGTCAGCCTACCTTGAAACTGGATGCGTTAACTGTGGGTGGCACCGATTAAACGGTGGCCACCTCACGTAAATATTTGAACAGCTCGCGCGCGGCAGCAGGGGCTTTGCCTTGTTGCTGCTGTTTGCTAGCTTGGCGATAAAATTGCCGTAATTTCTGCCGATCAGCGTGCGGATAAGCGGCTAAAAACTGCTGAATAGCGGCATCGCCGTCAGCTAAAATGTGGTCGCGGTATTTTTCTAATTGATGAAATAACGCGTTTTGTTCGTCGTGTGATTGCTCGAGTTCAGCCAGGCCGCGTTCAATCGCAGCCGTATCACGATTGCGCATCATTTTGCCAATCAGTTGTAGCTGGCGGCGGTAACCTTCGCGTGTATTACGAATGCGTTGGGCTAATTTAATGGCATCAAAAAGATCCTCATCAAGGGGGATCTTGGCAAGTTTACCGTCAGACAAATTAACCAGTTTTAAGCCGAGCTCTTGTTGGGCTTCGGCATCACGCTTGAGCTGCGATTTACTAATTAAAAAATCGTCATCAGCGTGGTTTGAATTACCATCATGATTCATGAAAGGGTCCTTGTGCATGACCGTAGGTGTTTATGTTCAAGTGAATAACCGATAGTGTACCAGAAAATTAAGCGCCCGCATGCTAAACCGCTGCGGAGCGATGCGCCGAAGGGCAAGAGGAGAGTTAGTTTGATCCCAGATGTAAAACAATTAAGTAATGAGATGCAAGAAGTTGAGCAGTCGGTAGCGCAGGCACTGGCATATGCTAAAGAGCTTGGCGCCAGTGCGGTCGAATGCGCGTTAAGCCGTAGCCGCGGAATTAATGTCGGCACCCGCCTTGGCGAAGTTGAGACGGTAGAATTTAATCAAGACGGCGCCCTAGGTATTACCTTGTTTCGGGGCCAGCAAAAGGGTTCAGCATCTACTACCGATTTAACTGCCGCAGCCATTCGTGCGGCGGTAGAAAAAGCCAATAGCATCGCCCAGTTTACCTCGCCCGACCCCTACGCGGGCTTAGCTCCAGCTGAACTGATGGCAACCGCTATCCCTGATTTAGACTTGTGCCACCCCGCCGACCAAAGTGCTGAATTTGCCTTAGAGCAGGCATTACGCTGCGAGCAGCATGCCTTACAACTGGATAAACGGATTGTTAACTCTGACGGTGCAGGTTACAGCAGCCACGTCGGCTATCGTGTTTATGGCAATAGCCACGGCTTTTTAGCCGGTTACCTACAATCACGGCATAGCTTAAGCTGCAGTTTAATTGCCCAAAGCGGCGAGCAGATGCAGCGCGATTACGCCTACAGTGTGGCACGCCATCGTGACGGCTTGTGGACTCCAGAACAAGTGGCAGAAGATGCGGTGAACGCTACTATCGCGCGCTTAGACGGTCGCAAAATAGCAACCGCGAAGGTGCCAGTCATCTTCCGAGCTGATGTTGCGAACTCGTTGTTTGGCCACTTCGTTGCAGCTATTAGTGGCGGTAGCTTGTATCGCAAATCGAGCTTCTTAGCCGACCATTTAGGTAAACAAGTATTGCCTAACTGGTTAACCATAACCGAACAACCGCATTTACGCGGCGCGTTAGCTAGTAGCCCGTTTGACCATGAAGGGTTAGCAACGGTGGAGCGCGATATTGTTGCCAACGGCGTCTTGGAAACTTACTTACTGACTAGCTATTCAGCGCGCAAATTAGGCATGCAGCCTACCGGACACGCCGGTGGTATCCACACCTGGCAAGTGCAGCATGGTGAGCAAGATTTAGCAGCTTTATGTAAGCAGATGGGCACTGGGCTGTTGGTTACCGAGTTAATGGGCCAAGGGGTCAATATTGTCAATGGTGACTATTCTCGCGGTGCGGCAGGGTTCTGGGTCGAACATGGCGAAATTCAGTACCCCGTAGAAGAAATTACCATTGCCGGCAACCTAAAAGACATGTTGGCTAACATTGTGGCTATCGGCAATGATATTGACCTTCGCCATGGTGTTCGTACCGGTTCTGTGTTGCTAGAACAGATGCGCATCGCCGGCATGTAGCCGGCGTTAGCTCAGTAGTAGCGTCGCTGTGCCTAAGAAAGCAAAAATACCGACCACGTCGGTGACGGTGGTAAGAATCACCCCGCCGGCTAGTGCAGGGTCGATATCAAACTTCTTCAAGATCAAGGGCACAGTCACCCCGGCCAAGCCAGCCGCGAGTAAGTTAGCCATCATCGCAAAGGCGATGATGGCGCCAATCAGAAGGTCTTGCTTCCAGATCGCCACCACGGCCGCAATCAGTAACGCCCAAATCACCCCGTTAAGAGCGCCAATCGCAAGTTCCTTACCAATCAACCAACGTTGGTTACTGGCACCTATATGACCCAGCGCCATCCCTCGAATGACCAAGGTCAGGGTTTGTGAACCGGCAATCCCGCCCATACTTGGCACAATGGTGTTAAGGATAGCGAGGATGGCCATTTGCGCTAAAATATCTTCAAACAAGGAACTGACCATGGCCGCCAGCAGCGCTGTGATCAGGTTGACACCTAACCATACCGAGCGGCGCTTAGCACTGGTCCAAACCGGAGCAAAGGTATCCTCGTCATCATCTAAACCAGCCATGCTCAACATCGAGTGCTGGGCATCTTCACGGATGATGTCGACCACGTCATCGATAGTAATACGACCGAGTAAGCGATTGTCTTCGTCAATGACCGGGGCCGAGATCCAATCTTGCCGCTCAAACAGTTTGGCTACTTCAGTTTCGTCCATATCTGCCGGAATGCCTTGTACCTCTTGGTCCATGACATCGCTCACTAAACGGCTAGGATCAACGGTAAGTAAGCGGGTAATGCCGATTTCACCAATAAATTTGTCTTCGCGGCTTACCACGTACAGTTTATCGGTAGCCTCAGGTAGCTCGCCTTTCAACCGCAAATAACGTAATACCACATCAATGGTAACGTCTGGGCGTAAGGTGATGGTATCCGTATTCATCATACTACCGGCGGTTTCTTCGGCGTATGACAGAGCTTGCTCGGCACGATGGCGATCTTGCTCGTCCATCGATTTTAATACTTCTTGATAGACCTGTTCGGGTAGGCCACGTAATACGTAGGCGAGGTCATCGGTATCCATGCCTTCGGTGGCGGCGGCCAATTTCTCTGGCGCCATCTGCCGAATGATGGATTTTTGCACTTCTTCAGATAATTCTTCAAGGATGTCGCCGTGCTCGTCGGCGTCAACCAATTGCCAAATGATGGCCCGCGCTTTAGGTGGCGAGGATTCAAGTAACAGGGCAACATCCCAAGCGGGCAGGTTGTGCAACTGGCGCCGAGCTTGCACGTACATGCCACGCGTAAGAGATTCAGTGACCTCTTGTAAGCGCTGTTCGGCAAATTCTTTATCGGCGATTTCTACTAGCATGCTGCAAAACTCCTGTGAATGTCAGAAGTTTACCGCATCATTGCTCTTCATCAAAGCGCGATTCGATTAACTCGGCAACGGCAGCGACAGCGGCCTCGGCATCATCACCTTCAGCTAAGATATCAATTTGCCGTCCTTGCCCACTGGCTAACAACAATAAACACATCACACTGGAGGCATCTACTTGCTGCTGCTCTTGCACAATGTACACCTTGGCGGCAAATTGTTGCGTGAGTTTAGCTAGCTTGGTGGCGGCGCGTGCGTGTAAGCCGAGTTTGTTACGGATAGTGACTGATTTGCGCACACAAGTCGGCATAAAGGGTAACTCCTAGCTATTAAAAGCTAAAGCGGGCTGATAGGACGGTGACGAGGGGCCTCGCGGTGTTTCACTTGCACCTTGAAAGGTTGGCCCTGAAAGCGTTCAGCTAGCTGCTCGGCAATGTAGACCGAGCGATGTTGGCCACCGGTACAACCGATGCCAATGGTGAGATAGCTACGGTTGCTGCGTTGAAAGTAGGGTAACCAAGTGGCTAAGAAGTTTTCTACCTGATGAATAAACTTGGTCATTAACGGCTGTTGCTGAAAAAAGTGTTGGACGGCTGGATCTGTACCGAGCAAGGCCTTTAACGAGGGCTCCCAATGCGGATTAGGCAGGATTCGGGCATCAAATGCGTAGTCCAGATCACTAGGTAAACCATACTTGTAACCAAAAGATTGGAAAACCACAATCAATCGTGACGCTGACTTACCCAGGGCGCGCTCGGCCACTTGTTCGCTCAGCTGATGCACGCTTAAATCGCTACTATCAATGCGCCAAGTTGCTCGTTCCGCCAACGGCTCAAGCAAAGCTAATTCAGCTTGGAGAGCATCACTTAGCGGCAGCTCATTCTTAGACAGGGGATGTAAGCGGCGGGTTTCCGCAAAGCGGCGCAGCAACACGGCCTCAGATGAATCAATGTAGAGAATTTCAGGTTTAATTTGGTCAGGCAGAAACTCCAATGAGTCGGTTAACTCACTGGCTTCAATCGGCATATTACGTACATCAACACTCACCGCCACTTTATTGTACTGCTCAATGACCGCATGCACTAACGTAGGAAGCAAGGTGATCGGGAGGTTGTCGACACAATAGTAACCAAGATCTTCTAACACGCGCAGCGCAATCGTTTTACCGGAGCCGGAGCGGCCGGTAACTATGATCAATTGCATTTTATCTGCGGGGTTAAGGCTGCTATCGGTCATTTTACAAACAGTTCATAAAGTTCTTGGTCTGAGCTGGCATCGCGTAAAGCGCGGGTGCAGGTTTTGTCGTTCAGACGCTGGGCCACGGCTGCTAAGGTTTGTAAATGCTGTTCATGCGAGTCTTCTGGCACCAGTAACGCGAATACAATATCCACCGGCTGGTTATCAATCGCATCAAAATCGATGGGCTCTTCTAGGGTCAGCAAAATAGCCACCGGCTTAGTTGCCGAGGCTAAGCGACCATGGGGAATAGCAACCCCCAGCCCGATGCCGGTACTACCTAATCGTTCGCGATTGAGAAGACTTTCGAAGACGTCAAAACCGGTGGTGCCCGAGAGACGCGAAGCGGCCAGTTGGCCGATGATTTCAAGCACTTTCTTTTTGCTTGTTCCCGCGACTGCGCAGCGAGCGCAGTCGGGGCTTAACAGAGTGGATAAATCCATGATTTAGTGGCGTTTCATCTTTTCTTTATGTTTAATAACCTGCCGATCGAGTTTATCAATCAGCCCGTCAATAGCCGCATACATATCGGTGTGCTCTGAATCAGCGAAAATTTCGCCGCCATTCAAATGCAGCGTAGCTTCCGCTTTTTGCGTTAACTTTTCAACATTTAAAATGACATGGACGTTATTTATGTGGTCAAAATGACGTTCCAGCTTAGAAAACTTGGTATCGACATAGTCACGCAGAGCGTCAGTAATTTCGATATGATGACCGGTCAGATTAATTTGCATAACATCTTCCTTCTGTTTGTCCAAGATTCAGATAAGACGTTTGCGTTGGCTCGAGGGCGGAATATTCATGGCCTCACGATACTTCGCAATTGTCCGTCTAGCTACTTGGATACCCTGTTCGGCCATGAGTTCAGTTAATTTACTATCACTGAGAGGCTTCTTGGGGTTCTCCGCAGCAACTAGCTTTTTCAATACCGCTCTAATCGCGGTAGAAGAAGCATCTTCTCCATTATCCGTTGCCAATTGGCTAGAGAAGAAGTACTTCAATTCAAACACACCTTTAGGTGTATGCATATACTTTTGTGTGGTTATTCTTGAAATAGTTGATTCATGCATCTCTACTGCGTTAGCAACGTCAGCAAGAACCATAGGTTTCATCGCCTCAGGGCCATATTCAAAGAAACCTTGCTGACGTTGCACTATGGTTGCAGCTACTTTCAGTAAGGTATCGTTACGGCTTTCAATGCTTTTAATAAACCACTTCGCAGCTTGCGTATGCTGCCGAATATACTGTTGTTCTTCAGATTGCGAACCACTTTGCAGCAGCGCCGCATAATCTTCGTTCACCTTTAGTTTAGGCAAACTTTGCGAATTTAGCTCAACGGTCCAGCGATTATTTTTTTTGCGCACCAGCACATCAGGAATCACATAGTCGTCATCACCTGCGCCAAAACCGTCCCCTGGGTGCGGTTGTAGCTGCTGAATCAGCGCTAGTACTTGGCATAAATCGGCTTCTTGAATACGCAACCGCCGCACCAGATTGCGATAATCGCGCTGGGCGAGCAACTGCAAATGCTTGTCAACGGCTTGCAGAGCTAAGTTCAGGTAGGGAGTATCTTTAGGAAGATGCCGTAGCTGAATTAATAAACATTCGCGGACATTGCGAGCACCAACCCCAATCGGATCAAAATGTTGAATCCGTTTCAGCACCACAGCTACTTCGGCTAGCTCAACTTGGATGAGCTCGGGGTGTTGTTGTCGAATCGCTGGCAACAGCTCTTCTAATTCAGCCGTTAAGTAGCCGCGCTCGTCAATACTATCTATCAACAGCATGGCAATGGCTTCATCAAGGGGAGAAAAATGTGATAGTCGCATTTGCCATAACAAGTGCTCTTGTAAACTTTCACTGGTACTGCCTTGATAGAGGGTATCTTCACCATCGTAAGCTGTGCCAGAACTGCCTAAAGAAGCCGAATAGCTTGGTTCCCAGCTCTCCTCGGCAGCAGCTAAATCGGTTTCGCCTTCAGCGCTTTGGTCGGCCACCTCAAGCAAGGGGTTCTCATCCAGCGCTTGTTGCACTTCTTGCTGTAGTTCTAAGCTAGAAAGTTGCAACAGTTTGATGGCCTGTTGCAGCTGTGGGGTCATGCTCAGCTGTTGACTAAATTTGAACTGCAGGCCTTGTTTCATCATGATAGCTACAGCGTAAACTGGTCGCCCAAATACACGTCTTTCACATGCTGATTATTAAGAATGGTTTGGGCATCGCCTTGCGCGATAAGCTCGCCATGGCTAACAATATAAGCATGTTCACAGACGCTTAGGGTTTCGCGCACGTTGTGGTCGGTAATGAGTACCCCGATGCCACGCTTGCGTAGGTGTTCGATAATCTTCTTGATGTCCAGCACGGAAATCGGGTCAACCCCAGCAAAGGGTTCATCCAACAGGATAAACTTAGGCTCAGCCGCCAGCGCCCGTGCAATTTCAACCCGGCGTCGTTCACCCCCAGACAGACTCATACCCAGACTGTTGGCGATATGGCTGATGTGAAACTCTTCCAGCAAGCTATCAAGTTTATCTTCACGCTGGGCCGCAGATAGTTCTTTGCGGGTTTCGAGTATCGCCAAAATATTATCGCGCACCGTCAGCTTACGAAAGATGGAGGATTCTTGGGGTAAATAGCCAATCCCAAGGCGAGCGCGTTCATGCATAGGTAATAACGAGATATCACGGTCGTCTAATTTAATCAGGCCTTTGTCGTTATTCACTAAGCCAACAATCATATAGAAAGTCGTGGTTTTACCGGCGCCATTAGGGCCCAGCAAGCCAATCACTTGGCCTGCTTCAACAGTCAAACTAACGTCTTTAACAACTTGGCGTTTTTTATAAGATTTGGCTAAATGTTCAGCTACTAATCGGCTCATGGTTGCTCGTTGTTTTTATCGTCTTGTTGTTTCGGCATGTAGATGGTGGTTACGCGGTCGGTATCTTTGTCACCACGCGTGGTCATTTGCTGTGTAGCAAAGTTATAAACCATCTCTCCACCACGACTGACGCTGTTTCCTTGCGCAACTTCAACATTCCCCCGCAACGTCAGTAACTGTTGCGCTTGGTCATAAATGATTTGGTTGGCCTTGGCGGTGATAACACTACCGTCTTCCAATTGTTGGGTATAAACCGCCGGCGCCCCTTCAGCGATAAACACAGCATCTTCGGCCTCACCTTCACGCTCTACTGATAACTTGTCAGCGGTGATTTTTAAACTACCTTGCTCGATGATGACGCTACGTTCAAACACCACAATTTTATTAGCAATATCAACCCAATCGCGCTCAGCATTGATGCGAATGGGCTGATTAAAGTCATCTTTGCCTTGGCTAAGTGCTGCGTTAGAGAATAATGCAGCAGTTAGCACAAGACTACTGAGAATTAGTGTGGCGGCCGGTATAAATGGTTTCAACATGTTTCGTTAGTTCCAGAGTTTGAGCGCGTAAGTTAGCATGCATGCCTTCGCCTCGAATAGTAAAATCACGACCGTACATCACCACCGCTTGCTCAGTCGTCATGGTTTCGGCCAAAGTATCAATGGTTAGGTAGCTGGTTTCAACCCGTTCTAAAAAATCTTCGGCGGTTAAGCTACGCATTAAAATATTACGTTCTAACACCAAGCTTTTGTCGCCATAAAAAGAGCCAGCCTCGGCTGCCACCTGCCACACCGGACCACCATCACGAGTGTGCACAATGTAGGTCGGCTGATCTAACTCGGTCAAGCCGATCGGGCTGTAATGGGTCATTTTTTCTGCAGCAATCCGATGCGCTAAGGTACCATCCTCACTGTAAACCCGCACAATCAGGCCCTGGGCGGTAAAATCAGGCTTGATCTCGCGATAGCCAGCAGGTTCATCGGTGAGGTCTTGATCTCCAAAAGGACGCCACACCAACAGCGCTAGGGTGGCAAAGATAATGGCGATAATCACCACAAGATTACGGGTCATAAACTGACTCCACCGTGCAGTTGCAATTGTCCTTGGCTAAGTAAAATCAGATCACTCAGCTCACGTACGGCACCAAAGCCGCCGCGCTGCGAGGTCACATAAACCGCGTGTTGCTGCACAAAGGGATGGGCATCGTGAGGCGCTACGGCCACTGCACACTGCTGCAGCATCGCGAGGTCAGGTATGTCATCACCCATGCAGGCGATGGCCTGATCCGTTAACTGATATTTCTCCGCCAACTGCTGGTAGGCGCTGAGCTTATCTTCTTGGCCCTGATAAATATCGCTGACGCCTAGCGCGCGCATGCGGTTTTCCACCAGTGCTGAACGGCGTCCGGTGATAACCGCCACCTTGATGCCGGCGTTAAGAAGTGCTTTCACCCCAAACCCATCGCGGGTATGAAAAGCTTTAAGCTCTTCACCTTGGTTGCCTAAATAGATACGGCCGTCTGAAAACACGCCATCCACATCAAAAATGACCAGTTTGATTTGGGCGAATTTATCCATCAGCAGGCTTTCGATATCACCGTACCAAGTACTAATCATGGCTGGGGTTGCGTGACCAAAACTCATTAGAGGACTCCTGCTTTTAACAGATCGTGCATGTTCAAGGCGCCTTGGGCAAAGCCCTGCTCATCCACCACAAATAGCCCGTTGATTTTTCGGTCTTCCATTAATTTTAATCCCTGTGCAGCAAGCACATCGGGCTTTATGGTAATGGGGTTTGGCGTCATCACTTGGGCAATCGCGGTGGTATGCAAATCAATCCGCTGATCTAAAATACGGCGCAAATCACCATCGGTAAAAATACCCACTAAGCGGCCTTGGTCGTCAGTGATACCTGTCATGCCCAGACCTTTGCGTGACATTTCTAACAAGGCGGCGCTGATAGTTACATGCTGATTGACCAGCGGGGTGCGCTCACCCGCGTGCATCACATCATGGATGTGCAGTAACAACCGTCGGCCCAAGCTGCCACCAGGATGCGACATGGCAAAATCATCGGCAGTAAAGCCGCGCGCATGCAGCAGCGCTACCGCCAACGCATCGCCCATCACTAAGGTGGCAGTAGTGGAGGAGGTTGGCGCCAAACCTAACGGGCAGGCCTCTTGTTCAACTGCGATGCACACATGCACGTCAGAGAGCTCGGCTAGGGTTGAGCGTGGATTACCTGTCATGGAAATGAGCTTGACGCCGCGCCGTTTAATTAATGGCGCAATGCTAAGCACTTCAGCTGTTTCACCGGAGTTAGAAATGGCGATCACCACATCCTGCTCGGTAATCATGCCGAGGTCACCGTGGCTAGCTTCGCCAGGGTGCACAAAAAAGGCGGGAGTACCGGTGGAGGCTAAGGTTGCGGCAATTTTACCGCCAATGTGGCCCGATTTACCCATACCAATCACAATCGCCCGGCCTTGGCATGCCAACAGTAACTCGCAAGCAGTAGCAAAATTCTCATCAAGAAAACGGCTTAATCCACGCACCGCGTCGGTTTCGATATCAATGACTCGTTGGCCAAGCGCGGCAAACGTCTGTTTGCTGGTCGTGGTCGGGTTGTGTTCGGTCATGTTGGGCCTCATATGCTAGTGCAGCCAAAGTAGATGACAAGTTAATGATGACAATGTAATAACGCAATAATACCCGATCGTTTTCTTCTTTGCAGACGTAATGTGACCACTGATAACGATTTGTCACAAATTTTACAGCTTTTTGGTGGGGATTCTTGACGAAATCGGGTAAACTAGGCGGTCACGTAAAGGAGACTATCTTCGCATGCTAACCACTACTCTCGAGGGTAATCCCGAGCACTTGGTTGAGATAGATGACATCTATTTTCACTACAATCACAGTACTCACAATTTATACGAAGGCCTGTCGATGGCCATCCCGCGCGGTAAGATTACTGCGGTGATGGGTCCTAGCGGCATTGGCAAAACAACCTTGTTGCGCCTAATTGGTGGCCAACTACGCCCGCAACAGGGGCAGATTCGCTTTGCCGGGCAAAACATTCCTAGCCTCAAGCGCAGCGAATTGTATCAATTACGCAAACGCATGAGCATGTTGTTTCAAAGCGGTGCCTTGTTCAGCGACATGACAGTGTACGACAACATTGCCTTTCCGCTACGTGAACATAGCCGGCTGTCAGAGGAACTGATTGAAACCATTGTGCTGCTAAAATTAGAGGCGGTAGGTTTGCGTGGCGCTCGGCATTTGATGCCAGCGGAGTTGTCTGGCGGTATGTCGCGGCGGGCTGCCTTGGCGCGTTCAATAGCGTTAGACCCAGAGCTGATCATGTATGATGAGCCCTTTGCCGGCCAAGATCCTATTTCGATGGGCGTGATAATCAAGCTGATCAAAGAGTTGAACGAGTCGCTCGGGTTGACGAGCATCATCGTCACCCACGATGTTGAAGAAGTTCTTACGATTGCCGATTACGTGTACATCATTGCCGACAAACAAGTGGTTGGGCACGGTACGCCAGAACAATTATTAAATTCAGATAATGCCTTGGTGCATCAATTTTTACACGGCGAAGCTGATGGTCCGGTGCCTTTCCATTACCGTGCACCGACCTTGGCCGACGAATTATTAGGAGCTGGCGATGCTAAATAAAGTTGCTGCCCTCGGCCAAGCTACCCTCAATAGTATTGCTGGCGCAGGGGCGGCGTTAATCATGCTCACCCGAGCCTTGGTTGGCAAACCGCAGTTACGCAAATCTTGGCCGTTGCTGATGCAGCAAATGTACTCGGTTGGAGTGATGTCGCTGATTATTATTGTGGTCAGCGGACTCTTTATCGGCATGGTGCTGGGCTTGCAAGGCTATACCATTTTGGTGGATTTTGGCGCCGAACAGTCGTTGGGGCCCATGGTAGCGCTATCCTTGTTGCGTGAATTAGGGCCGGTAGTCACTGCTTTGCTGTTTGCAGGGCGGGCTGGCTCGGCACTAACCGCAGAAATTGGCTTAATGAAAGCCACTGAGCAATTATCCAGTTTAGAAATGATGGCCGTAGATCCGCTGCGCCGCGTGATTGCCCCACGTTTTTGGGCCGGCTTATACAGTATGCCAATTCTAGCTGCGGTGTTTTCTGCCGTGGGTATTTATGGCGGCTACTTGGTTGGCGTGCGCTGGTTAGGCGTCGACGACGGCGCTTTTTGGTCGGTGATGCAAGCTAACGTTGAATGGGGCCATGATATTATGAATGGCATCATCAAAAGCGTGGTGTTTGCTTTTGTAGTTACTTGGATAGCGCTGCACAAAGGCTTTAACTGCACGCCCACCTCGGTAGGTATTAGTAAGGCCACCACTTCGACTGTGGTCACTGCCTCGTTAGCCGTACTTGGGCTAGATTTTGTTTTAACCGCTTTGATGTTTGGATGATCACTATGGAATCGAGAAATACTCAGTTAGCAGTTGGTTTGTTTGTCATTATCGGTGTGTTGGCGTTGTTGTTTCTAGGCTTACAGGCAGCTAATACCAATGTTGCCACTGCGGGTGAAACTTATCGCTTGTATGCCAAGTTTGATAATATCGGCGGTTTAAAAGAGCGCTCGCCAGTTAAAGTAGGTGGTGTGGTTGTAGGCCGAGTGAGCAAGATCACCCTTGATGGTGATTACTACGAGCCTCTGGTCGAAATGGTGATTAGCAAACAATACAATGAATTTTCTGACACCACATCGGTCTCAATCTTAACTTCTGGATTATTAGGCGAGCAGTATATTGGTCTTAATCCAGGCTTTATCGATGACACCGTACAAATGTTAGAAGACGGTGATCGCATTTACGACACTAAGTCGGCCTTGGTATTGGAAGACTTGATCGGGCAGTTCCTGTTTAGTCAGGGTAATGATTAAGGAGTAAAGCATGAAGCAATTAATCGCAAGTATTTGGTTTTCTTTGATGGCAGCTGTTGCTATCGCTCCGGCGGCAGCCGATGAGCTGATCCGCGAAGATAACCCTTATGTGTTATTAGAGAAAGTAGCCAACAAAACGCTAGAGCGTATTGAGCAAGATCGCAGCAAAATTGATGCAGATATTGACTATGTTCGCGTGGTTATCCGTGAAGAACTGATGCCGTACGTAGATTATGTTTATGCTGCGAAGCGGGTGCTAGGCCGTAACCTAACCGAAACCACTGAAGAGCAACGGCAAGAGTTTTATAGCGTGTTTCGTGAGTATTTGATTGCCACTTATGCGCGTGCCTTTACTCAATATGACGAAACCAAGCATACCATTCAGTTTGGTGATGCGGGTCGCTTTGATGCGGATAGCCGCATGGTTGTGGTGAATACTCGCTTGATTGAGCAAGGCCGTCCACCAGTGCGCATGGATTTTAAAATGCGCTTTGATAACAACCAAGATATCTGGCAAGCCTTTGACCTCGTAGTAGAAGGCGTGAGCTTGTTAAATAGTAAGCAAACTGAAATTGCTGGTGTGATTCGTAGCCGCGGCATTGACGGAACCATTAGTTTATTGCGCGACAAAGCGCAGCAGCCGATTACCGCTAACGACCAAGAGAATGCCGAATAACCAGTAGGCATGGCCAAGGCCGTGAGTAAGTACCGAAGGAGCACCCTCATGAGTAACTGTCAGTGGACCATTGATGCACACAACGCAGTGCAATTTAGCGGCGAGTTAACCCGCGACACGGTACCGCCGGTGTGGCAAGAACGCCAACAATGGCTGAATGCGCGTGACCATGTGGTGTTGAATGTAACCGAGGTAACTAAGGTAGATACCGCTGGGGTTGCGATGCTGGTGAATGCCAAAAAGCAGGTTGGCTTACAACAGCGCGAGCTCAGTATTGTTGGAGCCAGCCCCCAGCTACGCGCTATTATTAGTGTTAGTGGTGTTGCTGAAGTGCTAGATGTGCCCTTTGCCGGGCCAACGACAACCCCAACCAAAGTGAAAGTAAGCCATTCATCTATTGCCAAAAAACGTTGAGACTATGATTACAACTGAATCGATTCAAACCTTGATCACCGATGCCCTATCTGTAGACGAAGTGTTGGTTAAATTAGACGGCGGCCATGCCAACATTACCGTGGTTGGTGAGCTATTTGCTGAGCTATCACGGGTGAAAAAACAGCAAGTGGTTTATGCGCCATTAAAAGCGATTATCGCTAGCGGTGAGTTACACGCGGTCTCTATCAAAACTTATACCCCAACTGAATGGCAGCGTGAGAAGAAACTCGCGATGCTGAGCTAATAGGACTCAGCAATGCAAAAACTAGTGATTCAAGGCGGCACCTCGCTGCAGGGTGAGGTGGTCATCTCGGGCGCCAAAAATGCGGCGCTCCCCATCTTAATGGCGGCTATCTTACCGTCAGAGCCCGTTACCTTAACTAATGTGCCAGCCTTACAGGATGTCCGCACGAGCTTGAAATTATTAGCTGAACTGGGCGTTACCAACACTGCATTGGGGCCTAACAGCTACGAAATTCAGCCACAAGGTCTGCATCATCATGTAGCTAGTTACGACTTGGTGAAAACCATGCGTGCTTCTATTTTGGTTTTGGGGCCGCTGCTCAGTAAGTTTGGCGAAGCCCAAGTGTCGTTGCCAGGAGGCTGTGCGATAGGTGCTCGCCCGGTTAACTTGCACATTGAAGGGCTACGCCAGATGGGCGCCACCATTACCGTGGAAAACGGTTACATCCATGCCAAGGTCGATGGTCGGTTACGCGGTGCGACCTTATTGATGGATATGGTGAGTGTGACTGGTACTGAAAACTTGATGGCAGCGGCGACCTTAGCTGACGGCGTGACTGTGATTGAAAATGCGGCGCGCGAGCCCGAAGTGGTTGATCTCGCCCGCTTTTTAAATGCTATGGGCGCTGATATTCGTGGCGCTGGTACGGATACCATTACCATACATGGGGTAGAGCGGTTACATGGTGGCAGCTATAGCATTCAGCCAGACCGGATTGAAACAGGGACCTTTTTGGTAGCTGCGTTAGCTACGGGTGGCGATGTTACCTGCCGGAACACCGACCCAACCATGCTGGATGCAGTGTTGAAAAAGCTAACCGAAGCGGGTGCGACTATCACCAAAGGCGCTGATTGGATTCGTTTGCAAGCGCCAACGCGGCCGCAGCCAGTGACTATTGTGACGGCACCACATCCAGCTTTCCCAACCGACATGCAGGCGCAGTTTTGTGCCTTGAATGCCATCGCGGATGGCACCGGTTGGGTGCGCGAGACTATTTTTGAAAACCGCTTTATGCACGTGCCCGAACTACGTCGCATGGGCGCCAATATTGAGCTGGAAGGTAACACTGCGATTTCTAAAGGGGTTGCAGAGCTGACTGGTGCGCAGGTGATGTGTACGGATTTACGCGCCTCAGCCTCGTTGGTGATTGCGGGCTTAGTAGCCAAAGGTGAGACGGTGGTGGAGCGTATTTATCACATTGATCGCGGTTATGAAGCCATTGAAAAGAAATTGCAGGGGTTAGGCGCTAATATTCAGCGGATTGCTTAATGCCAAAGTCAAGATTGCAACAAAGAAGCCACAGCAACAGCTGTGGCTTTTTTATACGGCTTAATCCGCTAAGCGGGTGATAGTCACCTGTGTGGTAAATTCTTGATTGGCTCGTAAATAACGAACCTCAACCACAGTACCCGGGCGGGTCTTGGCAACTAATGCCAGGCCTTCCGCAGCCGATGACATGGGCTTGCCATCAATCTCAATAATAAAATCGTCAACTTGCAAACCGGCTTGATCCGCAGGACTGTTAGGGTCCACCCCGGTGACATAAATACCCGATTGTTTGTATGGATCTGAATGGGCGTTACCGCCCACCTGCACGCCGAAATAACCGCGTACCACTTCACCTTCAAGAATCAAGGTATCCATGATGTCTTTGGCAAGTGGGTAGGGGATAGCAAAATAAATACCATCAATGCCTTGGCCGCGAGCATCACTAAAACGGGCATTATTGATGCCCACTAAGTAGCCTTGGCTATTCACCAAAGCGCCCCCAGAAGCACCTTCGTTGATCACTGCATCCATTTGAATGAGATCCGCATGGCTATGAATCACTCCCATTCGACCGCCACTCGCACTGACAATCCCCTGCGTGATGGTCTGCCCGAGATTAAGAGGGTTACCGATAGCCAACACCACATCGCCCACTTGTGTGCGCAACTGATTATTTTGCGGAATCACAGGTAAGTTATCGGCTTGGATCTGAATCACCGCCAAATCACTGATTTTATCCAGGCCAATTACCTGGCCACTGTATTGGCGACCATCCTGTAGGGCGACATCAATTTCACTGACATTAGCCACCACGTGAGCGGCAGTAAGAATATGACCTTGGTCATCCATAATCACGCCAGACCCTAATCTAAAGACCGTGCTCGGCCGGCGTGAATAAAACGAACCCTGCACTTCACCCACGCTGTAAATATTCACCACAGCAGGTGCGGCTCGGCGCACGGCTGTCGCATAGCTAGCCGGTGAATTATCCAGTTGTAAAGGCGTGGTGGCAGGATTTTGCAGTAGTGGCAGCGCTACAATCACTAGGGCAGCGACAATAAGTCCGAGAATAACCGAACGAGCAATAAAGAAGAGCCCTGTACGAAGCGTCATGATTGAAGTTTGCCTTTCTATAAGTCTAGTTATTATTGTTAAGCGAGCTAAAAGAATAACACCTATTAGCAAAGAAGGCAGCACTGGCTGCCTTCTTTTGCACTTGCTTGGTGCAGTTAATTAAGCGACTTAGCCGCCGCGCAACACCAAATAGAGCTCGGTATTACCGCGTCGTAAGTTCAAGGCAACCACTGGCCCAGCGTCATTAAAGGCTTGGCGTAACTCACTGATTGAGCTTACCGGGGTGCGGTTGACGGCCATGATCACGTCATCTTTGCGCAAGCCATAGCGAGCCGCCACAGAACCTTCCTCAATGCTGGTGATTACCACCCCACCATTATCGTTTGCTGCCAGCTCGACACCAGCCAGGGCCGGGTGCAAGGTGGCTGCGACGACCGCAGTATCATCAGCCACTAAGGTCACTTTAAAGTCACGTTTTTTGCCATCGCGCAATACCGTAATCTTCATTTCCTTGCCAGCACCGATGGTACCCACGCGAGCAATTAAATCAGCAAAGGTGCGAATGGTATCGCCATTCACGGCGATAATCACGTCACCAGATTTTAAGCCAGCTTTGGCGGCAGCGCTGTCGGCAATGACTTCACCAATAAAGGCACCTTGGTTGGCATCTAATTTCAATGCTTTGGCGATGTCATGAGTTAAGTCGTTGCCACGCACACCCAGCACACCACGGCGCACCTCACCAAATTCAATCAACTGTGCCACCAGGTTCTTCATCATATCTGACGGAATCGCAAAACCTATGCCGATATTACCGCCGTTAGGGCCTAGAATTGCGGTGTTGATGCCAATCAACTCGCCTTTTAGCGTCACCAAGGCACCACCTGAGTTACCGCTGTTAATAGCTGCATCGGTTTGAATGAAGTTTTCTACTTCTTCAATGCCTAAGCCGCTACGGTCTAATGCGCTAACAATGCCTGAGGTTACCGTTTGGCCAAGCCCGAAGGGGTTACCGATAGCCACTACAAAGTCACCTACACGCAAATCAGATGAGGTACCAATTTCTATATCCGTCAGGTCTTCGCCATCTTCAATTTTTAGCAGGGCAATGTCTGAACGATCATCAGTGCCAATCACTTTTGCATCAAATTGCCGCCCGTCTTTAAGGGTGACTAAAATTTCGCTGGCACCGTCAATCACGTGATTATTGGTGACGACGTAACCGGCTTCGGCATCAATAATCACGCCCGAACCTAAGCCTTGAAATGGCCGTTCTTGAACTTGTTCACGTGGGCCATTGGGGCCAAAGAAGAACCGAAACATGTCAGGCACCCGTTGCCGCACTTCACGTTTACCTTTTACTGAGATATTCACCACCGCTGGGGTGACTTCTTCCAGCATCGGCGCTAGGGTAGGGGTTTCATCACTTTTGCCAAAAAATGGGATGCTGGCTGTAGCTGGAGCTATAGCAACTGAGCTTGCTAGCGCTACGGACGCCACTACCGCCAAAAATTTTGTCTTCATTCACTGTACTCCTATGTTGACCCAAACATAATGACTAACCTAGAGCGAGCGCGTCAGCGATTACGTTGTGTCGGTTGTGATTTCCACATAACAACAAATGGTAAAGTTGTAGCAAAATAGCTACTGATAACGAAGATAATGACTCGCTAAACAGAAATAAGTTCAGCTGGCAGGTGTTTCAAGATGTAACCGGCAACAAATTTGCCGGCTACTTTGGGAGAGGAATGACGGTGCCTAGAATTAGTCGGTGCTCTCTTTGGCCGTAGACTTGCTCGTAGCAGCTTTACCAGAAAATAAACCTGAATGAGAATCGCTGTAATCACGCGGCATGTCTGCCGCTGGTCGGTCATCACTGCGGCGCTTTTCCTGCTTATTCTGGTTGGCCATGCGTAACTGACGCACGGTATCTTCTGCAAAAAATGGCAAACTGGGCTGCAATTGTTCGCGCTGAAGCAAGTCAGCACTGTGATGCAAATAGCTTTTTAGTTTGGCTTGGGTTTCTTCGAGTTGCCCAACCAAAGCTTGAGCAGTGGCAAGGTGATCGGCAACTTCTTGACGATAATCAGCTAGTTGCTGTTTGGTCTGGGTCACTTGCTCAGTGAGTTCGGCCTCGTCAGAATGATTGCTCAGCCAATAACGCGCCACAAAAAAGCCAATGATGGCACCTACTGCGACTAACAAAATGCCAATAATCCAGCTCATAAAAACTCCTTATAAAACACGTATCACGTGATAAACTGATAACCCATAGCATAATCTAGATCAGGGTCAAAGTGGTAGTGACAACGCAAAACATCACCCCAATGAGTAAATATGAGGCTGATTTGGCTTCCGGTAATTTCACCCCAGATGCGGCGCAGCGCAAGGCTGTAGAAGCATTGCAGCGGTTGTATGAACAACTGGTCGTAGTTCATCAACAGCAGCAATCCAAGGGTATACTTGGGCGCCTTAAAGGCCTGCTTGGTGGCACTCAAGCGGCCCCGCAAGGCATCTATTTCTGGGGCGGCGTGGGTCGTGGTAAAACCTACTTGATGGATACCTTCTTTGATACCTTGCCGTTTGAGCAAAAAATGCGGGTGCACTTTCATCGTTTTATGCATCGCGTGCATGATGAATTAAAGCAACTCAAAGGCCGCAGCGATCCGTTACCAATTATTGCCGACAAGCTGGCCGCAGAGGCACGAGTGCTGTGTTTTGATGAGTTCTTTGTGCAAGACATCACCGATGCCATGATTTTGGGAACACTCATGCAAGAGCTCTTCAAGCGCGACGTAGTGCTGGTGGCAACCTCTAACATAGTGCCCGATGAACTTTATCGTAATGGTTTACAGCGACAGCGTTTTCTACCCGCAATAGCTTTAATCAAAGAGCACTGCGAGGTCATCAATGTGGATAGCGGTATCGACTACCGCTTGCGCACCTTAACCCGCGCGGAAATCTACTTAACCCCAGCAGACTCCAGCGCTGATGCGAAACTCCAGCAGTACTTTACCGAACTAGCGCCGGACCACTGTAATCGGGCCGAACAAAATTTGCATGCGATTGCCATTAATCAACGCGACATCGTGGTACGGATGGAATGTGACGATGTGGTGCTGTTTGATTTTAATGCCATTTGTGGCGGCCCGCGTTCGCAAAATGATTACATTGAAATTGCTCAGCTTTATCATGCGGTGCTGATCAGTGATGTGCCCCAACTAGGAGGCCATAACGATGATGCCGCCCGCCGCTTCTTGGCTTTGGTCGATGAATTTTACGAACGCCGCGTCAAGCTTATCATCTCGGCGGCGGTGCCGTTGGAGCAACTCTATAGCGAAGGCAAATTAACGTTTGAGTACCGCCGCTGTGTTAGCCGCTTACAAGAAATGCAAAGCCATGAATATTTAGCGATGGCGCACAAACCATGAGTTTTGCCGACCTCGCCATTGCCTTGGGTGGCTTAGGGCTCTTGCTGTTGGGCATGCAAATGCTGACCGACGGCTTGCGAGCCGCCGCTGGTAGCCACCTCCAGAGCTTTTTAGAGCGCACCACCCAAACCCGCTTACGGGCAGCTATTTCTGGCTTCACCGTGACCGCTATTGTGCAGTCGTCCAGTGCGGTAGTGGTGGCGTTGTTAGGTTTTACTAACGCGGGCATGTTGAAATTACGGCAGGCTGCTTGGGTGGTGTTTGGTAGTAACGTCGGCACCACCATGACCGCATGGATTGTGGCCTTGATTGGCTTGAAGCTGAATATTGCAGTGATTGCTTGGCCTTTGATCGGCTTAGGGATGTTAACCCGCTTAGTCAAACAAAACTCCATTGCCGCCCACATAGGGACAGCGGTAGCAGGGTTTGGGGTATTGTTTGTGGGCCTCGATACCTTACGCGAAGCTTTCACCCAATTAGTACCTTTGTTGCCCGTTGCGCAACTTGAGGTTAGCGGTGTCGGTGGCGTGCTATTAGCCGTGCTTGCAGGGGTTATTTTGACCGCTTTAGTGCAATCCTCGTCAGCGGCTTTAGCCATCGTACTTACCGCCTCTGCTACCGGTGTTTTCAGTCCGTTAGCTGGTGCCGCAGTGGTGATTGGGGCGAATATTGGCACCACGGTAACAGCGCTGTTGGCGGCTATTGGCGCTACGGCCCACGCCAAACGTTTAGCGGCTGTGCACGTGGTGATGAATGCCCTCACTGGTGCTGTGGCATTGTTGCTGCTAGTACCACTGTGGTGGGTGTCAGCTTGGCTATCTGGCGGCAACGACGTCGCCAACATCAGTGCGGGCCTAGCCGTTTTTCATACTTTATTTAACCTGCTTGGCTTAGGCTTGATGCGGTTAATCGATAATCGTCTGTTTAGCCGGGTAGAGAGCTGGTACAAATTACCACCGATACGTTCGGGTCAGCCGCGCTTTTTGGATAAAACGGTGCTACAGGTTCCGGCTATGGGGATTGCTGCCGCGCAACAAGAGCAGCAGCGGGTGTTGCGCCAATACATCATGCGTCTGCGCACGTTTTTACGCGATAGCTCAGACGATGTCAGTCATGCCGAAGATATTGCAACCGGTGAGTTACTGGAACACATATACCGCTACATCAGTAAACTTGGTGAACAAAACCTTACTGGGGCAGAAGCCTTGGCGTTAGCCCAGTTGCATAGTAACCATGGGCGTTTAGTGGATTTACGACAGTTGGTTGAGGCGTTTAAGGCCGCATCACCAGAGCTACTGGATGCCAGCTTGAACCACCAGTGGCGAGCACAGCTGTTGGCCTTTTTGAATGGTGCAGATATGGCCACTCGCAGTGAAGCTGAATGGCAACAAGGTGTGCAACAGATCCAACAGAGTCGGCAACAGCAACGGCAACAGTGGTTACAGCAAATTGCTGCGGATCAATTAGCTCCCACGCGCGGCGCCCAGTTGGTGCAGTTGGCGAGCAAATGGGAGCGTAGTGCTGAATTAGTAAAGGCGTTGCAGGTGGGTAGCTAGCTTAACTTGGCCCGAGCTAGGTAAGGTAAAAAACATCTACACTGGGTTGTTGATCTTTTAACCCCTTTTCCCTATAATCCGCGCAGCCCACGTTACAGGTACAACTAACCGCTATGTGGCAATTAACCACAACGGTTGTTGTGGTTCGCGGGGAAGCCCGGAACTACTGTCGTGAACCTTAAAAAAAGAGTAAGTTTCCAATGAGTACATTTGTTGCAAAACCAGAAACTGTACAACGTGACTGGTATGTTATTGACGCCGAAGGTAAAACCTTAGGTCGTTTGGCTACTGAAGTAGCTCGTCGCTTACGTGGTAAGCACAAGCCTGAATACACTCCTCACGTAGACACTGGTGATTACATCATCATCGTAAACGCTGAGAAAGTGGCTGTTACTGGCCGTAAGGCACAGAACAAAATGTATTATTCACACACGGGTTACCCAGGTGGTATCAAAGAAATCAATTTCGAGAAGTTGATTGCTAAGAAGCCAGAAATGGTAATTCAGAAAGCGGTGAAAGGTATGTTACCTCGTGGTCCATTGGGTCGTGCCATGTTCCGTAAACTGAAAGTATACGCAGGTGCAGAGCATAACCATATTGCTCAGCAGCCTAAACAACTTGAAATTTAAGACGGAGCATTAACAACATGGCACAGAATCAATACTACGGTACTGGTCGTCGCAAAAGCTCTACTGCACGTGTTTTCTTGCGTCCAGGCAGCGGCAACATCAGCATCAACAACCGCACTTTAGAAGAATACTTTGGTCGTGAAACTGCTCGTATGGTTGTTCGTCAACCGCTTGAGTTAGTAGACATGGTTGAGAAATTCGACTTATACATCACTGTTAAAGGTGGTGGTTCAAGTGGTCAAGCTGGCGCAGTGCGTCACGGTATCACTCGCGCACTTATGCAATACGACGAAACCCTACGTGGTGACTTACGTCGTGCAGGTTACGTTACTCGTGACGCACGTCAAGTTGAACGTAAGAAAGTCGGCTTGCACAAAGCACGTAAACGTCCTCAGTTCTCGAAGCGTTAATTCGAAATCTCGAGTACGTCAAAAACCCGGCCTTTGTGCCGGGTTTTTTGTCTTTGTCCTTGTAAAAATCAGGGTATTTCTTTATCATCTGAAGGCATTTTTTGCCGATTCCCTTAAAACGAGCATCATTCGTCTTAATGGGAACCTACGCAGTAGCTAATTACTGACTTCACGGCTAAGTTTCGTGAAGCGTCCAAACGGAGAGTAAGTGGATGAGCAATGCGCCTGTAGATAAAGGCCGCCGTCGTTTCCTAACTGTCGCGACATCTGTTGTCGGGGCTGCTGGTGCGGTTGGCGTTGCCGTTCCTTTCATTGCATCATGGAACCCAAGTGAGAAAGCCAAAAACGCGGGTGCCCCAGTGGAAGTGAACATTGGAAAAGCCGAGCCGGGTCAATTGATTCGTGTTGAATGGCGAGGCCAGCCAGTTTGGGTGGTACGTCGTACCCCTGAAATGTTGGCATCGTTAGAAGCGGTTAACGACCGTTTACGTGACCCAAATTCTGATGAACCACAACAGCCCGAGTATGCCAAGAACTTGCATCGCTCACGCAAAGAAGAATTCTTTGTGGCCGTTGGTATTTGTACCCACTTAGGTTGCTCACCGCAATTCTTAGATGTTGGCTTTAGTGACTACATTGAAGAAGCTAAATCAGGTTTCTTCTGCCCATGTCACGGTTCAACCTTTGATATTGCTGGCCGCGTATTCCAAGGTGTTCCGGCACCATACAACCTAGTGGTTCCACCTCATTACTACATCAATGACACAACCATCTTGGTGGGTGAAGACGGGGAGCAAGCCTAATGAACAAACTCATCGCCTGGTTTGACGAACGCATTCCGATGACCAAAACGTGGAATATCCACTTAGCGCAATATCCAGCTCCGAAAAACTTCAACTTCTGGTACATCTTCGGGGTGCTAGCAACGTTGGTGTTAGTTAACCAAATCCTTACCGGGGTATGGTTAACCATGAACTATGTTCCTTCTGCAGAAGGCGCGTTTGCTTCTGTTGAATTCATCATGCGTGACATTGAATACGGTTGGTTGCTACGTTACATGCACTCAACGGGTGCTTCCGCCTTCTTCGTGGTGGTGTATTTGCACATGTTCCGCGGCATGATGTACGGCTCTTACCAGAAACCTCGTGAATTACTATGGGTGTTCGGTATGCTGATCTTCTTGGTGTTAATGGCAGAAGCCTTTATGGGCTACCTGTTACCATGGGGGCAAATGTCATACTGGGGTGCTCAGGTTATTATCTCGCTGTTCGGTGCTATTCCGTTTGTTGGCGATGATTTAACCCTATGGATTCGAGGTGACTACGTTATCTCCGGTGCCACTCTAAACCGCTTCTTTGCCTTACATGTGATCGCGCTGCCATTAGTGTTAGTGATTTTGGTGTTCTTACACATTATCGCCTTACACGAAGTTGGCTCGAACAACCCAGAGGGTATTTCGATTAAGAAGCCAAAAGGTTCTGTACCTGAGTCTGAAAAGCCGAAGTTCCAGTTCCATGAGCGCTTCACCAAGAAGTACGACATTGTTGATGCTTTCCCATTCTTCCCGTATTACATCGTGAAAGATTTGGTAGGTGTAGCTATCTTCTTGTTCTTCTTCTGCTACGTGATTTTCTTTGCTCCAGCCATGGGCGGCCTATTCCTAGAGCCACCTAACTTTGAAGCTGCGAACCCACTGAAAACACCAGCGCACATTGCACCCGTTTGGTATTTCACGCCGTTCTATGCGATTTTGCGTGCGGTACCAGATAAGTTATTAGGTGTTATCTTGATGTTCGGTGCAATCGTAGCCTTGTTTGTATTGCCATGGTTAGACCGCGGTAAAGTGCGTTCAGTGCGCTACCGTAGTGGCTTCCACAAATTTAACCTAACGGTATTTGCAATCAGCTTTATTGCACTGGGTTACTTAGGCTTGAAGCCGGCAACTGAGGTTTATACCTTCTTTGCTCGAGTGTTCACTTTCTTGTATTTTGCGTTCTTCGTACTGCTGTTCTTCTACAGCAAAAACGAAAACACAAAACCAGTTCCAGAGAGGATTACTAAGTGATGAAACAGTTTCTTAAAAATACTCTGCTGGTAGCAGCATCACTGTGGTCGGTCGCAACGTTAGCGGCTGGCCCGACAGTACCCCTCGATAAAGCAGAAGTAGACATGCATGATAAAGCGTCCATGCAACGCGGCGCACAGTTGTTCATGAACTACTGCTTGGGTTGTCACTCAATGCAATACCAGCGTTACAACCGTACCTTCAAAGATCTTGAGATCCCTGAAGACTTGGGTGTTGAGAACTTGCAATTCACTGGCGAGAAAGTAGGTGATTTAATCACCAACGCGATGGCCACTGAAGATGCTGGTAACTGGTTTGGTACTGCAGCACCTGATTTAACTTTGGTTGCACGGGTACGTGGCGCTGATTGGATTTATACCTATCTACGCTCGTTCTACGTAGATGAGACCCGTCCGTTTGGCGTTAACAATACCGTCTTCCCTAACGTAGGTATGCCGCACGTGTTGCAAGAGTTGCAAGGTGTGCCACGCAAAACTACCGAAGCAAAGCTTATCGACGGTGAAATGAAAGATGTGTACGTTGGCATCAAAACTGATGGCAGCGGCATGCTAACAGAAGCTGAGTACGACCAAGCCATGCTAGACCTGACTAATTTCTTGGTCTACACCGGCGAGCCGATGATGTTGCAACAACGCAAAATCGGTTGGTATGTCTTCGGTTTCTTATTGGTCTTCTTAGTATTCGCAGTGCTACTTAAGCGCGAATTCTTCAGAGACGTGAAGTAAGTTTGATGGAGAGTAATATGTCGGTTGCGGCAAACAAACGGTCGGTAATGACCTTATTCTCGGGCCAAAATGACTTACGTAGTCATCAAGCCCGAATCGTATTAGCGGAAAAAGGAGTGGGCGTAGAGATAATTTATGTCGATCCAGACAATCGTCCGGAAGACTTAATTCAGCTAAACCCATACGCTGATGCGTTACCGACTTTACTAGACCGTGAGTTGGTGTTGTATAACGCCCACATCATCATGGAGTATCTAGATGAGCGTTTCCCGCATCCGCCATTGATGCCAGTGTACCCGGTAGCCCGTGGTACCAGCCGCTTGATGATGTACCGTATTGATCGTGATTGGTATGCGCTCGCTGATGCCATTCTTGCTGGTGGCAAGAATGCGGACGCGGCGCGCCAAGAATTGCGTGAAGGTATTTTAGCGTTAGCCCCTATCTTTGCTGATACGCCGTTCTTTATGAGCGAAGAATTCAGCTTAGTTGATTGCTACCTAGCTCCGCTGTTATGGCGTTTGCCTAGCTATGGCATCGAACTTGAAGGTACCGGTGCGAAAGCGGTAAAAGCCTATATGGTACGGGTTTTTGAGCGCGACTCTTTCCAAGAATCACTGACTGACAGTGAACGTGAGTTAGGCCGGTGAGTGAGCCGGTTATGACCCCTCGTCGCCCGTACCTAGTACGGGCGATTTACGATTGGCTGTTGGATAATCAGCTCACCCCCCACTTGGTGGTCGCGGCAACTGTGCCCCATTGCCAATTACCGTGGGAGTTTGTTGAAGATGGCCAGATCATTCTGAACATCACGCCTACTGCTGTTGGCCAGTTTGCTATCTCGAATGAGCAAATTAGCTTTCATGCGCGCTTCTCTGGTAAACCTCATCATGTAGTGGTGCCCATGGCCGCCGTAGTGGCCTTATACGCCCGCGAGAATGGTGCCGGTACCATGTTTGAAGCAGAGCCTGCCTACGAGGCTTGGATTGCTGCAGAACTCGCAGCAGAAGAGCAAGCTGGGGATGATGATGTTGAGGGTGACGCCATTAGCCTAGCTTCTAGTGAAGATTCTGCTAGTAGTGGTAAGGCTGACTCTAACGCCGATGCTAACGCGAAAAATAAGGCGGCCAAACGTTCTCATCTTCGCGTAATTAAATAAGCGGCAAGTAAGCGGCAAGTAAGCGGCGTTAACTAGCCCATCAGACAAAGACAAAAAAGGCGACCTTGGTGTCGCCTTTTTCTTTTTCCGAACGCCATAACGCCGTTAACCGCTTATTGAAAAGCGTCAATGACCTGCGTCACTCCGCTAACGTTGCGGGCAATATCAATGGCTTGGCGAGCTTGTTCTGGGCTAACTAAACCCATCAACGCCACTTCATTGTTCTCTGTGATTACTTTAATGTGCACTGCTTTCACGTTCTCATCAGCAACTAACTGGGCCTTAATTTTACTGGTGATCCAAGTGTCTTTACTGATTTGTGCCACATCGATAACAGGCGCAATACGTAATTCATTATGGACCTTGCTAACACCCTCGGTGTTGCGCACTAAATGATTGACTAAATCATACAAAGAGCTATCGCTGACTTGGCCTAACAACAGCACCGAACGATTAAACGCCACTACCTGAATGCGCGTGTCATCCAAACGGCTATCACCTTTGAGCTTACGAATCACTCGCAGTTCGATGGTTTGATCGTCCAACTGCGTACCTAAGCTACGACTATCCGTAGCGGCTGAAATACCTACCGCGGTGGCGCCAACTAAGGCTGCGGCACAACCGCTCAACATGATGCTGCAGGTGGCAGCTGCTAAGAGTGCTTGATAGCGCTTCATTCATCCATCTCCTGTGGAAAAATTTGATGTTCAACTAAACTGCAAAGCATATTTACGGTTTGTAATAGGTGTTCACTCGCCCGAGCGATATTCGTCGTGGGTATTCTGATTTCCACGTCGTCGGGGCCTAATAACCCAGCAATGTCATGATCGCCCTCTTGCGTAATAGCTACAATCAGCATGTTACGTCCGAGGGCTGCTTCTAGCGCTCGAGCGGTGCGCGGTGCGCGTGCGCCCGCACTAAGCACCAGCACCACATCATTGGCTTGGCCGACAGCTTGTAATTGCTGCGCAAATACCGCTTGATGATCATTGGCACCAAAATCCGCATGCAGGCTGGTAACAGGAAACGGCGGCCGCTCAAAACTCAAGCCGGTGAGCATAATGTGGGCAAAATGCCGTGAGGTGGCATGGGCCATGCCCTCACCGCAGCAATAGATTTTCTGGCCGCTAAGCAAGGTGGCCACCAGCAATTCAGCAGCGCGCTGCAACGGCTCTTGCAACTGATCCGCGGCCGCTATTTGGGTCTGAATACCTTCGGTAAATAAGGTTTTTATCTGCTCTTGCATGGGATCCATGTAAGCCTCTTAAAAAGCATCGGGTAGCCATTGCATTGAGTTGTAATCGCTTACTAGTGCAACCACATCAAAACGCATCGACGTATAATGTTCGTTTAACCCTTCGGTGATTAAAAAAAACTGCGCGCAGCGTCGTATTCGTTGACATTGCTGGGGCTTTATTTGTTCCAATACAGAAGCAAAAGTTTCGTCTGCGCGAACTTTAACTTCTACGAACACAAAAGTCTTGCCCTCTTTTAAAATGAGGTCAATTTCGCCCATCTCACAACGAAAATTCTTGGTGACCAAGTGTAAGCCTTGACCTTCCAAATATTCAAGCGCCAGAGCCTCCCCTAAACCGCCATCTTCTTGTTTTGACATTCCTTGTCCTTAGCGCCAAAGCGCTGTTAGTCGTTATCGGCAATCACCTCATGGCCTTGGTAGCTGGCCCAAGCCAAATCGCGTTGTACGCGACCTTGGTCGATATGCAAGCGTCCGGTTAAACCAGTAAGAGATAGTCCAGGTACTCGTTGTAATAGGCTTAATTGCTGCGCCAATAGCACCGCATCGTGGCCAAACGCCGCAAGACGAGCGTGACTATAGCCCCAATCAGAACGTTGGCTGAGCAGCTGCTGTAGCTGTTGTTGCTGGGCATGCCCAGGAATCAACCATTCTGCGTCGGTAAAATGCACGCCGTTGAGGTCGTTTTCACTCAAATCGTTATTTAAGGTGTGGCTAGAAGAGTTAGCATACACAGGAATCGCCTGCATAAAGGGCGAAATATTCACATCAATAAAGGGTTTTAATAGGCGCGTTTGTTCAATCCCGCCCACCAAGTAGATGGCATCAATATCGGCGCGGCTGCGGTATTGGCTATCGACGATGATTTTACCTGCGGCAATTTTCACTTGCCAAATGCGCGCTTCACTGGTGGTGACGCCTAATTGGTCTTGTACCGCTGTTTTCATTTCTTCCGTGTTGGTGTAGCGACCTTGGCCGGCCTCTACTTGGTCAGGCTGAGCCTCCAGCCAAGCTTGAGCGAATTCATTCGCCAGTTGCTCGCCGCGATTTGTGGCCGGCGCCAACACCAACGGCTGCTTAAAGCCTTGGGCGGCAATATGTGCGGCTGCTTGGCGCACTTCTGTTTCTGTATCTAAGGCAAAAAAGCTTTGTCCTGGCAAACGGTTATCCAGGCCTTGTTCAAGTTCGTTCAGGGTAAGCCAGCGTAGCTGTTTAGGCAGCTCTAGCTTACTCATTTCCGCCACCTTGTCTTTTAACAGGGGCCCAATAATGAGGTCGGTTTGGCTGGTTTCTAACAGCCCCGGTAAAGTCGCAAAATCAAAACCATTGCTGTCAATAAAGCGCGCCGACAGCTGCGGCTGCGCGGCTAAGGCTTTCACGATCCCATCGCGTACCGCTTGCCCTTGGCTACGATATTGCCCGCTTAACGGCAACAGCACTATAGCTTGTTGCTGGCCCAAGTTCGCCCGTTGCAGACCCGCCTGATAATCGCTCATTAATTCGTTCGCAACCGCCGTAGCTGGGTGATCAGCAAACTCTGCTTGCCATTGCTGTAAATGGGTCAACAAAGAGACTTGGCTACCGGTCTCATCGCTAGTGTCATTGACATCGATGGCACTGGCGTGAATATGCTGCACTAAGCGTAACCAACCGGCCGTGACTTTATTACGAAAACCACCAGCTGGTGGCTGAATCGCGGCGGGTTCAGGTAAATGTTGCAGCACTGCCCAGATCTGTCCGGCACTGGCTTGGTATTGCGGCTGCTCTAATAATTGTAATTGTAACTTGGCGGCAATCACCCAGCGGCGCTGGGCAATGGCGCTCGTTAATGCCAGCTCTAAGGTTTGCATCCTATAGTCGGTTGTTTGCCGTGGCTGTAATAGGGGCTTCAGCAAGGCATCAACGTAAGGCCAGCGTTGTTGATGGGCAGCAAAACGAGCTTCTAACAAGGTTAGGAAGCGTTGTTGTGGCGCGCTAAGGGATAACTCTGACTGATACCGTTGTAGCTGAGCAATAACTGCGGCACTAGCTTGCCAAGCATCGTCTTTTTGCAATTGCAACGCCGCCTGTAACAGGGCCTCGGAGCGCTCGCTACCGCTACTGGCAGCAGCGCGCTCTAACCACTCTGCTGCGCTGCGATTGGCTGCCGACGGAATATCCTGCAGCACAGGAGTCGATGAGATAGGCACAGTGCTATCGCTGGTGCTAGGTGATGGACCACTGGCACAGGCAGTTAAGCCAATAATAACCATGCACAGGAGTAACTTCTTTGGCACAATAGCGTCCTTTAGCTGATATCTTAAATGGCCTCTACTATAAACCGAGGGGCTTGCTGGTACAACTTACAACATCCATCCTTCGCCTACGCTAAGAGTAATTTACAAGGGGTTTACATGAGTGACAGTAACGGCTGTTTATACATAGTACCAACACCTATTGGTAATTTAGCCGATATCACCGAGCGCAGTGTGCAAACCTTGCGTGCAGTAGACGCCATTGCCGCCGAAGATACCCGTCATAGTGGGCAATTATTGCAGCACTTAGGGATTCGCAATGAGTTGTTTGCCTTGCATGAGCATAACGAACGCCAACGAGCGGAACAGGTGGTAGAACGGCTATTACAAGGCCAGTCGATTGCCTTGATCAGCGATGCCGGAACCCCGTTAATTAGTGATCCTGGCTATGTCCTAGTGCAACAATGTCGCGCTGCCGGTATCAAGGTAGTGGCGCTACCCGGTGCCTGTGCTTTTGTGACTGCCCTGTCAGCGGCGGGACTGCCCACAGACCGATTTGCGTTTGAAGGTTTTTTACCAGCCAAGCCACAGCAACGCCGAAAGCGTTTGCAAGGGCTCCTAAGCGACACTCGCACCTTGGTGTTCTACGAGTCACCGCACCGAATTGTCGATTGTTTGGCGGATTTTATCAGCGAATTTGGCAGTGAACGTCAGTTGGTGTTGGGCCGCGAGCTCACCAAAACCTTCGAGACCTACTTGCACGGCAGTATTGCAGAGGTGCAGGCGCAAGTACTGGCTGATAGTAACCAACAGCGCGGTGAGATGGTGTTGGTCTTGGCTGGTGCAGCCGCCGTAGCCGAGGAGGATGTTACGCCGCAGGCGCTGCGTACGTTAACCCTGTTGCGAGAGCACCTACCGCTGAAGAAAGCCGCCGCCTTAGCAGCAGAAATTCATGGCGCGCGCAAAAACAATTTGTATCAGCTGGCGCTCGAGCAAGATAACCAGTAGAATGCCCGCCGGGAGTCAGCCAGACAATCGCTGCCTGTGTGTTTACATACAGGGGGAGGAAAGTCCGGGCTCCATAGGGCAGGGTGCCAGGTAACGCCTGGGCGGCGCAAGCCGACGACTAGTGCAACAGAGAGCAAACCGCCGATGGCCTGCTAAGGCAGGATCAGGTAAGGGTGAAAGGGTGCGGTAAGAGCGCACCGCGCGGCTGGTAACAGTTCGTGGCACGGTAAACTCCACCCGGAGCAAGGTCAAATAGGGGTTCATTGGCGCGGCCCGCGTTGAACCCGGGTAGACTGCTTGAACGCTGAGGTGACTCAGTGGCTAGACGAATGATTGTCCTCGACAGAACCCGGCTTATCGGCTGGCTCCCACCTCATTCTCCGCGCTGGTTTCAGCATTGCGGTTAAGCACGTCGCGGTTAAAATTCTGGGTAAAGGTAATGAACTGGTTGAGCGGCATCGCGCGACCATAGAAAAAGCCTTGCTGTAAATGGCAGCGCTGGCGTTGTAAAAAGCCCACTTGCTCAGCCGTTTCAACCCCTTCAGCAACCACCTTCATATTCAAAGTGTGCGCAATTCTTATCAACACCTCTACTAAGGCCGTCTGTTGGCTTTGTTCGGGCACGCTATGCAAGAAACTACGGTCGATTTTAATCACATCAATTGGGTACGAACGCAAATAGTTTAAGCTGGAATAACCGGTGCCGAAGTCGTCGATGGCCAAGCTTACGCCGGCATCACGTAACTTCCGCAAGTTGGCAAACTGTCGCTCTTTGTTGCGCATCAACATAGATTCAGTGATCTCAAACATCAGCCGGTTGGTAGGCACATCCGCTGCGGCAATCATGTTGAGCCAATGGCTAGCCGCTTGGCGGTCGTTAAATTCACGCGGCGAGCGGTTCAGTGCAATAGACAAATCTAAACCGGCGGCATGCATTTTCTTCCAGTCGCGGAGTACTTGGCTCAGCACAAACGCACCAAGACCAATGATGGCACCGGTCTTTTCGGCAATTGGAATAAACTCAGCCGGTGAAATAGCGCCGCGTTCAGGGTGAGTCCAACGAATCAAAGCTTCACAGCGGGTTAACAAGCCGGTTTCGGTTTCAATCACGGGCTGATAATGCACCTCAAACTGTTCCGCTTCGATGCCCTTGATGATTTGGTGATGCAGATTAATATCGCGTTCGGTACTTTGCCGTAGTTGTTCATCAAAAAAGTGCACACTCATGGCGCCCGCTTGCTTGGCCGCATACATGGCGAGTTCAGCATGTTTAATCAGCTGCTGCACTTCTTGGCCATCGTGCGGGAACATAGCGATACCGGTGCTGGTGGTCATATTGATGTGGTTATGCTCAATATCCAAGGTGTGCAGCAAATCATTCATGATAGCTGTGGCACGAATTTCAGCTTCGCTGGGGTCGTTTAAATCTCGCAGTACAATCGCAAATTCATCGCCACCAATACGCGCCAATAAATCATCTTCACGAATACTAGTACGAATCCGCTCTGCCACTCGTTGTAGTAGGGCGTTACCTACTTCATGCCCGAGCACGTCATTGATTTCACGCAGATGGTCTAAATCTAGCACCAATAGCGCAAATTTCTGTTCATGGCGCAGTGCTGAGCGAACTGCTGCGCCTAGCTGTTCTTGAAAGAAATTACGATTTGGTAAATCGGTTAAGCCATCGTACCTGGCTTGATAGGCAATGGTAGTAATGGCGCCGCGTAATCGATGCTGGGTGAACACCAACATTAAAAAGGCCATCAAAATCACGGCGGTTAAGCTAATCCCAATCGCCCAGTGCAGCCAAAAATCTACATTGGTAGCAACCCAGCTGCCATCGCGCGGAAACGCCGCTAACTGCCAGCGCCCGTGCGGAAACTGTACTTCAGTAAGAATAGGATCGTTGGTAAAGACATCGTTATTGCCGGCAAACGCCGGTTCTTGCGCGACATCTTGGTCTAAGCTAGCCAGATTGAAATGGCGCAGGGCAAATTCGTAGTTAGGATGCCGATAGAATGCCACTTGTTCAAGCAGGTGATTGTGATCAATAGCTAACGTAGCCACGCCCCATAAGCGGCGGTCGTCATGAAAAATAGGCATACGTGCCAGCAGCGCCGATTGTCCTTGCACCAGCTGTAACGGCCCTGATACCACCATATCTTTAGCTGCGATAGCGCGCAAAATACCGCTGTATTGCTCGGTGGCGAGGCGATAATTAAAACCGAGCAGACTTTGGTTACCTTCAACCGGATAAATAAAGCGTACGGTTAAGTCCGGCGCCAAGGCGAGATGCATGATATCTAGGTCAGATCCTAAAAACTCATCCATGATGCGCTGTACTCGCACCCGGTCTGGCGTGTCTTGCCAGAGGATTTCAGGACGTAAGGCGCGTAGTGCGAGGATATTGGCTTGTAGGCGTTGTTCGATTTGCCCGCGCATACTACTTAAATGTTCAGCGGCGCGGCGCTTTTCTACTTCAAGTTGTTGCTGGCGCTCGCTATCAACCACCAAATAGACAGCATAAAGCAGAGCGGATGCAATAAAGAGCACCACTACCAAATACCGCAATAATCGCCAACGCTCAGACTGCACACTGAGCCGATCTGGGTAATTCACAAGGTCTATCTGCTTCATAAGGGTTTAAGCCAGCATATTATAATTGTTATGCGCTGAACTATATAGGGTTTTTGCATGATGCTATGCAAACTGCCAAGCGTCAACCCCTGGCGCAGGGGTTAAATCTCTGTAATTTCCCTTGACAGGTAGAAAGATCGGCACCTAGACTGTCACATTGTGGGGATTTGTGGGAAAAAGTGGATCATTTATCATGTTTCGTGGCGCAGCAGCACTCAGTCTAGATGACAAAGGCCGACTGGCGATACCAGCAAAGTATCGCAAGAGCCTGCTGTTGGATTGCGACGGGCAAATGGTTTGCACCATCGATATAAAGCAACCCTGTTTGTTGTTGTATCCGTTGCCACAGTGGCAGTTGATTGAACAGAAGCTTACGACTCTATCTAACATGAACCCCGCCGAGCGTCGTCTCCAGCGGCTATTGCTGGGCCATGCCGAAGATTGCCAAATGGATAAAAACGGCCGTATTTTGATTGCACCAACCCTGCGTCAACATGCGGATCTGAGTAAAAAGATCATGATTATTGGTCAGCTCAATAAGTTTGAACTTTGGTCTGAGGCTGCGTGGCAAGAGCAAATAGCGGCAGATATGCAAGCCGAGCAACAAGACGACATCATTCTGAACGATCGACTACAAGACTTCTCATTATAATGACAACAGAAGCTGCACAACACGTCTCGGTGTTGTTACAAGAGTCTCTCGATGCTCTTGCCATCAAACCAGACGGAACCTATTTAGATGCCACCTTCGGGCGAGGCGGGCATTCGCGTGCAATTCTGGCTCAATTAAACAGTAACGGCCGGCTCTTCGCCCTCGATCGCGACCCCACTGCGATTGCCGCTGCGGCTGCGTTACAACAAGATCCGCGCTTTACCATTATCCACACCCCATTCTCACAGCTTAGCGAGGTGCTAGATGCGCAGCAATTGCGTGGGCAGCTCGACGGTATTTTATTCGATTTAGGCGTGTCTTCCCCACAACTAGATGACGCTGAACGTGGCTTTAGCTTTATGCGCGAAGGGCCATTAGATATGCGCATGGATACCACCCAAGGCATCACCGCAGCTGAATTTTTGGCAGCGGCTAGTGCCGATGAGATCGCTTTTGTGCTGCGCGAATATGGCGAAGAACGATTTGCCTGGCGCATTGCCCAAGCGATCGTGAAACAACGCGAGCAGCAGCCCTTAACCACCACGCGCGAACTAGCAGAACTGATCGCCGCCGCGGTTCCTTTTAAAGACAAACATAAGCACCCGGCAACACGCAGTTTCCAGGGCATACGAATTCATATTAACGGCGAACTCGACGAAATTGAGCAAGCGCTTACTGCGGCTGTAGGTGGCTTAAAAGTTGATGGTCGCTTGGCTGTGATCAGTTTTCATAGTTTAGAAGACCGGTTGGTGAAGCGGTTTATGCGGGCCCAAGCTCAAGGCAAAGCGATTCCTGCCAACCTACCTATTCGGGATGCCGATTTTGATCGCGGCCAAACCTTACGCTTGGTAGGTAAAGCCATCAAGCCTTCGGCCGCAGAAATCAAAGCCAACCCCAGAGCACGGAGTTCAGTGCTTCGTATTGCCGCGAGGTTAGATTATGAAAGCTAGCCGGGTACCAGCTTTATCGATGGTTATTGTGGATGATTTGCGCCAGCACTTGTTGCTGGTGTTGCTGTTTTTAGCGCTTGTAGCTAGCGCATTAGCAGTAATTTATGTCGCCCACGGCCATCGTTTACTGGTTACCGAGCGCGACCAACTGCTCTCTGAGCGTGATCAAATAGATATTGAATGGCGCCATTTACAGATTGAACAAAACACCCTAACTGAGCACAGTCGGGTGGAGCGAATTGCCGTGCAACAGCTAGAAATGGTGCGTCCACAAGCAGATGAGGAGGTGCTAGTACCATGGCATTAACCTCGAAAGGCAATCGGCGTGTGCTGAAAAAAGCGCAACCCCATTTAAGCACGGGGCGCTTTTACTTTGCCTTATTGATTGTGGTACTGGTGTTTGGCAGTTTGGTGGCGCGCGCCGCTTACATTCAGGTGGTAGAACCTGAACGGTTAATTTTTGAAGGCGATCGGCGCTCATTGCGGGCTGATACCACCACGGTGCAACGGGGTTCAATCATGGATCGCAATGGCCGCGAACTAGCCGTGAGCGTGCCGGTGCAAACCGTGTGGGCAGACCCCCAACGCGTGCACGAGGGGCATGGCCTAGATAACCGCGAGCGTTGGTTAGCGTTAGCCGAAGTTTTTCGTACCGATGCTGATAGTTTGATGGCTAAGGTCGCTGATCCGAACCGCCGTTTTGTCTACTTAGAGCGCAAAGTTACGCCCGGCGTAGCTGAGTTTGTCAGACAGTTAGGCATCCCCGGAGTTTATCTTAAAACTGAATCACGGCGCTTTTATCCCGCTGGCGAAATTGCCGCCCATGTGGTTGGCTTTACGGACATCGATGGGCTGGGCATTGAAGGTTTAGAGGCTATTTACAATCAGGTGCTTACCGGCGTGCCTGGTGAACGTTTGTATCGCAAGGATGCAGCAGGACGGGTTGTTGAAGAAATTAGCGTTACCGCTGCGCAACAACCCCAGCAACTCACCCTAAGTATTGACCAACGCTTACAAGCATTGGCTTACGCCGAAGTTAAAAAGGCCGTGCGCTATCACCAAGCCACTTCGGGATCTGCGGTGATTCTGGATATAACAACCGGCGAAGTTCTCGCTATGGTCAACAGCCCGTCCTACAACCCGAATAACCGTGCCGATGCGCAACCACATAGGTTGCGTAACCGTGCTATCACCGATGCCTACGAACCAGGCTCAACGGTGAAGCCCTTAGCAGTGATTGCGGCACTCGAACATGGGGTGATTAAACCTAATCAAGTGATTGACACCAGCCCCGGCTGGTTGCGCATTGGTGGCCGCCGCGTAAGCGACCCGAAAAATCGTGGGCCGTTAACCATTACTGAAATTTTAGAAACCTCAAGCAACGTAGGTACCGCCAAAATTGCTCTGCAAACAGGTATCGACAACATGCTTGATACGTACGCCGCGGTTGGGTTTGGTAACGATACTGGGGTCGCCATGTTGGGTGAGAGCTTTGGGGTATTGCAAGGCCGCCAGCGTTGGTCGGATTTTGAAGTGGCAACCTTGTCCTACGGCTATGGCTTGACCGTGACCACCCTACAGCTGGCACAAATGTACGCCATTATCGGTAATGGCGGCGTGCGCTATCCGCTCACCATTCAGCGACGCGAAGGTACGCCCGTAGGCGAACAAGTGATCAGTAAAGAAACCGCTGATACGGTGTTAGCCATGCTTGAAAGTGTGGTAGCCAACGGTTCTGGTGAACGTGCTCGGGTGAGAGGCTATCGCGTGGCCGGTAAAACCGGGACTACTCGGAAAGCCGTGGCGGGCGGTTATGGCGATGAATACGTGACGCTGTTTGCTGGGGTCGCGCCGGTCAGCAATCCACGCTTAGCCGTCGTCGTGACTATTAACGAACCTAGTGGAGATGAGTATTACGGTAGCCAAGTATCTGCCCCCGTGTTTGCGGAGATTGTTGGCGATGCGTTACGGATGCTGAACATCACCCCAGATCATTTACAAGATACCCAATTAAAGGCCGCTGGGTGGGTGGACGTGCCTGAATTCTTGCGAGCAAGGAGTAACTAATGATTGAGTTAGTCAGCTTATTGCCAAATTATCCATTGCCCTTGCCAGCCTTGCAGATTGGTGGGTTAAAGCTAGACTCGCGACAAGTAGCCAGTGGCGATGCCTTTGTTGCGGTGCCGGGTTATCAAGTTGATGGGCGTGATTATATCGATGCTGCTATTGAGGCCGGCGCCGTGGTCGTGCTTACCGAGTCTGAGTCGGTAGGGATGCAACCGCGTGGGCGCGCCTGGGTGATTGAAGTGCCCGGTCTAAAGAATCAACTCTCTTTTATCGCAGCGCGCTTTTTTGGCGAGCCTGCTCAGCACCTGCAAGTGGTCGGGGTGACCGGAACCAATGGTAAAACCTCGGTCACCTACTTAGTGGCGCAACTGCTAGATGCGCTGGGTGTACGCTGTGGGGTGATTGGTACCACCGGCAGTGGCTTTAGTGGCAAACTGTTGCCAGAAACGCACACCACCCCCGATGCGATTGCGGTACAGCAACGGTTGCGGGTGTTGCAAGCTGAAGGTGCGCAAGCGGTGGCGATGGAAGTATCCTCTCATGCTTTGGTGCAATGTCGCGTTGAGGCGATTCAGTTTGCGGTAGGCGTAGCCACCAATATCAGTCGCGATCATCTTGATTATCATGGCACCATGAGCAATTACGCTGGAGCTAAGCGGCGCTTATTTACCGAACTAGATACCCGCCATGCGGTATTAAATGCTGATGATGCCGCGGTGGCGGCATGGTTGCCTGATCGCCAAGATAGCTGGCGCTTCAGTTTAAATCCTCAAAGCGCTGAACGCAGTCTATGGGCAACCCAGATTGGTTATGCTCAGGCTGGCACCGATTTTACTGTACAAGCACGGTTACCTGGCACGACCGAGGTCGTCAGTCTACCGGTGCAATCCCCGTTACTAGGCCATTTTAATGTTTACAACCTACTAGCAGCCATGGCCGCGGTGGCTAGCCTCGGCCATGACCTCAGCGCCATCGCTAAGGCATGTGCTGGCTTACACGCGGTGCCGGGCCGGATGGAAGTCTTTGGTGGTAGCCAAGGTAAGCCCTTGGTGATTGTCGATTACGCTCATACTCCAGATGCGTTACAGCAAGTGCTGACAGCCTTGCGCCGTCACTGTCGGGGACAGCTGTGGTGTGTGTTTGGCTGTGGTGGTGATCGCGACCGCGGTAAGCGCCCACAAATGGGTGCCGTTGCTGCTGAACTTGCCGACCGCGTGGTGGTGACCGATGATAATCCACGCACCGAAGACCCCGCCCAAATTGTACAAGATATTTTAGCTGGCATGCCGCGCCAACAGCGGGTGCAGGTATTGATGGGCCGAGCTGAAGCGGTGGCAACAACCATTGCCCAAGCCGGTGCCGATGACGTGATTCTGGTGGCTGGTAAAGGTCATGAGGATTATCAAATCATTGGCCGTGAGTATTTGCCATACAACGAACGCGCTTGGGTGGCGGAGGTGTTGGCATGATTCGAGTGAATCTAGCTTGGCTCAAGGCTGCGGTAGCGGGCGAGCTGGTAGGCGATACCAGCAACGGCCACTTAGAACTAGACCAAGTAAGTACAGACACCCGTACCTTAGCGCCGGGGAGCTTATTTATTGCCTTGAAGGGCCCCAATTTTGATGCCCACCAACTGGTGGAGCAAGCCATTGCCGCTGGCGCAGTAGCCGTGCTGGTAGACCATCCGTTGCAAAGCTCTGATGGCCAACCCTTGCCGGTGCCGCAAATTGTCGTCAGCGATACACGCTATGCGCTCGGCCAATTGGGGGCCGCGGTCAAAGCCGCAGGCGCACCCAAAACCATCGCTATTACCGGCAGCAGTGGCAAAACCACCGTCAAAGAGATGCTAGCAGCGATCTTGGCACAACGTGGCAAAGTGCTAGCTACCGCGGGCAATTTCAACAACGACATCGGGGCGCCACTAACGCTGTTGCGATTAGAACCAGAGCACCAATTTGCGGTGATCGAACTAGGTGCGAATCATCAGGGCGAAATTGCCTACACCGTTGGCTTAACCCAACCTGATGTAGCCATCATCAATAACGTAGCACCGGCCCATGTGGAAGGTTTTGGCGGTATTCATGGTGTCTACGTGGCTAAATCTGAGATCTTTCGCGGTTTAGCTGCAGATGGCTTAGCGCTTACGCCGTATCATTCTGAATTTGCCGAGGGCTGGGCGCAACAATTGGCCGACCGTCGGCACGAAACCTTTGGCCGTGCGGAGCACGCCACTGCCCAACAGGGCCCCGATGTGGTAGCTACGGACATCGAGTTAGATAGCCGTGGTTGTGCTGCTTTTACCCTGACTTGTCGCCAGTTAGGCCAAGCGAGTGCTCGTATTCAGCTGAACTTGCCAGGTTTACATAACGTTGACAATGCACTGGTAGCCATCCGGGCCGCGCTTGAGGTAGGTTGTGCGCTGGCTGATGTGCAAGCCGCCTTAGGGCAACAGCAAGCGGTTGCCGGGCGCCTGCAAGTCATCCCGGTGAACCCACAGTTGCAACTGATTGATGACAGTTACAACGCCAATGTGGGCTCAGTCAAAGCTGCGTTAGATATGCTCGCTGTGTACCCGGGCCAACGGGTGATGGTGTTAGGCGATATGGGTGAGCTTGGTCAACAAGCACGCCAGTACCATGAAGAAATTGGGGCCTACGCAATTACGGCAGGAATCGACAAATTGTTCACTGTGGGCGTGCTTAGTCAAAGTGCCAGTAGCCTGTTCAATGGCCGTGGTGGTCGTCATTTTTCCACTCATAACGAGGTTATTAACGCCTTACTTGAGGTGATTGCGGCAGAGCAGACTCAGCCCCTAACCATTTTAGTTAAAGGCTCGCGCAGTGCGCGCATGGAGAAAGTTATCCAAGCGCTACAAACTCAGCTGGCGCCGAGCTCAAGCGATAATCAAGAGGAATCATCTGCATGCTAGTGTGGCTTGCTGAATACCTAACCCAATACGCGACCTTCTTTAACGTGTTCTCGTATTTAACCATGCGCGCCATTTTGAGCGTGCTTACCGCGTTACTGATCTCGTTGTGGATGGGGCCGGCGCTGATTCGCGCGTTGCAGCGGCTGCAAGTAGGGCAAGCGGTACGTGATGATGGTCCGCAATCACATTTGAGTAAAACCGGTACCCCAACCATGGGCGGGGTGCTGATTATCGCCTCTATTGTGGTTTCAACGTTATTGTGGGCAGACCTCAGTAATCGCTACGTGCAAGTGGTGTTGGGTGTGGTGCTAGGCTTTGGCTTGGTTGGCTTTGTTGATGACTACCGCAAAGTGGTGCAGAAAAACTCACGTGGGCTGCCGGCTAAATGGAAGTATTTTTGGCAATCGCTCATCGCTACAGTCGCGGCTGTGGTGCTTTATGCCCATGCTACATTGGGTGCTGAAACCCAACTGTTGGTGCCTTTCTTTAAAGATGTCATGCCGCAATTAGGGTTGCTGTACGTGTTGTTGGCGTACTTTGTGATAGTCGGTACGAGCAATGCGGTTAACCTTACCGATGGTCTTGATGGTCTTGCTATTGTGCCTACCATCATGGTGGCTGGGGCACTGGGGATTTTCGCTTACGCCTCAGGTAACGCCAACTTTGCAGCTTATTTGAATATTCCTTTCTTGCCACTGTCGGGCGAGTTACTGATTGTTTGTACCGCCATTTTTGGTGCCGGGCTTGGCTTCTTATGGTTTAACACTTATCCCGCCATGGTGTTTATGGGTGACGTGGGTTCGCTGGCGTTAGGTGCTGCCTTGGGCGTTATTGCCGTGTTAGTACGCCAAGAGTTAGTGCTGCTTATCATGGGTGGGGTGTTTGTGATGGAAACCGTCTCTGTGATGTTGCAGGTAGGTAGCTACAAGTTGCGCGGTAAGCGGGTATTCCGGATGGCACCTATTCATCATCACTATGAGCTCAAAGGTTGGCCAGAGCCGCGGGTGATTGTTCGTTTTTGGATTTTATCGTTGGTTTTTGTGTTGATTGGCTTGGCGACCTTAAAGCTCCGTTAATGGGGCTTAGAGTCACTAGCCAGCAGCAGTTATTACGCACAACTTAGGAAATATTCATGCACTTAGCAAGTTTAGATAAGTATCAAAACATCGCAGTGGTTGGCCTCGGCCAAACCGGGCTGTCGGTGGTGCGTTACTTGCTAAGTCAGGGCGTTCAACCGGTGCTGTTCGATACTCGCGAACAACCACCCGGCGTGGCCCAGTTACCACCCACGCCAGCTCCTTTAGAATTACATACTGGGCCGCTGCAGGTGGAACATATCTTGGGCATGGATTTACTGATTGTCAGCCCCGGTATTGATTTGCGTACGCCGGTACTGCAATTAGCCGCAGATGCAGCCATTCCAATCATCGGTGACATGGATTTGTTGGCGCTGCATTGGGCTGCCGCACCAGACGCTGCCCCGGTAATGTTAGGCATTACTGGCTCTAATGGAAAATCGACCGTTACCCAGTTGCTGCATGATATTTTGGCGGAGCAAGGCATGGCCGTCGCCATGGGCGGTAATATTGGTATTCCGGTATTGGATTTGCTGGCACAACCAGCCAACATTTATGTGCTAGAGCTGTCCAGCTTTCAGTTAGAGTTAATGCAAAAGTTGCCGTTACGCGGCGCTACCATCCTCAATGTCAGCGATGACCATATGGATAGGTACCACAGCCTACACGACTACTCCCATGCTAAACAACGCATCTACTTAAATGCAGACGTAGCGGTATGGAATCGTGAGCAAGAACTCACGGCGCCCGTGTATATCCCGCCTAGTCGTCAGCGTACTTTTGGGGCCGATACGGGCTTAGCCGATGGCATTGGCGATCTAACCCATGCGCAGTTTGGTTTGCTGCGCCAAGCGGATGGCTTGTGGCTGGCGTATCAAGGCAAACCGTTAGTGGCAGCCCATGAATTGGCCTTAAGCGGCATTCATAATTTGCTGAATGTGCAAGCGGCTTTGGCCTTGGCCGAGCTGGTTGGGGTAAAACCAACGGCAGCGTTAGCGACGGTGAAGCAGTTCCGTGGCCTCGCCCATCGCTGTGAACTGGTAGCTGACCAGCAGGGTGTGCGCTGGGTGAATGATTCTAAAGCCACTAACATTGGGGCTGCCGAGGCGGCTATTCAGGGCCTGCGCGCTAGCGTTAGTGGCAAGTTGATTTTGATTGCTGGCGGCGATGGTAAAGGCGCCGATTTTAGTGCCTTTAAACCTGCTTTAGCGCAAGTAGATCACCTAATCGTGCTAGGCAAAGATGCCGAGCGCATCGCGCAACAAGTAGACCATGCGGAGCGGGTCAAAGATTTAACCCAAGCGGTGGCCGTGGCTGCCTCTTTGGCAACGCCTGGCAGCATGGTGCTGTTATCGCCTGCGTGTGCCAGTTTAGATATGTTCAACAATTATCAGCAACGCGGTGATATGTTCCGTGCCGCCGTGGAGGCCTATTATGGCTGACACTCCAGCACGCACTGAACAACAACTCGAGCTACCCATGCCCGACCGCGCTGAAGCGGTATGGCGGCAATGGGCGCAACGAGCCTGGCAATGGTGGTTGCCACAGCCGACGGTATTGTACGACCGAGTGCTGTTATGGCTGGCGTTCTGCCTCATCGCCATCGGCTTAGTGATGGTGAGCTCAGCGTCGTTTCCGGTTGGCGAACGGCTTACTGGTAATCCGTTTCATTTTGTTACGCGCCACGCCATTTACGTGCTGTTAGGCTTGGCCTTATTGGTGATCTGTGTGCAAGTGCCGGTGCGCTGGTGGTATAACGGCAGTGGCTTACTGTTGTTGTTGGCCATGGCCCTGCTGGTGTTGGTTAGCGTAATTGGGCACGAAGTAAATGGCGCCAAACGCTGGATTAAAATCGGTCCGCTAACCCTGCAGGTAGCTGAAATCGCCAAGCTATTTTTTGTGCTCTATATCGCAAGTTACCTGACCCGACGTGTGGACCAGGTGCAAGAAAACTTACGTGGTTTTATTAAGCCATTGATCGTGCTGGCGTTGTTTGCAGGCTTGTTGCTGATGCAGCCAGACTTTGGTTCCTTGGTAGTGATGACTGCGATTGTGGTGGGCATGCTATTTTTAGCTGGCGCTAGGTTGTGGCAGTTCTTCGCCATCTTGATCACCTTTGCCGTGGTGATCACCTTGCTGATCATTCAAACGCCGTATCGAATGCGGCGCATCGTGAGCTTTTTAGATCCGTGGCAGGACCCCTTTGGTAGCGGCTATCAGTTAACTCAATCCCTGATGGCCTTTGGCCGTGGTGACTGGTTTGGCCAAGGCTTGGGCAATAGCATTCAAAAGTTACAATACCTGCCCGAGGCCCATACCGATTTTATTATGGCCGTGGTCGGCGAAGAGCTTGGCTTTATCGGTATTCTGGTGATTTTGGTGTTGGCCTTTGCGCTGGTGTTACGCGCGTTGCAGCTAGGTCGCGCCGCATTACAAGTGAATCAGCAGTTTGGCGGTTTTGTCGCTTACGGCATCGGTATCTGGTTTGCCTTTCAGGCGATGGTTAACATTGGTGCGGCGGCCGGTCTGTTGCCCACCAAGGGCTTAACCTTACCTTTGGTCAGTTACGGTGGTACCAGTCTATTGATCAGCTGCGTAGCGCTGGGCTTGTTGATGCGAATTGATTACGAATATCGGGTCAGCCAAATCAAAGTGGCACCACGGCGAGTTAACACTAAACTAGGAGGCCAAGCATGAACAAAGTGATGATTGCTGCTGCCGGTACCGGTGGTCACGTGTTTCCGGCCCTCGCTGTTGCAGAAAAGCTGCGTAGTTACGGCTGGCAAGTGGTGTGGTTGGGCACCACGGAACAGCGGCTTGAGGCCAAAGTTGTTCCTGCGGCTGGGTTCACCCTAGAGCAAATTGATATGCAAGGCATGCGCGGGCATGGCTTGCTACGCAAACTGATGACGCCATGGCGCTTGTTTAAAGCGGTACGGCAAAGTCGCAAACTGTTGCGCAAGCATCAAAGCCAGTTGTTACTTACCTTTGGTGGGTACGTGTGTGGGCCAGCCGGTGTGGCTGCACGCAGTTTGGGTATTCCTTTACTGGTGCATGAACAGAATGCCGTGGCCGGACTCACCAACAAATTACTGGCGCGGATGGCACAACATGTGATGGTGGGCTTTGCTGCTGCGAAACAGCAACTTCCGGGGGCCGAGGTTACTGGCAACCCATTGCGGGCCCAGTGGGCACAGCCCCACGCAAGTGCCAACCCAACCGAACAACCGTTGCGATTACTGATCGTGGGCGGCAGTCTAGGCGCACAAGCGCTGAACCAGTGTGTGCCAGCAGCGCTAGCGCAGTTACCAGTAGCGCTATTGCAGCAACTGCAGGTACAGCATCAGTGCGGCGCGCAGCAAACGGCGGCGGTGCAGCAGGCCTATCAGGCGTTGCCGTTAGCCGAAGTTCAAGTACAAGAATTCATTGAAGATATGCACAGCGCCTACCAACAGGCGACGGTGGTGATTTGTCGTGCTGGCGCTTTGACCGTGGCTGAACTGGCGGTACTAGCAACACCGGCGATTTTTGTGCCCTTGCCCCATGCCGTTGATGATCATCAAACGGCGAACGCCAAAGAGTTGGTGAGCATCGGCGCAGCAAGGTTGCTACCGCAACCCCAATTACAGCAAGTTAGTCCGCTAGTGGCTCTGTTAGAAGAGTTGCTTAGCCAACCGGAGGTGCGTCAGCAGATGCGCCAACAGGCAGCTAGCTTAGCCCGCGTAGATGCAACCGAAGCGGTTGTGAATCAGTGTGAACGCTGGGCCAATCCAGAACAATTAACAGCAGGCAATAGGTTATGACAGAGCAAGTAACTGCTAACAGCATTCCTTCCGCACAGGTGAAGGTGCCGGCCATGCGGCGGGTCAAACGCATCCACTTTGTTGGTATCGGTGGCGCGGGTATGGGCGGTATTGCCGAAGTGTTATTACACCAAGGTTATCAAATCACCGGCTCAGATTTAGCAGAAAATGCGGTAACCCAGCGCTTGCGTCACTTTGGTGCGCAAGTATTTCTGGGGCATGCCGCCGAGCATGTGCAAGGCGCTGATGTGATTGTGGTGTCATCTGCCATAGCAGCGAGCAACCCCGAGTTAGTGGCAGCGCAACAGCAGTTTATTCCACAGGTACGACGGGCCGAGATGCTCGCCGAGCTGATGCGGTTTCGCCATGGAGTCGCGATTGCTGGCACCCACGGTAAAACCACCACAACCAGCTTAATTGCCAGTATATTTGCCGAGGCCGAGCTAGATCCAACCTTTGTTATTGGCGGTTTGCTTAACAGCGCTGGCACCAATGCCCGACTGGGCACCAGTAAATACTTAATTGCAGAAGCTGACGAATCTGATGCCTCGTTCTTGCATTTACAGCCGATGGTCTCGGTCGTAACCAACATCGAAGCCGACCACATGGATACCTATGGTGGTGACTTTAATAAGCTGTTGGATACCTATGTGGAATTTTTGCACAACCTGCCGTTCTATGGTCTCGCGGTGATGTGCGTGGACGACCCTGTGGTACGTGAATTACTGCCAAGAATAGGCCGCCATATGATTACCTATGGCTTTAGCCAGGATGCTGATGTGCGCGGTAGCGATTATCGCCAGCAGGGCGGGCAAACCGAATTTACCGTGCATCGTGCCGGCCGCCAGCCGTTGCAGATTCGGCTGAATCTACCAGGCCAGCACAACGCCTTGAATGCGTTGGCAGCCATTGCCGTGGCCACTGATGAAGGGGTTGCCGACAGTGCGATTGTGAGCGCGTTAAACAAGTTTGGCGGCATTGGCCGACGCTTCCAGCATTTGGGCCAGTTCGAGTTGGCAGAAAGCGCAGGCGATGTGTTGCTGGTGGATGACTACGGCCACCACCCATCTGAAGTTGCGGTCACCATTGCGGCGGCCCGCGCCGGTTGGCCTGAGCGGCGCATTGTGATGGCGTTTCAGCCCCATCGCTATTCTCGTACCCGGGATTTGCTTGATGATTTTGTGCAGGTGTTAGGGCAAGTGGATGTGTTGCTATTACTGGACGTTTATAGCGCTGGCGAGGCCGCCATCAACGGCGCCGATAGCAAAGCCTTAGCACGAGCCTTACGGACGCGTGGGCAGATGGAACCTATTTATGTTGGCGATCGAACTCAACTCTATCAAGTGTTGGCCGATATTTTGCAGCCGGGCGATTTAATGCTAGCTCAAGGTGCCGGTAATATCGGTGCCATCGCTCGTGATTTGGCCGCGACGCAATTACAGCCGGCCGCATTACGCCGGCTAGCCGCTACTGAACAGCAACAGTCACAGGATAAAGGAGCCTAAAACGGTGAAACAGTTTGGTAAAGTTGCGGTATTGATGGGTGGACATTCAGCCGAGCGCGAGGTGTCGTTGCGTTCTGGAGCCGCCGTGTTAGCCGCGTTGCAGAGTCAAGGAGTGGATGCGCACGGTTTCGATCCGGCTGAGCAGCCGCTCACCGAACTGGTCAGCCACGGCTTTCAGCGCGCTTTTATCGCGCTGCATGGGCGTGGCGGTGAAGATGGTGCGGTGCAAGGGGCACTGCAGTATCTAAATATCCCCTACACTGGCAGTGGGGTGTTGGGCTGCGCCCTAGCCATGGATAAAGTACGCACCAAGCGGGTCTGGCAAGGGGCTGGACTACCAGTAGCGGCAAGCGCAGTGGTGCGTCGTGAGCAGGCTGTCGACGTCGCCGGGTTATTGCAAGAGTTGGGCGGCAAAGTGATGGTGAAACCAGCCCAAGAAGGGTCAAGCATTGGCATGGGTTCTGCTAGTTCAGTGGCAGAACTCACGAACGCCTTAGTCCAAGCTCATCAGTACGATGATGAAGCCTTGGTAGAAGCTTGGTTGGCTGGGCCAGAGTACACCGTAGCTATTTTGGGTGATACGGCGTTGCCGGCGATTCGGCTCCAGACCACCCACGAATTTTATGATTATGCGGCTAAGTACCAAGCTACGGATACCCAGTACCATTGTCCCGCGGGGTTATGCGAATTAGAAGAGCGTGCTCTCGGCCAATTGGCTTACAGTGCGTTTCAGGCCGTTGGCGGGCGCGGTTGGGGCCGTATTGATGTGATGTGCGACGCACAAGGTAACTACAAGCTACTCGAGGCTAACATGGTGCCCGGTATGACCACCAAGAGTTTGGTGCCGATGGCAGCGAAAGCAACGGGCCTGAGTTTTGAGCAACTGGTATTGAGCATTTTGCAACACAGCGAGGTGTAAGGTGGCGGCAATCCGCTGGCAGTTTTGGCTAGGCTTGAGCTTTTTTACCAGCGTAGTCATGGCCACCCTAGCTGGCGCCATTTGGTTGTACTATCTGGCCATGGATGCCAACCAAGTACCTATTAACAAGCTGGTGGTGCAGGGTGAGTTGGTGTATTTGGAGCGTAGCGATGTGCGCGCCCTCTTAACGGGCGAACCGCTGGGGAGTTTTTTCTCCGCCGATGTGAACGAGATTCGGCAGCGCTTAGAGCAGATGCCGTGGGTAGAACAGGCGTCGGTGCGCAAAGAATGGCCGGATGTGTTGCAAGTGTTTATTGTAGAGCGGCAACCCTTGGGGTATTGGAATGCAAAGCAGCGGCCGAACGCCTTAGTGAGCACCAAAGGCAGGGTATTTGAGGCTGATGTAAGCCGCATTGAAGTGCTGTTGCCTTACTTTGAAGGGCCCGAGAAAGCTGTGTTAGAGACCCTTGAATATTATCAGCAAGTGCATGAATTATTGAAGATTAATGGTCACCAAGTAACAGCCTTACGGCTCAGTGAAAGGTTTTCGGTAGAAGTAGATTTGCTGGCGGGTATTACCCTCCGGCTGGGGCGTGAAGCCATCGTTGAACGAGTGCAGCGGTTTATTGATTTATTTCCGCAGATTGTGCGCCAACGGGCAACCCCAATAGCATATGTAGATTTGCGCTACGACACAGGTGTGGCCGTAGGCTGGAAACAACCAACAGAGAAACAAGAAAGAGAGTGACATAACATGTCGAAAGCAGCAGAGCGGAACATGGTTGTAGGGTTAGATATCGGCACCAGCAAAGTGGTGACGCTGATTGGCGAAGTGATGCCAGACGGCGAAATCAGTGTGATTGGCGTTGGTGCAGCCGCTGCCCGAGGCATGGATAAAGGGGGCGTGAACGACCTTAATCTGGTGGTGCAGTCGGTGCAGCGAGCCATCGAAGAAGCTGAGTTGATGGCGGACTGTCGCGTGGCCTCGGTATATCTGAATATTTCGGGGCGCCATATCGCCTGTCAGAATGAATCGGGTATGGTGCCGATTAACGAAGCCGAAGTAACCCAAGACGACGTCGATGCGGTGATTCATGCGGCTAAATCTGTGCCTATAGCGCAAGAGCGCCGCATTCTGCACGTGTTACCGCAAGAATTTATCATCGATTCCCAAGAGAGCATCAAAAGCCCTATTGGCATGTCTGGGGTACGCATGGAGGCACGGGTGCATATCATTACCTGTGCCAACGACATGGCCAAGAACATTGTGAAGGCAGTTGAACGCTGCAGTTTAAGCGTCGATTGCTTGGTGTTTTCAGCATTGGCATCAAGTACTTCGGTGCTTACCGAAGACGAAAAAGATCTAGGCGTTGCGCTAGTGGATATGGGCGCGGGCACCATAGATATCTGTATCTATACCGGTGGCGTCTTGCGTCACACAGCGGTTATCCCTGCGGCGGGTAATCAAGTGACCAGCGATATTGCCAAGATTTTTCGCACCCCGCTGAATCACGCCGAAGAAATCAAAACCAAATACGCGTGTGCGCTGCGCCAGATGGTGAACAAAGACGAGCACATTGAAGTACCGTCAGTGGGTGGGCGCCCAGCGCGTAGCATGGAGCGGCATATCTTGGCTGAGGTGGTGGAGCCGCGCTATCAAGAACTGTTTGAGTTGATTCGCGACGAAATCACCAAAAGCGGGCTAGATGAACAGATTGCCGCTGGCATTGTCTTAACTGGAGGCTGCGGCCGCATGGAAGGCGCCATCGAATTTGCCGAAGAAATCTTCCAAATGCCGGTACGCTTAGGCGAGCCGTTAGGGATGCAAGGATTAAGTGATTACGTGCAAGATCCTACCTATGCAACAGCCGTAGGATTATTGCGCTATGGTGCTGCCGATATGCAGCGTCAACAACAAGAAAAGAGTAGCACCAATGTCATTGGCATTGGTAAGCGCCTAGTAAGTTGGTTAAAAGGCGAGTTTTAATCAAAACAATGTTTTCAATGAAGTTTATGGGGTAGTACAATAAGCAGGTAACAGGAGAACTAACATGCCAGACGTATTCGAAGTAGTCGACAACTTTGATACTGACGCAGTGATTAAAGTCATTGGCGTTGGTGGTGGCGGTGGTAACGCCGTTAAACACATGATTCAAAACTCGATTGAGGGTGTTGAATTTTTAATTGCCAATACAGATGCGCAAGCATTACGCAATAATAATACCTACGGTACCATTCAGTTAGGTGCTGAAATTACCAAAGGTCTAGGTGCCGGGGCCAACCCAGAAATTGGCCGTCAGGCAGCCGAAGAAGCGCGTGAAGAAATTCGCGCTAAGCTTGAAGGCGCCGACATGGTATTTATTGCCGCAGGTATGGGCGGTGGTACCGGTACGGGTGCAGCGCCAGTAGTCGCAGAAGTTGCGAAAGAGCTGGGCATTTTGACCGTTGCCGTGGTGACCAAGCCGTTTCCGTTTGAGGGTAATCGACGGATGGCTGCAGCGAACGAAGGGATTGCACAATTAGCCCGTCATGTTGACTCGCTAATCACCATTCCTAACGAAAAGCTGTTGAAAGTATTAGGTAAATCAACGTCGTTGCTGGCCGCTTTTGCCGAAGCTAACAACGTCTTGTTAGGTGCGGTACAAGGCATCTCTGATTTGATTACCCGCGACGGTTTGATCAATGTCGACTTTGCTGACGTACGTACAGTGATGCGCGAAATGGGTACCGCTATGATGGGTACCGGTATCGCAAGTGGTGAAGACCGTGCGTCTGAAGCCGCAGAAATGGCCATTAACAGTCCGTTATTGGAAGACATCGACCTATCAGGTGCACGTGGCGTGTTGTTGAACATCACCGCCGGCATGGATCTGAGCATGGAAGAGTTTGAAACTGTGGGCAACATCGTGAAGGGCTTTGTCTCTGAAAACGCCACAGTGATTGTCGGAACTGTAATCGACATGGATATGTCTGATGAGTTGCGGGTGACTGTAGTTGCAACGGGGATTGGCGGTGAGCGTAAGCCAGATATCTCGATTGTAACTAAGCCGAAAACTGAAGAGCGTCCTACTTACGGTTCACGTACTACGCCTAACCGCACTGCCGGTTATGGCGGTGCCACAGCACCTAAGTTTGACCAAGAACTCGACGAAGAAGAGCAAGAGCTGGTAGAGCCGCAAGCAACTAAGCCTGCAGCTAAGCCACAAGGCTCACAACGTAACGATATGGATTATTTAGATATTCCAGCGTTTTTACGTCGTCAGGTCGACTAATAATCACACAATATTGTGATGTTAGCGGTGTTTTGATAAACTATTGCGCCTTTTGCTGGTCCAATGACTAGATGAGAAGAGAGAATAGATGATTAAACAACGTACCATAAAGCAACCTATTGCAACCACAGGTGTGGGTTTGCATAAGGGTAACAAGGTTCATTTATCGCTGCGTCCAGCGCCAGTTAATACTGGCTTGGTGTTTCGGCGGGTAGATTTGAACCCAGCTGTTGATATTCCTGCTAACGCTGAGTTAGTGCGGGATACGCGTATGTGTACCTGTTTAATCAATGATGACAACGTGCGCGTATCAACGGTCGAGCATTTGCTAGCTGCGATCGCTGCGATGGGCATCGATAACTTGATCATCGAAGTCGATAGCCATGAAATTCCGATCATGGATGGTAGCTCACACCCATTTATTTACCTGCTACAGAGCGCAGGAATTGAAGAGCAGGGCGCAGCCAAAAAGTTTATCAAGATCAAGCAGCCGGTTCGGGTTGAAGAAGATGACAAGTGGGCGGAACTACTACCCCATGATGGCTTCCGCATTGATTTTGCCATCGACTTTGACCATCCGGCTATTGCTGACACCAAGCAAATGGTGAGCATTGACTTCAATAGCAACAATTTCATCAAAGAAATTAGCCGAGCTCGCACCTTCGGCTTTATGAAAGATATTGAGTTTTTGCGTGCTAATAACTTAGCCCTCGGCGGCAGCTTTGATAACGCCGTGGTGTTAGATGAGTTCCGTATTTTAAACAGCGATGGCTTGCGTTATGACGACGAGTTCGTGAAGCACAAGGTGCTTGATGCCGTGGGCGATTTATACATGGGCGGGTATGCCATTTTGGGCAACTTGCGTGCGTTCAAATCGGGCCATGCGCTCAATAATCAGCTGTTACGGGCGGTGCTGCAGAATCAAGAAGCGTGGGAATTTGTCACCTTCGACGATGACGTTGCTGAAGCACCTATTGCGTTTGCCAATCCGATTTTGGCCTAAGCAAGCAATCAGCACGAGCAGTAAGCGCAATTAATAACGAAAGGCTCTGACAGTATCACTGCAGAGCCTTTTTTGTTGGGTAACTCAGATTAGCCAATTCAAGCCAGCTAACTCTCGTTGGCCGCGTCAGCCTCGTACTTATCGGCTAAGGCCAATAACTGCGAACGCAGGGGCTCTGGACAAAGCTGTGCTTGTTGGCGTAATTGGCTGGCTGCCGAGCTTTTGCTGGGGGCAGAGCCGCTGCCAGCGGGTGCTGTTGTCGGTTGCAGTGGCACCGGCGCGTTAGGCGTTGGGTTGTGGTTATCAGCCTGTCTCATCGCCGGGGGTTGGCTCACGGGACGCACCTGCACTTCTAGCTGGTTGATTGCAGTCGTAGAATTAGCGGCAAAATGCGTTATAATGCGCCCTTGTTGAAGTTTTAGCCGGCTGGCAATAGTGCCTGAGGCAGCTTCAATAACCAAGGTGTTGGCTCGCACTGATAGCACCTTACAATAAGCACTAAGAGGCGCCAGCTGTAACGATATCAAACAATCGTTTAAAAGCTGTTGCCAGAGTTGGTATTGCTCGGTAAAGTCAGTAAAACGCCGTAGCTGCTTACCATCTATAAGCTGTTGTAAATTGCGTGGGCGGGTACGGGCCATAAAATCATTCATTAGCAACGAGAGATTGCATGAGTTTAACAGTCTTCTATCGAGGCTCCAAAGTTAAATTCGGTATCAAACTTAGTCGGCGGCGCATGCTGTCGTTAGCTGGGTTGGCCGCATTAGGCGTGCTGGCGGTAACTAAGCCGTGGCAAGCAGGAAGTCTCGATCTCGATCAAGCACGGCAGAATATCAGCAAAGAGCAATTGGCTTTAGCTGCGCAAGAGCAAGCTGTGCAAGCGCTAAAAGCTGATACCGAGAAAAAATTAACAGCCATGACCATCTATTTGGGTGAGATGCAATCGCAGCTGCGTCGGCTTGACGCTTTAGGCCAGCGGTTAGCATCGGTTGCCGAATTGGATAATGGCGAATTTGACTTTAATGAGCCGCCCCAGTTGATTATGGGTGGCCCTGAAGTAGCTATTACCGAAGCACCAGCCGTAGACGCGCGCGATGTGATTGAACGCATCGAAGCCATGATGGGTGAGCTTTCCAACAAACAAAAACAATTGGCACTACTTGAGTCTGTGATGATGAGTCACCATATCTCAGCAGAGAGCTACATTGCTGGGCGCCCTATCGAGAAAGGCTGGCTCTCGTCGCAGTACGGGGTTCGTAAAGATCCTTTTAACGGTAATCCAGCCATGCATAAAGGCCTCGACTTCGCCAGTTTAGAAGAAGGCGCAGGCGTTTTTGCCACCGGTGCCGGGGTAGTAACCTGGGCCGGGGACCGCTCTGGCTATGGTAAGTTAATTGAAATTGATCATGGGGGTGGCCTCAAAACGCGTTACGGCCACAGTAAAGAATTGCTGGTTAAAGAAGGTGACGTGGTCACCCGCGGCCAGCGCATAGCCTTAATTGGCAGCACCGGGCGCTCTACGGGGCCCCATGTTCATTACGAAGTGCTGCGCAATAATAAGCAAATCGACCCCTATAAATACGTATACCGCTCGGCCGAATAGGCCCAGCGGTTTTCACCACAGGAACACGCATTCTCATGTTAGGTAGTTTATTCCGTAAGGTTTTTGGTAGCCGCAACGATCGTATTCTGAAAGGTTTACAAAAGAACGTTCAAAAAATTAACGCCATAGAGCCAGAATTCGAAGCCCTCAGCGATGAAGAACTCAAACAAAAAACGGCTGAATTCAAACAACGCATTGCTGCTGGCGAAACGCTGGATAATTTGCTCGTGGAAGCTTTTGCTACCGTCCGCGAAGCATCCAAGCGAGTGTTTAAGATGCGCCACTTTGATGTGCAGCTAATAGGCGGCATGATCTTAAACAACAACCGTATTGCAGAAATGCGTACCGGTGAAGGTAAAACCTTAACGGCGACTTTATCCGCTTACTTGAATGCCTTGGCAGGTAAAGGTGTTCACATAGTTACGGTCAACGATTACTTGGCTCGTCGTGATGCGGAAACCAACCGCCCGCTGTTTGAATTTTTGGGCATGACGGTAGCCTTTAACATCCCCGGTATGCAGCAGCACGACAAGCGCCTCGCTTACGCCGCTGACATCACCTACGGTACCAACAACGAGTTTGGCTTTGATTACCTGCGTGACAACATGGCGTTTCGTCCAGAAGACCGCGTACAACGCGAGCTCAACTACGCCATCGTCGACGAAGTTGACTCGATTTTGATCGATGAAGCCCGTACCCCATTGATCATCTCGGGTGCCGCTGAAGACAGTTCAGACATGTACACGCGCATGAACGAGCTGGTACCTATGTTGGTACGTCAAGAGAAAGAAGATACCGAAGAAGAGCGTGGTGAAGGCGATTTCACCATCGATGAAAAATCTAAGCAGTTGCACTTAACTGAACATGGCCAAGAACACGTTGAGCAGATCTTGAAAGAACGCGGCATGCTGGCTGAGGACGACTCGCTCTACAACGCTGCCAATATCACCTTGCTCCATCACGTGAACGCCGCATTGCGCGCCAATCACTTGTTCCAAAAAGATGTCGATTACATCGTCAAAGACGACCAAATCGTGATTGTTGATGAGCATACCGGTCGTACGATGGAAGGCCGGCGCTGGTCTGAAGGCTTACACCAAGCAATTGAAGCGAAAGAAGGGGTGCGTATTCAGAACGAGAACCAAACCTTGGCCTCGATCACCTTCCAGAACTACTTCCGTCTCTACAACAAGTTAGCGGGTATGACAGGTACCGCCGATACCGAAGCCTTTGAGTTTCAAAGTATCTATGGCCTAGAAACTGTAGTGATCCCAACCAACCGGCCGATGGTTCGTGACGATCGTCCAGACTTGATTTTTATTACCGCTGAAGAAAAATACGAAGCTATTGTGAACGACATTGAAGAGTGCCGCAAAGCCCAGCGTCCTGTGCTGGTGGGTACTATTTCGATTGAAACTTCCGAACTACTATCACGGCTACTGAAGAAAAAGAAAATCCCACACAACGTGCTGAACGCCAAATTCCACGAACGTGAGGCTGATATCGTAGCCCAAGCCGGTTTACCAGGTGCAGTCACCATAGCTACCAACATGGCTGGGCGTGGTACCGACATCGTATTAGGTGGTAATTTACAAGCTGAAATTGAAGCCTTGAAAGAGCCAACCCCAGAGCAAATCGAGCAAGTGAAAGCGGCTTGGCAGCAACGCCACGATGCCGTGTTAGCCGCCGGTGGTTTGCATATTATTGGTACCGAGCGTCATGAATCTCGCCGTATCGATAACCAGCTGCGTGGTCGTGCAGGGCGTCAAGGTGATGCTGGTTCATCGCGCTTCTATTTGTCGCTAGAAGATAGCTTGATGCGGATTTTTGCCTCAGACCGTATGGCTGGCATGATGAAGCGTTTGGGCATGAAACGCGGAGAAGCCATAGAGCATCCGTGGGTTAGCCGAGCCATTGAAAACGCACAACGTAAAGTGGAAGGCCGTAACTTTGATATGCGTAAACAGCTATTAGAGTACGATGATGTAGCCAACGACCAACGTAAAGTGGTGTACGAGCAGCGCAACGAACTACTTGATGAAGGTGATATTTCTGACACCATAAAAGTGATTCGTGCCGATGTGATGGACAGCGTTATCAGTGAATATATTGCACCGCAGTCACTGCATGAAATGTGGGATATTGCCGGTTTAGAAGAACGTTTACGTGCAGATTTCGCCCTACCGTTGCCAATTCAGCAGTGGTTAGACGAAGATGAGCGTTTACACGAAGAGAAGCTGCGCGAGCGCATCCTAACGGAACTCGAGCAAGCGTATGAGCAAAAAGAGCAGATGGTTGGCCCTGAAGTACTGCGCCAGTTTGAAAAAACCATCATGCTGCAGAGCCTAGATACCCATTGGAAAGAACACTTGGCCTCGATGGACCATTTGCGCCAAGGCATTCATTTGCGCAGTTATGCGCAGAAGAATCCGAAGCAAGAATACAAACGCGAAGCCTTTGAGTTGTTCTCAGACATGCTGGAATCGTTAAAGCTTGAAGTGATTACCATTTTGAGCAAAGTACGGGTACGTGCCGAAGAAGACGTCGAGGCGGTAGAGGCGAAACGTGCTGCCGCAGCAGCCGCTCAGCGCCAAGAGTATCAACACGAAAGTGCCAGTACCAGTGGCGCCGACCAGCCTAGCGCACCAGCCGGCCCAGCTCCGGTTGGTCGTAACGATCCGTGCCCATGTGGCTCTGGTAAGAAGTTTAAACAGTGCCATGGCAAGCTCTAATCGCGTTCATGTGGCCGTTGGCGTTATTGAAGATGACAACGGCCATATCTTTATCAGCTGTCGCCACCCACATTTACATCAAGGCGGTAAATGGGAGTTTCCTGGAGGCAAGGTAGAGGCTAACGAGAGCGTCTATGAGGCGCTTTGTCGTGAGTTGCAAGAAGAGTGTAATCTAACCGTGCAGCAAGCCTGTCCACTAACGGTGATCACCCACGATTACAGTGACAAGCAAGTACTACTGGATGTGTGGATGGTGACTGCATTTAGTGGTTCGGTAAGCCAGCAAGAAGGGCAGCAATGGCGCTGGGTGCCGGTCTACGAATTGGATGCTTATCCGTTTCCGCCGGCCAATCAGCCGATTATTGAGGTCTTGCAACGGCGCTAAGCTCGCCGATCAGCACGGCCGGCTTTCATGCAGGCACTTAAGCGAGAACTTAAGGGCACAAGGCCAAATCAAAGGCCACATCATGGTCGACCGAGGCTCTGCCATTAACCGGCTCATAGCGCATAAACCTGATACTAAACCGCTGTTTATGGCCAGAAATGACCGGATAGGCGGCTACCTCAGGGGCAACTTTGATGCGTAGTAAGCTCAAGGGTTCGGTGCTCTCTTGCAGGAGCCCATTACTGGCCACCACCGTATTAAACCGCGCTTGCCCGCGCAACAGTTCTAGCTCTAGCGCCAAACCGCGCATTAACACTTCTAACTCAGCCCACCACGCAGCAGTATCTTGATCGCGGGTGGCTTGGGGTAAATGCAGCCAGTAGTGCAGTTGTGGCACATCAAAGTTACAGGTGCCACCTGGCATCGCAAAGCGCTGGCGGATAACACTTAACAAGCGGTCTTGTTTAAGCGCACTGCCGACCCGGTTGAGTGGCTGAATCGCACTTAAAGCACCATGCACGCGCTGCATGGTTTGCTGCAATTGGTCATGATTCACTTCGGGATGCTGCGACCAGACCTGTAATTGGGCGCGGCGTTTATCTAAATCCTTTTGCACATCGGTGCGCACATCGCTGCGCTCGCAAATATCCAAAATAGCGAACAGCGCACTGAAGTAACGGGTGTAGTTCTGTTGCGTTACTGGTGTGTGTGGTTGTAATGCGGCCAAGATATGTTCAAGGCGCAAATAAGTTCTCACCCGCTCTAGTAACGGGTATTCATAAGCGATCATGGGCTGGTTATCGTTATTATGCATGGCTTCTATCATAGCGGCTTATGAGTAAGTTTCAATTGTTGTCTGCCTCAGCAAGTGCTAAGCGCAGGTAAAGCTCATGTAAGCGCTCTACTTGTTTGGTTAAAGCGGCCGGTTCACCATTGTTATCAATTACGTTATCGGCGGCTGCGAGTCGTTCCGTACGGCTGGCCTGCGCGGCCATGATGGCGTCCACTTGGCTAACATCTACTTGGTCACGAGTTAAGGTGCGTTGGCGCTGATGATGCTCATCAACATCCACAACCAGCACCCGATCACATAATTGGGTTAAGCGATTTTCGACCAACAGGGGTGCTGACAGCATCACGTAGGGTGACGTGGCCTGTGTTAATTGCTCAAGGATCTGTTGCCGAATCAGTGGATGGGTCAGTTCATTCAGCCACTGCTTGGCCTCTGGGTGGGTAAAAATGTGCTGCCGCAACCAGGCTCGGTCTAGTTCACCGTCAGCCAATAGCGCTTGCGGGCCAAACTTTGCGGCAACTGCGGCGAGCGCCTGTTGCCCCGTTGCTGAGGTTGAATCAAAGATACTACGGGCAATCACATCAGCATCCACAATCTCAATACCCTGTGCGGCAAACAGATCGGTCACCGTGGTTTTACCGCTGCCAATACCGCCGGTTACTCCTACCACTAACATCTAATAACTCCCGCCCATTAACCATTGCCAATAGCCATGCAGGATTTGTTCACCCCAAAGCATCGCAATCACGCCACCACAAATGAGAAAGGGCCCGAACGGAATCGGTTGGCCTTGGCGCTGCTTATTGATTTGCTGATAGATGATGCCAAGCACGGCACCGCTGGCAGCAGCGGCGATAACAATCACCGGCAACATTTGATAGCCAGCCCAGGCGCCAAACGCCGCCAGGAGCTTGAAATCACCATAGCCCATACCTTCCTTACCGGTTAGCAACTTAAACGCCCAATACACACTCCACAGGCTTAAATAACCCGCGGCAGCACCTATCACGGCATCTGCTAGCGGAATATGGCCATGGTACAAAGTGAATAACAGGCCGCTCCACAGCATCAGGTAGGTCATTTGATCGGGCAGAATCATTTCGTCCGCATCAATAAAGAACATGCAAATCAGCAAACAGGCTAACCCCATGTAGACCAAGCTAGGAATTGTGATACCGCCGTACCAAGCCAACAGAGCAAACACCACGCCGGTTAGTAATTCGATTAGCGGGTAGCGAGCAGAAATGCCGGTACGGCACTTGCGGCACTTGGCTTTCAGCAACAACCAACTGACCACCGGAATATTGTCATACCAAGCTATCTTGTGATTGCATTTAGGGCAGCGTGAGGGCGGGTAGGCGAGGTTGAAAGGCTCGGCTTTGGTTGGCGTGGCAGCAGCCTCCGCTGAGCTAGCCTGCAAGGCTGCGCATTCTTGTCGCCATTGGCGTTGCAGCATCAGTGGAAAGCGGCCAATCACCACATTCAAAAAACTACCAATCACTAAACCAAACACCAGGGCTGTGAGGGTTAACCAGACTGACTCTTCAGGAAACTCCGCCATTTATCCAACCACCTTACCTAAACTAAAGATCGGCAGATACATGGCCACAATCAAGCCACCCACCAAACCACCAATAACCACCATGATCATCGGCTCTAATAAGGCCGTAAGATTATCTACCAGGTCGTCGACTTCGCGCTCATAAATTGAGGCAACTTTGCTTAACATATCGTCTAACTTACCCGCTTCTTCGCCGATAAACACCATTTGTACCGCTAACGTAGGAAACACATCTTGAGCTTGCATGGCCGTGTTCATCTGCATGCCTGAGGTCACCTCATCGCGGATCCGCAAAATAGCATCGCGGTAGAGCGCGTTACCCGATGCCCCTGCAGCGGACTCTAGAGCGCTAATCAAAGGCACCCCAGCGGCAAAGGTGGTCGACAGAGTTTGAGCAAATCGAGCCACCGCAGCTTTATTTAGAATGTCTTTGATGACGGGGATTTTGAGTGACAGCAAATCCACTCGGTCGCGTAGCGCCAAACTCTTATTGTAGGCGCGCTTAAACAGCCAAGCACCGACAAAAATCGCGGCTGCAACATATAAAAAATAGGCTTGTACAATTTCGCTTAAAGTGACCACAAACTGGGTCATGGCGGGCAGCTCTGCCCCAAAGTCTTTAAATACGGCTTCAAACTGTGGCACCACATAAACCAGCAAGATCACGGTAACGACCAACGCCACCACAATCACCGAGGCGGGATACACCAAGGCTTTCTTGATTTTAGCCTTCAGTGCTTCGGATTTTTCGCGGTAAGTTGCGATGCGGTCAAAAATATTCTCGAGGTTACCTGACTGCTCACCTGATTCAACCTGATCACAATAAAGATCATCAAACACCCGTGGATGCTGGCGCAGCGAACTCGCAAACGGTGCCCCTGCCGCGGTTTGGTTGGCGAGATCTTGCATCAACTCACGAATTTTGGGGTTCTCGGAGCCTTTTGCCACCATCTCTAAAGATTGCAACAGGGGAACTTGGGCGCCTAACATGGTTGCGATTTGCCGAGTAAAAATCGCCACATCGGCACCGGTAATGTTTTTACCGCCAAATAGCGGCTTACGCTTTTTCTTGATGGTTCTGGGGGTAACCCCTTGGCTACGTAAGTTAGCTCGCACCATACGGTCATTATCAGCACGCATCACGCCTTTAATGCGCTTGCCGCGACGGTTAATCCCGGTCCATTCAAACTCGGTGATATCTTTCATGGCTTTTGTTGTGCTTGCCATCCCCGTACCTTTTGCTGTTAACGTTAGTATGGTGCTGCCGACGCCAGCGCCTAGAAGTTAGTGACGCGATTTGCTTCGGCCAAACTAATAATGCCTTTGGCGACTTTGAGTAAGCCCGACTCACGCAGCGAATGAATGCCATCATCACGAGCGGCTTTGGCGATATCTAAAGACGAACCGCCTTCCATAATCAAATCTTGAATAGCTGGAGTGATGGGCATCACTTCATAGACCCCGGTCCGGCCCTTGTAGCCGCCAGTGCAATGCTCGCAGCCTACGGCTTTATAGATGGTCAAATCAGCTAATTGCTCAGCTTTAAAGCCCTGTCGTAATAATTCATCTTGGGGTAAGTGCTCTTCCGCTTTGCAGGAGTTACACAGGCGTCGTGCTAGCCGCTGCGCAATAATCAGGGTGACCGAGCCGGCAATGTTGTAAGAGGGCACGCCCATGTTCATCAAACGGGTCAGGGTTTCTGCCGCCGAGTTGGTGTGCAACGTGGACAAAACTAAGTGCCCGGTTTGTGCCGCCTTAATCGCAATCTCCGCGGTTTCTAAGTCACGAATCTCCCCCACCATCACCACGTCCGGGTCTTGGCGTAAGAAGGAACGCAACGCATCGGCAAAGTTTAAGCCCGCTTTGGCGTTAATATGAACCTGATTAATACCGTTTAAGTTGATTTCGACGGGGTCTTCGGCGGTAGAAATATTGCGTTCGGGCGTATTGAGAATATTTAAGCCGGTGTACAAACTTACGGTTTTACCTGAGCCGGTGGGGCCGGTTACCAAAATCATCCCTTGTGGCTTACTGAGTGCTTCTTCGTACAAAGCTTTTTGGTCTGGTTCGTAGCCCAGCGATTCAATCCCAATCATGGCGGCGGCGGCATCAAGTATCCGCAGTACAATTTTTTCGCCATACAGGGTAGGCAAGCTACTTACCCGAAAATCAATGGACTTATGTTTAGATAAGCGCAGCTTAATCCGACCATCTTGGGGCAAGCGCCGCTCAGCGATATTGAGCTGGGCCATGACTTTTAAGCGTGCCGCGATACGGCCTGCTAAAGCCACTGGGGGCCGCGCAATTTCATGCAGCACGCCATCGATTCGAAAGCGCACCCGATACTCAGTTTCATAAGGCTCAAAGTGCAAATCCGAGGCACCGCGCTTAATCGCATCCAGCAACATCTTATTGATGTAGATGACAATCGGAGCATCGTTTTTGACATCAGCAGAGACCGCCCCCGAATCATCTTGGCGCTCATCAGCGGCATCAATATCGCGCAGCTCTTGCTCATCTTGCTCGGTGACGCCTAAGGCCGAATGCTCGTTCTCAAGCAACTTATCAATTAACCGCTGGAGCTTGTTCTCCTCAACCAACACCGCCTCAGTTTGCAACCGCGTACGAAACTGAAACTCATCTAGCGTCTCAATTCGAGTAGGGTCCGACACGGCGATATAGAGCACATTGCCACGCTGATACAAAGGCACCGCATGGTTTTTGCGAATCAAACGTTCATTGATAAATTTCTGGGGAATAAAGTCAGGATCAAAGGCATCAAGGTCTAGCCACGGAGCATTGCTTTCTAGATAGCAAAAATTGGCCAGTGCACTTGCAGACAGGAGTTTCTGCTCCATCAAGCACGCCGTAAACGACAGCTTGTTCTCCCACGCATACTCACTGCAACGCGTTAGCTTATCTTCTGGTATCAGCTTGTCACGCAGCAACAGAGCCGCTAAGGAGTGGTGCAGCATGAGTCTTCCTAACGGAGCGGAAATTGAACTTCAAGAATCAGCCTGCGGCACCTACACCGCAGGCTGTCACAACTTTTTAGCTAGGTTTTAGTTACCACCTGGCGCAGGCGCTGTGTACGGCGCGGTACAACCATCAACCCGCGATGAACCATCAGTATTAAAATCGCTACAAGCGATAGTCCAATTTAAATTACTGTTATTCGTCGAGGTTGTAGGCTTTAGTTCGACAATAATCATAGCTGGAGTTGCGGCGTCAGACATAGCGGTTAAGGTTGCTAAAATGACTCCTTCGTCAACGTCTACCGATGCAAGTCCATTAACAGTATCGCCCTCATTGCCAGCGGTATCAGCAAAACCAGCTGGAATCGCATTGGTTCCATCATCACAGCCAGCCAAAGTACCAGCACGCTGGTGACACATAGCTACTGCAGTTTTGTAAGATGCCAGTGCAGCGATACCTGTGCTAGCTTCAGCCCGCTGCGTGTAGTCGCTATACATAGGAATAGCAACGGCAGCCAAAATACCGATAATCGCTACTACGATCATCAATTCGATTAATGTAAAACCACGTTGTAATTGCGCTTTCATGAAAATCTCCCGAAAGTTTTCTGTACTTATTAGAATGTAATTATTGTTGTAGTCAGGTGGCACTCGATAGCACAGTAGCACATCAAGTGATCCTTGCGGACCACAACAAAGCTATCTGCATTAGCCGAAAGACCGTGGTTAACTGGCATCGGCTTGAGTGCATCGAACTGCCACTTTATTCACCAGACCCTAGCTTGCAGCCCCGCTATCCCTACTATCTAGTGGTTTGCTACCCACGAGTATAGTTTAAAAAGGACCGGAGGTTTTGCGTCACCACCTTGCAATGGTTTTGCCTTTTAAAGCTTGCCTGGCTCTCATAAAGTGGCACTAGACCACTTCATGATTGCGCATTGCTTTTCAAACATAGCAGATCAATGAATTTCGTCAATAGCTAAAAGCGTTGAAATCTCATCGAAAGATCGATGGCTTGTATATGTTTTGTTAAAGCGCCAGAAGAAATGAAATCAACTCCGGTACTTGCAAGTTCGGTAAGACGTTCGGCGGTAATATTGCCCGATACTTCAAGTTGCGTTGCCCCTGATCGTTGACTGACTGCGGTGTTGATATCTTGTATTGAAAAGTTATCTAACATGATGATATCGGCACCGGCGTGGAGCGCTGCTTGGTACTCCTCAAGGTTTTCAACTTCCACCTCCACAGGTTTACCCGGGTTGAGCTGGCGTGCTGTGGTGATGGCTTGTTCGATGCCGCCGCAGGCCATGATGTGGTTCTCTTTAATCAAGTAGGCATCGTAGAGGCCTACGCGGTGATTATGACCGCCGCCACAAACCACGGCATATTTTAGCGCTGTTCTGAGGCCCGGAATGGTTTTCCGAGTATCCAATAATTTGGTGTTACTGCCAGCTAAATAACGCACGTAAGCGGCGGTGGTGGTGGCAACGCCCGAGAGGGTTTGCAAGAAATTCAGTGCGGTACGTTCGCCGGTAAGGATCACTTGGGCTGGGCCAGTTAATTCGCACAGCAGGGTATCAGCGGCAACCTGGTCACCATCGCGCACGTGCCATTGGATAGTCACTTGTCCGCCTAACTGAGCAAACACCTCGTTAACCCAGGCCACGCCACAAATCACCGCTGGCTCGCGAGTGATCAGGGTAGCGCGCGCACTTTCGCTAGCTGGAATAAGTTGGGCGGTGATGTCTAAATTGGCATCAAGGCCGTTTAAATCTTCATGTAAGGCGCGTTGCACCATGTCGGCACGGTCGTTAGCCAGTAACTGCGGGTCAACTCGTGTATCCATTGGGTATCTCTCTGTTCCGTGTGGCGATATAGGTTGATCAATCAAGTGCGCCTATTGTAGGACTGCGGCCAGGTTCTAACAAGGCAGATATCGGATTAGCTAGAAGCTTTTGCTTAATTAATGCGGCTATTATACTTTGAGCAACCTAATTAGCGAACGCAGGAATTTTGTTGATGATGACAGAGGGTTGGCTGGCGCACAGCAAGCAGCGCCACTCGCCGCATGCTGATGAACGCCCGGATGCCACGGATATCAGCTTGTTGGTGGTGCATGGTATCAGTTTACCGGCTGGGCAATTTGGTGGTCCGTTCATTGATGACCTATTCATGGGTAAGCTTAATCCCCAGGCACATGCCGACTTTGCCCCATTGGCAGGGTTAAGAGTATCGGCTCATTGCTTGATTCGGCGCGATGGCGAGTTACTCCAATACGTTCCTTTTCACCGCCGTGCATGGCATGCTGGGCGTTCACACTACTGCGGGCGTAAGCGCTGCAATGATTTTAGTATTGGTATTGAACTTGAGGGAACCGACCACACCCCCTACACTGAACAACAATATCAGGTGTTGGCCGAGGTTGCCGCGCAATTAGTGCAGTATTACCCAGCGTTAACAGCACAACGCATTGTTGGGCATCAGCATATTGCTCCGGTGCGTAAAACCGATCCGGGGCCGGCGTTTGATTGGGCTTATTTTCGGCAGTTGTTAGACCAACACTTAGTGCGCTAACAGGTATGCTTCACTGTTACAGTTAACCGCAACAGTTTATTGCAACAAACAGGTGAGAGGTTAAAAGGAACCCCATGTCGTTACTGGCCATTTTGTTAGCCTATAGTTTAGAACGCACCCTTGAGGTGACCCGCAATCTACATTGGCGGCGGTTGGTGCTGCGCTGGCAACATGCGCAACTCAACAATACCCAGTTGCAGCAATGGCGCCAAAATAATTTAGGGCAGGTGTTGTGGGCGTTAATTCCAGCGCTGTTGGTGGGATTTTTGCTGGCCATTTTTAATAGCCTTTTGCTTAGTTTTTTAATCAGCAGCTTAGGCCTATTAGTGGCGATTCAAGCGCCGCAAGCGCGAGCCGCCTATAAAGCTTATGTTATCGCTCAAGAGGAAGAGGATGCAGCCGAGCAGGCTTACCAGTTGCGGCGTTTACGCCAGGCCAGTGGGCGTCAACAAGCCGCGCCCGTTGAGCATTTACTATTGTGGATTCATCTTCGCCATTATTTTGCGGTGATGCTGTATTTTGTCCTGTTTGGGGTGATGGGAGCCTTGCTCTACGCGACCTTGCGCGACATGCGGCATGAGCGCAGCGAGGGTTGGCAGACGTTGCAGCAAATTATGGACTGGTTGCCAACGCGAGCGATGGGGTTAGGCATGCTGCTGGTGGGTAATTTCCGCCAAGCCGCGGCGGTTTGGTTAAGCGCCATCGGCAATAAGCCGCAGAATAACTTCATTGCCTTAACCAAAATAGCAGAAGCAGCAGAGCAGTTAACTGCTCAGACCACTGTCGCGCTAGTTAAGCGTAACTTCTTGTTGTACATAGTATTGATAGCACTATTGACGATTGCCGGCTGGCTGTAAGCTTTTTCTATTTGGCTTTTGTCAGCCGAAGGCTTACAATATTGGTCTATTGGTAATACCACTGGCAATATTGCGGGAATGAATTATGGCGTTTCAGCGCATACAACAAACCAAACTGTCAGATGTGATCATGGAAAGAATTGAAGCCATGATCGTCGATGGCACGCTAGAAGCTGGTGCGCGGCTGCCATCGGAACGTGATTTGGCGGCCAAGTTTTCGGTATCGCGGCCAAGTCTACGCGAGGCCATCCAAAAGCTAGAGGCGCGCGGCTTAATTGAGCGCCGTCAAGGCGGTGGCACCTATGTGTGCGATAACATGCAACAACGCGTGGCCGAACCCTTACTTGATCTACTCACCAAGCATCCAGAATCACAATTTGATTTACTTGAGTTCCGTCATGCGCTTGAAGGAATTTGCTCGTACTATGCAGCTATGCGCGGTACCCCAGCGGATTTAGAAGCTATCCAGGTGGCGTTTGCGAATTTGCAGCGCGAGCCGGGCATGCAGTTGGCGACTCAGGCGCAAGCATTAGGTGAATTTAACTTCAGAATCGCTGAAGCATCGCACAATGTGATTTTATTGCACCTAGTACGCAGTATGCAGCCATTGTTGCAGCGAAATATTTTACAAAACTTGCAAGACCTCGCCCACAAACCGGGTGTGGTTCAGCAATTACATGAACATCGGCAGCACATTGTTGCTGCTATTGTAGCTGGCGAACCAGAACAGGCACGTGAACATTGCCATCAGTTGTTGGCCTATATTGAACATGCGTTGCTTACCTCGAATCGTGAACAATCACGCATTCAACGGTCGCTACGCCGAACTCAGCAAGGGTAAGGATAAAGTATGACTGACCATTTGAAAGATGACATCGACCCGCAAGAAACCAGAGAGTGGCTAGACGCTCTTGAGGTCGTGTTAGAGCAAGACGGCGCTGAGCGCGGTCACTTTTTATTGGAGTCATTGATTGAAAAGGCACGTCGCAGCGGTGCCTATTTGCCATTCAATGCCACCACTGCATACTTGAATACGATTCCGGCTAGCCAAGAGCCGACCATGCCTGGCGACCGCACCATTGAGCATCGTATTCGTGCGGCGATTCGTTGGAACGCCTTAGCTATGGTTCTGCGTGGCTCGAAAAAAGAGCTGGAACTAGGTGGTCACATTTCAAGTTTCGCCTCATCAGCCATGTTGTACGATGTGGGCTTTAACCACTTCTTCAAAGCACCGACGGATCAAGACGGTGGCGACTATTTGTATATTCAAGGTCACGCCTCGCCAGGGATTTATGCCCGTGCCTTTTTAGAAGGCCGCATCAGCGAAGAGCAACTGAATAACTTCCGTCAAGAAGTAGATGGCAAGGGTATCCCGTCTTACCCACACCCGAACTTAATGCCTGATTTTTGGCAGTTCCCTACGGTGTCCATGGGCTTAGGCCCGATGCAGGCGATTTACCAAGCACGTTACCTAAAATACCTCACGGACCGTGGCATTAAAGACTGCTCAAACCAGCGCGTGTACTGCTTCTTAGGTGATGGCGAGGTGGATGAACCAGAAAGCTTGGGTGCCATTGGCCTAGCTACTCGTGAAGGCTTAGACAACCTCACCTTTATTGTGAACTGTAACTTGCAGCGCTTAGATGGTCCGGTACGTGGTAACGGCAAGATCATCCAAGAACTCGAGGGTACTTTCCGCGGCGCCGGCTGGGAAGTGATTAAAGTGATTTGGGGTCGTTACTGGGATCCGCTGCTGTATCGCGATACCGAAGGTAAATTAGCGCAAATCATGCAAGATAGCGTGGATGGCGAGTACCAGAACTACAAAGCTAAGGGCGGCGCATACACGCGTGAACACTTCTTTGGCAAAACCGAAGAAACCAAAGCCATGGTCGCTAACCTCACAGACGAAGATATCTGGCGCTTAAACCGGGGTGGTCACGACCCGATGAAAGTTTACGCTGCCTACCATAAGGCCGTAAACACCAAAGGTCGGCCACAGGTGATCTTAGCCAAAACCGTGAAAGGTTATGGCATGGGTGCTGCTGGTGAAGGTAAAAACATTGCCCACCAGGTGAAGAAAATGGACATGGAAGCGATCAAGCACTTCCGTGATCGTTTCAACATTCCAATCAAAGATAGCGAACTTGAAGAGATTCCATTCTACAAGTTCCCAGAAGACAGCGCAGAAATGAAGTACATGCGCGAGCGTCGCGAATCACTGGGTGGCTTTATGCCAGTGCGCCGTCCAAACACCGATGTTGAGTTAGAAATTCCATCGTTGAAGGCCTTTGAGGCGGTCACTAAAGGTTCTGGTGAGCGTGAAATTTCAAGCACCATGGCGTTTGTGCGGGTTCTCACGGCGTTACTCAAAGACAAGAAAATTGGTAAACGGATCGTACCTATTATTCCAGACGAAGCCCGTACTTTTGGTATGGAAGGCTTGTTCCGTCAGGTGGGTATTTATTCCAGCCAAGGGCAGAAATACGAGCCGCAAGATGCTGACCAAGTAGCTTATTATCGTGAAGATAAACAAGGCCAAGTATTACAAGAAGGCATCAACGAGCTTGGTGCGATGGCGTCGTGGGTAGCAGCAGCAACCAGCTACTCAACCAATAACGAGCCGATGATTCCGTTCTACATCTATTACTCGATGTTCGGTTTCCAACGGGTGGGTGATTTGGTCTGGGCCGCTGGTGACAGCCAAGCGCGTGGCTTCTTAGTCGGCGGTACCGCCGGTCGAACCACCCTCAACGGCGAAGGTCTACAACACCAAGACGGCAGCAGCCATATCTTGTTTAACACAGTGCCTAACTGTGTCACTTATGATCCTACCTTCGGTTACGAAGTGGCAGTGATTGTTCAAGACGGTTTACGTCGCATGTACGGTGAGCAAGAAAACGTGTTCTATTACCTCACCGTGATGAACGAAAACTACGTGCAGCCAGAAATGCCAGAAGGCGTTGAAGAAGGCATTATCAAAGGGATGTACGAGCTAGAGAGTCATCAAGCCAAAGGCGCTAAAGCAGAAGTGCAATTACTAGGCTCTGGTACCATCTTGCAGCAAGTACGTGAGGCTGGCCGCATCTTAGCCGCTGATTTTGGGGTGAATGCCAAGGTCTACAGCGCAACCTCGTTCAACGAGCTGGCGCGCAACGGTTATGATGTCGAGCGTTACAATATGCTGAACTTGGGCGGCAAGGCCAAACAAGCCTATGTGACTCAGGTGTTAGCGGATGCTAAAGGCCCGACCATCGCCGCAACGGATTACATGAAGCAGTATGCTGACCAAATCCGTGCGTGGGTTCCTACTGCTTATCGCGTGTTAGGCACAGACGGTTACGGCCGCTCAGATAGCCGTGAAAATCTGCGTCGTCACTTTGAAGTGAACGCACAGTACATTGTGGTGGCAGCATTAACCGAGTTAGCCAAAGCGGGTGATATTGAGGTGAAAGTGGTGGAACAAGCCATCAAAGACTTCAACATCGATACCAACAAAATCAATCCACTGTACGCGTAAGCAACGGGAGCGGAGGCTATTATGGCAGACTTGAAAGAAGTAAAAGCCCCAGACGTGGGCGGTGATGAAGTTGAAGTTATCGAGATCCTGGTGGCTAAAGGCGACCAGGTAGAAGTTGAAGACTCGTTGATTACAGTTGAAAGCGATAAAGCGTCGATGGATATTCCAGCGCCTTTTGCTGGGGTTGTGGCTGAACTGAAAGTGAAGGTTGGCGACAAAATCAAAGAAGGCGATTTGTTGGCAATGTTTGAAGCAGCAGCGGAAGCTGGCGCGGATGCTGATGCTGACAAAGATGCTGGCGCTGATGCAGAACAGCCCGCCGCCAAAGGTGAAGAGCAAGAGGCAGCAAGCGCTAAAGACAGCTCTGACAACAGTACTGACAACAGCTCTGACGACAGCTCAGAAGCCAGTTCAGAAGAGCAGCAGGCAGGCAGCGGTGCCACCAAAACCATCGACGTGATGGTGCCTGATATTGGCGAATCTGGTGAAGTGGACGTGATTGAAGTGCTGGTAAGCGCTGGCGATGAAATTGCCGCAGAAGACGGTCTGATCACCCTAGAAACCGACAAAGCCACCATGGATGTTCCTAGCCCACAAGCTGGCGTGGTTGAATCTGTGGAAGTGAAAGTCGGCGACAAGGTAAAAGAAGGCTCGTTGGTGGTGCGTTTGCAAATACGTGAAGCAAGCGCGAGCTCAGCGGCACCAGCTGCTAGCCAAGCCGAGCCAGCACCGTCGGTAGCGAGTTCAGATGCCGCAGAAGACGACGCCGCAACCGCAGCAGATAGCAGCACTAGCGAACGTAAACCACCGGTGCCTGACCATCCGTTAGACAAAAAAGGTAAAGCCGAAGGCCTAGCCTATGCGTCACCAGCGGTGCGTCGCTTAGCACACGAGTTTGGGGTGAACCTGACTCAAGTGAAAGGTTCTGGGCGTAAGAGTCGTATTCTCAAAGAAGACGTGCAAGAGTATGTGAAATACGAATTGTCACGGCCTAAGGCTACCGCATCTAGTGGCGTAGCCCAAGGTGCCGGTGGGTTGCAAGTAATTGCACCACCTAAAGTAGACTTCAGTAAGTTTGGCGAAGTAGAGCAGGTGCCACTCACCCGCATCCAGAAAATCTCTGGGCCAAACCTGCACCGTAATTGGGTAACGATTCCACATGTAACCCAGTTTGACGAAGCTGACATTACTGAGTTAGAGGCTTTCCGTAAGCAAGAAAATGAACTGCAGGCGAAGAAGAAAGACGGCGTAAAAATTACCCCGCTGGTGTTTATCATGAAGGCAGTTGCGAAAGCTCTGCGCGAATACCCAGTGTTCAACTCATCGTTAGCAGACGATGGCGAACACTTGATCATGAAGAAATACGTGCACATTGGTATTGCCGTCGATACCCCGAACGGCTTGGTGGTTCCTGTGATTCGTGATGTCGACAAAAAAGGCATTTACGAGCTTTCGGATGAGCTGTTAGAAATCAGTGCTAAAGCACGTGATGGCAAGCTTAAGGCCCAAGACATGCAAGGCGGATGTTTCTCAATTTCTAGCCTAGGTGGCATTGGTGGAACCGCCTTCACGCCGATTGTGAATGCGCCTGATGTCGCTATCTTAGGGGTATCTAAGAGCGACATGAAACCTAAGTGGAACGGCAAAGAGTTCGAGCCACGATTAATGTTGCCATTAAGCTTAAGCTACGACCATCGCGTGATTGACGGCGCCGTGGCCGCACGCTTTAGTGTGTACCTGAGCAATGTCTTGTCGGATATTCGTAAATTAGTCTTATAAATTAAACAATTTGTGGTGGGGATGTTATAATAAGCCCCACAGACCGAACACAGCCGAATTCAAAGAGGTTCTTATGAGCAAAGAAGTGAAGACCCAAGTCGTCGTTCTAGGTGGCGGCCCAGGTGGTTATTCAGCAGCATTCCGTGCTGCCGATTTAGGTTTAGACACAGTGATTGTTGAACGTTACAACACCTTAGGTGGGGTATGTTTGAACGTGGGCTGTATTCCTTCTAAAGCCTTATTACACATTGCTAAGCACATTGAAGATGCCAAGCACATGGGAGCCGCAGGCGTTGAGTTTGGTGCTCCGAAAATTGATTTAGACAAAATTCGTGCGCACAAAAATGAAAAAGTTATCGGTCAATTAACCGGTGGCCTTGGACAAATGTCCAAAATGCGTAAAGTTACCGTGGTCAACGGTGTCGGTGAGTTCGCGAGCGATAAGCAACTGAAAGTAAAAGATGCTGATGGCAAAGAAACCACCATTAACTTTGAGCATGCAATCATTGCTGCTGGTTCACAGTCGATCAAGTTACCGTTTGTGCCACACGAAGATGAGCGCATTTGGGACTCAACTGCAGCCTTAGAATTACGTTTTGTACCAGAGCGTATGTTGGTCTTAGGTGGCGGTATTATCGGTTTAGAAATGGGCTGTGTATACAGTGCCTTAGGTGCCAAAGTTGACGTTGTGGAAATGACTGAGCAGTTAATTCCGCCAGCGGACAAAGACATCATTAAAGCCTTCACTAAATCGATTGCGAAGAAGTTCGATAACATCATGTTGAACACCAAAGCAGCGAAAGTTGAAGCCAAGAAAGATGGTATTCACGTAACGTTCGAAGGCGACAAAGCCCCTGAAAAACCAGTGAAATATGATGCTGTGTTAGTCGCTGTAGGCCGTGCTCCTAACGGTAAGAAAGTTGGCGCAGAACATGCTGGCGTGCAGGTAACTGACCGTGGCTTTATTGAAGTAGATAAGCAGTTACGTACTAACGTAAGTAATATTTTTGCTATCGGCGATATCGTTGGTCAGCCCATGTTAGCGCACAAAGCTGTGTACGAAGGTCATGTTGCAGCAGAAGTGATTGCCGGCAAGAAACATTACTTTGATCCGAAAGTGATTCCTTCTATTGCTTATACGGATCCTGAAGTTGCATGGGCTGGCTTAACTGAAAAAGAAGCGAAAGAGCAAGGCATCGAATACGAAGCAGCAGTATTCCCGTGGGCCGCTTCAGGTCGTGCTATCGCACAAGGTGCTACAGACGGTTTCACCAAGCTGTTGTTTGATAAAAACAACCGTATTATCGGTGGTGCTATCGTTGGTTCTAATGCCGGTGAGTTATTAGGCGAAATCTGTTTAGCCATCGAGATGGGCTGTGATGCAGAAGACATCGCGCTAACTATTCATGCACACCCAACCTTGTATGAGTCTGTGGGCTTAGCAGCTGAAGTGTTTGAAGGCTCTATTACTGACCTGCCAAACAAAAAAGCCAAGAAAAAATAAGCTGTAGGCTTTATGCCGCAGCCAAGAATCCGCAGTTGCTCAGCAGCTGCGGATTTTTTTTGCCTTTTGTACGACCGGTTTTTGCGACAAATAAGCCGATGTATGCGGGTAGTTGTCGGGATTTTTGTTGTACCACGCCGCACCTTGGCTTAAGGTAGCAAGGATAACTTAGCAACAATATCCAGCAACGAGGATTTTATGAATAAAGTAAGCACGTTAGCGCTAAGCGTAGCCTTAGCCCTAGGGGTGGCAGCGTGTTCGCCCCAGCAACCGCAACAGCAAGAACAACAACAAGAACAGCAACAGCCACAACAACAACTGACCTCTGGCTTAGTGTTAGAAAACTTTGATACCAGTGTTCGTCCACAAGATGATTTATTCATGTTTGTGAACGGTACTTGGCATAAAAACACTGACATGCCAGAAGATAAATCACGCATCGGTAGCTTCTTAGATTTAGCAGAACAAAACCAAGAACGTCTGCGTGGCATTATTGAAGAAGCCGCCGCTAGTAGTGCGGAAGCTGGCACTAATACGCAAAAAATTGGTGATTTCTTCAATAGCTTTATGGATGTTGAAACTCTAAACAGCCTTGGTTACAACCCGATTGCCGCAGATTTACAAGCCAATGCCGAGGTTAAAACTCATGCGGATGTGGTCGCACGGATGGCCGAGCTAGCTAAATATGGGGTGAGCTCACCGTTTGGTTTTTATGTCTATCCAGATGCGAAAGACCCTGAAGTTAACGCTATTTACATGTCACAATCAGGTTTAGGTTTACCCGATCGTGAGTATTATTTGAGCGATGACGAGAAGTACGTTGAGATCCGTCAGCAGTATCAAGCTTACCTCGCTGATATCTTAGGGTTAGTCGATTATGCTGAAGCCAGTGCCGCCGCTGAAGCTATTTTGGCGTTAGAAACCAAACTAGCAGAAGCCCAGTGGACTCGTATTGAAAGCCGTAACGCGGATAAAACCTACAACAAAATGACCAAAGCAGAATTAGCTGAGGCCCTAGGTAGCTTTGATTTTGATGCTTACGCTGCTGCCACCGGCGTCGCAAAAGCGGCTGATGTGATTGTTCGTCAACCTAGTTATTTTGAAGCTTTTGGTGACATGTTCGCCGATGTTGATGTGACAACTTGGCAGCATTATTTAACCATCAAAACCGTTGAGCGTTATGCTGGTGCCTTAACTGAAGAAATTAACGATCGTCGTTTTGCCTTTTACGGTACCGTGCTTAATGGTACTCCAGCGCAAGAACCACGCTGGAAACGCGGCGTTAACGCTACCAATGGCGTGTTAGGTGAAGTCTTGGGCCAATTATATGTCGCTGAATACTTCCCACCGGCAGCCAAGGCGCGCATGGAAGAACTGGTAGCTAACTTGATTACGGCCTACGGTGAATCTATTCAAGATCTTGAGTGGATGAGTGCCGACACTAAAGCTAAAGCATTGGAAAAACTGAACAAGTTTACGCCTTACATCGGCTATCCAAGCGAGTGGCGTGACTATTCTGAATTAACCATTGCAGACAATGACTTGGTAGGTAACTACAAGCGTTCAGCGTTGTTTGAGTTCAATGAAGAGTTAGCTAAAATCGGCGCGCCGGTTAAAGAAGAAGAGTGGGGCATGACGCCACAAACCGTCAATGCATACTACAGCCCAGTGCGTAACGAAATCGTGTTCCCAGCTGGTATCTTGCAACCGCCATTCTTTGATATGAATGCTGAAGATGCAGTGAACTACGGTGGTATTGGTGCTGTTATTGGTCACGAACTAGGTCATGGTTTTGACGACCAAGGCTCTAAATACGATGGCGATGGTAACTTAAGCAGCTGGTGGACTGAAGCAGACCGCGCAGCGTTTGAAGAACGTGCCAACATGTTAGCGGCACAAACAGACCAATACGAAGTTATTCCGGGTGCCTTCTTGCAAGGTAAACTCACCTTAGGTGAAAACATCGGTGACTTAGCCGGTTTAACCATTGCTTACCGTGCTTATAAAAATGCCTTAGCTGGAGAAGAAGCTCCAGTTATGGACGGCTACACCGGTGAGCAGCGCGTGTTCTTAGGCTGGGCGCAAGTATGGAAAACCAAAATGCGTGATGAGTTTGTGCGTAACCAAGTAGTGCGTGGTCCACACTCGACCGCTGATTACCGTGTGAATGGAACTGTGGTAAACGTACCAGCCTTTTATGAAGCCTTTGATGTGCAACCAGGTGATGACCTGTACTTGGCACCAGAGCAACGCGTAAAAATCTGGTAAGCCTTAGCCTCAAATGGTTTAACCCAAGCTGAAACAGTCTTACCGCTGTTTCAGCTTTTTTTATCAATACGTTAAATACAAGCAGCAGCGCCGCAGTCACTTCCACCAATGATCGATACCCACGCCAGCGAACTAGACTGATTTCTTACTTCAATAAACTTGCCTGATTCATGATCAACAATACGGGCAACAGTTCCTAATGACTGTGAGCCATGCTGCTTCTCCCAGCTCTGCATGTCGCCCATGATAGTAAGTTGCCCAAACATGTTTTCCCAAACTTGCTCTTGCACCGCCCGGCAAGAACGGTCGCAATCTATGATAGGGCCATCAAAGGTATCCACATCCATATAAGTGAGTGACGCATCAGGGGAGAGACTGCTACGCTGCTTTACTGAAACATACTTATTGACGCGCAGCGCCAGCGTAATGGTTCTATCAAAGGTACGATAGAACTGACGAAACTTGTCAACGTCAACATCAGCGCGAGCAGCCAACAGCTCGGTTTCAATCAGGTAGCGTTGCGCCACCAGCATGAGTTGTTGGTTGTCGAGACTGGCGAAGGGTTCTGCAGACCTATCAATCATGAGCAGCAGCTCATCATCAGCAAGTGAATCTAGTTCTGGCAGGGTAAATTTACCGGATTGAAAACCTACGATCACATTAAAAGAACGGTTAAGTTCATCTAATGAGAGCCCTATGGTAGATGCGACAAGATAGATGACTTCTGCTCCTGGATCGGGTCTTGGCTGTTCTTTATTACCGACAGATTTGGCATTCACAGAACTAGCGCCTAGTAACGACAGCATAGCCATGAGCACTAATGATTTAACGGGCAATGTCATGATGAGTCATCCTTTGTATCGATGAAATAATGGGCGTCAAAAGTACAACTGGTTAAAAAATGTTAAGTTGAAGTTTAATTTAAGCAGCAGAGGGGGGGGTGTCAAGGTGAAATAGCATGACTGACCTGCTGCAATCGTTGAATCTAGCTCTTACCTACGGCTGGCTTTTTATTGATGTGGATGCTAATACCGCCGTCAGTGATGTGTTAGCGGCCGCCCAACCTTTGGTGGCTAGCTATCAGTTGCCGCCACGCTACAGCGTCAGTTGGTCGGGTCAGTATGAATCCATGCAACGGGTACAAAATAAGCTGAAGACGGGGTGCCAATCACCTTGGTGATTATTTTTATGCTGCTGTACGTCACTTTTAAGTCGTTCAAACAAGCCTTACTGATCATGGTCACTCTGCCTCTGGCACTCAGTGGTAGTCTTTGGTTGGTCTGGGCGCTAGGCTTTAATTTATCCACCGCGGTAGGAGTGGGTATGATTGCTTTGGCGGGGGTGGCAGCAGAGTTTGGAGTAGTGATGATGCTGTATTTAAATCAGGCCCTAGCTGAAGCTCGCCGTGCTAACAGCAAGCCCAGCTTGGCTGAGCTGCAGCAGGCGATTATGCAGGGCGCCGTACAGCGGGTGCGGCCTAAAGCCATGACGGTGCTCACTATTATCGCTGGGTTGTTGCCGATTATGCTGAGCGAAGGTACCGGTAGCGAAGTGATGCAGCGTATCGCTGCGCCTATGATAGGAGGCATGATTGTAGCGCCATTGCTGAGTTTGTTGGTGATACCAGCAGTGTATTGGCTGTACTTAAAGCGGTGGTGAAAATCGCCGCTTCGTTAGTATAAATTTTACTAAAAACTAGTGAAATAGCTTAAGTGGTCATTCTTTATCTCTAAGGGTTGTTGTTTAACTTGTTGTTTTATAATAACTTATCAGAGTTGGCACAGCATTTGCTTAAGTCTTAGCAAGTGATTAAAAAATCAGACCAAAGGTTGCAGCATAATTTAGCCGCTGCAACCGGTCTCATAACCAACATGGATAAAAGGAATAAAACAATGAAAAAGCAACAGGTTGTATGGAACTTTGCGACTGGATTAATCGCCTTGGTAACGCTAGCCAGCATGCCCTTTCAAGCAGCTGCTACTATTGCACAGCAAAAAACCATGAGTGCCGAATATCAAGTCACCAGCAGCACTAAGCTCAGCTTGGATTCTGGTGTTGGAGAAATTAAATTTGTTGCGACCACTGGCGACACCCTGTCAGTTACCCTAACAGCCAAAGCCGATAGCGACAAAATGTGGAACGACGGTGACCTTGAGGCGGTTCAATTAACTGCAAAACAAGACGGTGACCGTTTGGTGCTAAGCGTACCAGAGCAAGATAACGTTAAGCTTGATTGGGTGATTCAGCTGCCCAAGATTGCGTCCGTAGATGCAGATTTGGGGGTAGGCACCGTCGGTGGTGAGATGTGGACGACCGATATCAATCTGGATGTGGGCGTAGGCGAAGTGGACCTTGAGTTACGCGGCGACCTAGCCACCATCACCAGCGATATTGGCATCGGCGACAGCCAGGTAAAGGGCGTAGCGGAAGTCGAGAACAACCGCTTCTTGATGACCGCCAGCAGCAAAGGTCGTGGTGCGGGTACCGCGGTAGTCTCTATCAACCTAGGTGTGGGTGATTCAAACGTTAAAGTAAGCACCTACTAACCTAGCTTGAACACGCATTGTTGAGCGGTAAGTTATAGCAGCACCTGCCAGCCCTGTGGTGGGTGCTGCTGCCGCAATTGTTTATGTACTTCATCCGCCACATCTGGTTTTAAATGATTGATCCACACCCGTTTTGGCGGCTGCGTCAACTCAGCTAAGAGTTGCAAACATAGCTGTGGGGTCAAATGACAGCTTTGCTTGGCCACTGCTGCCAATTCATTAGGAAAGCTACACTCCAAAATAATATCGTCAATCACGCCCAGCTGATTAATCTGCTCAACCAGACTGCTGGCATAGCCAGTATCGGCCACATACACCGTATGCTGCTGCTCTTTGCAAATAGAATAACCGAAGGTTGGCACCGTATGATAGGTGGCAAAAGGGGTGAGGCTAATACCATCAATAGCAATGGATTGGCCTGCAGTGATGGTTTGTAAGCGCAACAGTGGTGCTGCTTTGCTAGGTAGTTCTTGCATATCGGGCCAGATGACCCAATTAAACACATGCGCTTGGATAGCCGCGATAGTATCGGCCGAGCCATAGACAGTGACAGGTTCATCAGCATCAGCCACATTAAATAAGTTACCTAACAGCATAGGTAAACAAGCGATATGATCGCTGTGGCTGTGAGTTAGAAAAATATGCCGCACTTGCTGCATCTGCTTTAACAACAATTGGCTGACACCAGTACCTACATCAATCAGAATACGTTCTGAAACTTGCACACAGGTACTACCGGTCATGCCACCGAGGCCACCACTTGCTCCTAACACTGCTATATTCATTTTACTCGCATCACCAACGCATACATCACCGGCACCACAACCAAGGTAAGTAAGGTTGCAAAGCCTAAACCAAACATGATCACCACCGCCATGCTTACAAAGAAGTCATCAAACAGCAGCGGAATCATTCCCACAATCGTGGTAGCGGCAGTCATAGAGACGGGGCGCACCCTGCTTACGGAGGCGTCCACCAGTGCTGTTATGGCTGCTTTACCAGCACTTAATTCTACGCGCACTTGTTCCAATAAGACCACGCCATTTTTAACTAACATGCCTGATAAACTCAAAAAGCCTAATAACGCCATAAAACCAAAGGGCTGATCAGTGAGCCATAGCCCCAGAGTAACCCCAATCAGGCTCAAGGGGACTGTGGTCCACAATACCCCAGCTTGACGGATAGAGCTAAACAGCAACACAGTAATAATGAACATCACCAGAAACGCCAATGGCAAGGCTTGAAACACTGCGCCAGTGGCTTTTTGTGATGCCTCAAACTCACCACCCCAGCTTAACTCATAGCCGAGCGGCAAGGGAATGGCTTCAATATCGGGGCGCACTCGGGCTAACACCATGGCGGGCGTTTCGTCAGAGAAAATATCATGATCAGCCATTACTGTGATGGTTCTTTTCCGGTCGCGCCGCACAATCAGGTAATCTTCGGCGGCCAGCTGAATGCCATGCACCACCTGACCCAGCGGAATATGCTGTTGCAACGCCGAGCTATAAACTTGCAACTCATACCAGTTGTCTAGATCGCTACGTTCCGGTGCTGGCGCTCGAACCAAAATCGGCAGTAACTCGGTACCATCGCGATAGACTCCCACCGTTTGCCCGGTGAAATTCCGTTTAAGCACATCATCAACGTCTTGTTTGGTAATGCCTAACCGTCGCGCTGCGGCTTCATTAAAGTCTACTTCGAGCACTTTGGTGCGTTGGCGCCAGTTATCGCGCAGATTATGGACTCCGGCATCGGCTGCCATAATCTGCCGAGCCTGGTCTGCCAGTTGACGCAGCACCAACGGGTCAGGGCCGCTGAAGCGCGCTTCGAGCTTCGCTGTTTGGGAGGGGCCCATTTCAATGGGCTTGATCTTAAACTCAACATCGGGCTGCTGCTGTTGCAGGTAGCCTTCAAATTGCTCGAGTATCCGTTGCAAATGCTGATTATCGGTACCACGCAGAATCAACTGGGCATAGCTTTCGTAGGATTTTTCGACCATATAGGTGAGGGTAAACCTAGGAGCGCCTTGGCCTATGGTGGTGGCAACAAAATCTAAGCCAGCAGCCTCTTGGCCTGCTTCTGTTTGTTGCAAGTACTCTTGTTGCAAGTAATGTTCAAGCTGTTTCACCTGCTGGGAGGTCGAGCGAATATCGGTTCCTTGCGGGTACCATAAATCAATAAAGGCCATCGGCGTGGTACTGGGCGGAAAAAAAGACTGTTTTACGCTAGTAAAACCATAGCCAGCCAGCACCAACAGCGCCAACATCACGGCTACCGTGGTTTTTCGCCAACTTAAAAAGCCCAGCAAAAGCTTGCGGTAGCCTAGAAATACCCAGTGTTGATAAACATGGTCATCATCTTCGGGCTGTTCGATGGCGCTACGCGCGCGAGCATCTTTGCGAAACAGAATATTACCCAAGAACGGCGTGAGAGTGATGGCGGTAAACCAACTCAATAGCAGCGATATAAACAGTACCCAGAACAACGAGTTGGCGTATTCACCGCTAGCATCTTTAGATAGCCCAATCGGCGCAAAGGCAATGATGGCAATCGCTGTCGCCCCCAGCAGTGGCCATAAATTTTGTTGCACCACGTCGCTGGCGGCTTGAATCCGCGACAAACCACGTCGCACCCCAACCAGCATACCTTCGGCCACGACTATGGCGTTATCAACTAACATGCCTAAGGCAATAATCAAAGCGCCAAGAGAGACCCGTTGCAGCTGAATATCCATTAAATACATGAAGATAAAACTACCGAGCACGGTCACTAGCAGGACACTACCAATCAACACGCCAGATCTCAGCCCCATGGTCACCAACAAGGCTACCACTACAATCACTACGGCTTCGGCTAGGTTGATAAGAAAGTTGGTGACGGATTTATCCACTTCACTGGGTTGATCGTAGATGTTGCTGAGCTGCATGCCGACCGGTTGGGCGTATTCTAACTCAGCCAGTTTAGCAGTAACGCGTTCACCTACTTCCACCACGTTCACGCCAGGAGCAAAAGACAGTGCTAGCCACAAAGATTCTTGCCCGTTGTAACGCACCATATGGGTTGGGATTTCTTGGTATTCGCGAGTTACAGTGGCCACATCGCGTAATAGAATCCGCTCTTCTGCGCCCGGGTTACTGATCATCAAATCGGCCAGTGCGGCAACATCTTGAAATTCGCCACTGGTTTGCAAACGAATGCGCTCATCACCAATTTGCACGCGGCCGGCATCGCTAACCGCATTTTGTGTTTGCAGTAGATTCACCAACTGCTGTGGGGCAATACCAAAGTTAGCAAGCTTCTCGCGCGACACTTCGACAATCACTTGCTCGTTCTGTTTGCCGGCTACCATCACCTTACCTATGCCTTTCACTAGCACCAGTTCGCGGCGTAAAAAATCGGTGTAATCAGCAATGTCTTGATAACTGTAGCCGGGGCCGGAAATCGCAAAAGTCATGCCATACACATCAGCAAAGTCATCTTTCACCATGGGCACCCCACTGCCGGGCGGAAGTTGAGGCTGGGCATCGTTAATTTTACGCCGTAACTCATCCCACACCTGTGGCATCTGATGTTTGCGCAAGGTACTTTGCATTTCTACGGTGATTTGGCTAAGCCCGGGTTTAGAGACCGAAGTAATGTGGTCAACATTGGCCAGTTGCTGGATGGCATTTTCCAGCTTGTAGGTGACTTCTTCTTCAACTTGTTGCGCCGTTGCGCCAGGGTATTGGGTAATGACCATGGCTTGCTTCAGCGTAAATTCAGGATCTTCTAAGCGACCAATATTAAGCAGCGCGATAATCCCGCCAAGTAAGAGAATAAATAGCACCATCCAGCTGGTGGTGGTGCGCTTCATACTGTAACGAGCAATGTTCATTACAGACCTCGCTCTTTAGTCCATGGCCGTACCTGCTGCTGGTCTGTTAATGCATGCACTCCAGCAACGACAATTTGCTCACCATCGACTAGGCCTGCGGTCACCTCAACGCCGTGATTGGTTACCGCACCTATGGTAATCGAACGCAGCTCCACCACGCCGGCCTCGGGCTGATAGACCCATACGGCATGACCGCTGCTAGCCGCTTGGGTGGCTGGTGAAAACACCGCTGAACTAGGCACAATAATGGCCGCTGCCGCTTGTTGAGCAATGGCGCTCGCGTCTACTTCAAGGGCGGCAGACATGCCCGGAAGTACGTTTAAGTCGGTCGGTACCGGTAAGGTGAACACCACTTTATAGGTGTTGGTAGCAGGGTCTGCAGTGGCGTCCCATTCTTTTAGGGTGGCTTTAAAGCGACGCTCTGGGGCTGCTGCAAACATCACATCCGGTTGATAATCTGTCTGTCTTTGCACTCGTGCAAATAAACTCTCAGGCACCCGAATACTCACGTCTACGGCATTACTGAGCTGAATGGTAGCAATAGCTCGCTGGGGTTGCACGGTTTCGTAACGCTCAACAAAAACATGGGCCACGGTACCGGCAAAAGGCGCGCGTAATTCGGTGTAACGCACATTTGCCTTAGCCGTTTCTAGATTAGCGCGGGCCACCTCGAGGTTCGATTTAACCTCATCAAACTGCTGCGGCGAAATCACCCCTTGCGCCACCAAATTCTCAGTACGAGTAAATTGTGCTTGAGCTAACTCAAACCTTGCTTGTGCTTGGTCTAGCACCAATTGGTAGTCGGTTGGGTCAAGCTTGGCAATTAACTGCCCCTGACTCACATCATGACCAGCTTTGACCGGAAACTCGGTAATTTCACCCGCAACTCGAAATGCCAGTTGCGCCACTTGCGCAGCTTCAACCACAGCTGGGAAGCGACGAATCCGTTCTCCATGGCCGTAGCTTACCGTCATTAACTTCACCGGTTGAGCGACAGCCGTTGGCGCAGCTGCTTCTGGGGCTGGAGAACAAGCGCCTACGCTGATAACAGCAACTGCGAACAAAGACCAAGTAACTAGACGAGCTGGGTAATTCATGGGGCAACCTCTGCGTGGTATTCACCAAGCGATTAAGAAAACTTAGGCTGTTATTTTAGCCAAAGCAAAGCTAAAGTAATACTGAATAAAAATTAAAAACATCTTAAGAAAAACTTATAGGGTTAACGATGAAGCTGAACCAACTAGAAATGCTCATTCATTTGGCTGAAGTCGGTTCGGTGCAAGCCGTTGCTGAACGCATGCATCGCACCCAAGCTGCGGTCAGTATGGCACTAAAAAACCTCGAGCAGGAAGCTGGTTTCAAATTATTGGATCGTAGTGGTTATCGCTTAGCGCTGACACAGCGTGGCCAACAGTTTCTGCGCCAGGCCAGTGAGGTGATTCGGCAAAATCAAAGACTGCAATCACTCACCCAGCAATTACGCACCGGGGCTGAGCCGCAGTTACGGATTTCTTATGACTACACCTGTGCACCGGCGGTGTTGTTTCCTGCGCTGCAGCAGTTACAGCAGACCTTTCCGGCAACGGAGTTATTGTTAAGCGGCGATTCCCAGTTGCGCTCGTTACGGAAAATTCGTGATGGCGAAGCTGAATTGGCGTTATGCCCTTGGCTACCCGTATTCCGTCAGCACGGTGATTTTGAGACGGTAAGGGTGCGACCGTTTGAATTACTGATTGTGGTAGCACCAGCGCTGTTGCAGCAAGCTGGTTTAGTTGACCCCGCGGCAATTCATCCTGCAGCAATAAAAGTATCACGCCAAGACTTGCTGGATTTGCCCATGTTGATCCCGCAAAATCAAGATGTTGGTATTGATCTTGATATTATTTTACGGATGCCCGGTCAGCAACGGATTAGAGTGAATGACTCCATCACCCAACGCGAGTTATTGCTAGCTGGGATGGGATGGGGGATCATCCCCGGCGATCTGGTCGGTGATGCCATCGCACAACAGATGTTGCGGCCTATTGATATTCCGGGTTTTATTAATCAGGTGAACCTAGAGGTACACATGGTTCGTTCAGCGGAACGCTTAGCTGGCCCAGCTGAACGGCTGATTTGGCAGTATTTTGCTGGTGCTCATGGTGATACTAGTAGTGATGCTAGCGGCGAATATTAAAGTCAAAGACAACTTTGCGATTGGCGGTATCGACGCTAGCCCCATTCACATACCGTGGTGCATAGCGCCACTGCTGCAAGGCTTTGGTGGCGGCCCGAGCCCAAGCTTTATGGCTGGCTTCTTCGACTCGAATATTTTCCACCATACCTAGCTTATTAATATCAAACATCAATACCGTTGAACCGCTATGACCGTCACGCGCCATACTAGGCAGAAACTCCGGGTTCACTCGGTAAATTGGGGTGGGTTCTTCTTCGTCACCAATACCGCGCCCCATAGCGGCAATAGCTAAACAATGTTTGGTGGCTTTATCGCTTTCACCAATGCCTTCATACGTAGCAACCAAACGGGCATGGCTCATGTACTTGATACTCAGTTGGGTCTCTGAGGCTTGCTCAGTAAATGGGTGTTGGCTGATTTTCTCAAAGTAGTCAGTTGCGCTTCGGGTTTGTTGGTTCACTTCTAAATAACGAGCCGCCGAGAACTCTGCCAACAAAGTTAAGTCATGGCTTGCGCCAAGCTGTTGCTGCGCTTGTTCAGGAAAATCAAGCAGGGCTCGACTAGCTGGGTTGCCTTGTGCCAACAACAAGGTGGCTGCGTCAATTTTGAGTCGTAGTTGTTGTTCAACGCTAAGGCTAGGAGAGCGTTCTGCCGCTTCGATTAAGCGTTCAAATAGGGCACGATTTTTGCGTAAATGAGCGCGCACGGGTTGCGTTCGTAACACCATCATCAGCGTCGGGATCAGTTCATCGGCGTCGGCGCCGTATTCGCTTTCGTAGGTATCGAGCACGCTGGTAGCAAGGTCAGCAAAATCACCGCTGCTGTGCTGGCTCGGAGTTAACAAGTTCAGGAAGGACAGCTTCATTTTAGCCGTATTGATGTGCTCGTCACCAAAATAAGCACTGGCCGCTTGATAGGCGCTTTGCGCGTAGCTTCTTAGCTCGTGGCTAGGGAGTTGTTGCTGGTGCGCTTGCTGTAAAGCGGCATAGGCCTGTTCAAAGGTACTTGCTGCGCTGGTCTCGGCTGTCTCGGCTGCAGTCTCAGCTAGCGCTTGCGGGGGCGTGAGTGAAGCACCAAGTAACCCTGCGGCTAATAGCAAATTGCGAACCATGAGATGCATGAGAATTCCTTGTCGTTATTGTTATATTTTTTTAAAAAATAACAAACAAGAATAGCGAAGGCAAATGATTTACAGATTGCGGAAATAAAAAAGAGCTGACCAAGGGCCTAATGCCAGTCAGTTAAGAGCTGACTGGCATTTTTTTCTCGC
>NZ_JANFPJ010000013.1:0-120006 GCF_032227045.1 Pseudidiomarina fusca
GAGTAGGTCACCGCCAGGCACCAAATACGAACAACCCCTAGCAGCTATGCTAGGGGTTTTTTCGTTGCGCGCTCGAAAAGATCGCGAACGGCTGCCGGCTACCCATCACACAAACCTTTCTAAAAAATAGAATTAAACAGTCTATAATTGCCGATATTAATTTCAATAAATGAGACTAAAATAACAGATGTAACTTGGAGACTGACTATGCTCAAGAACTCAATACGTAGCTACGGCTGGGTGGCAATTATCATGCATTGGTTAACAGCTATGATGGTTTTTGCCTTATTCGGCTTAGGCTATTGGATGTTAACACTGGGCTACTACGATGCCTGGTATCGATTAGGCCCATGGTGGCATAAATCATTTGGCATGACGTTGTTATTGCTCACCATCTTTAGGCTGACCTGGAAACTTACGCAACCAAGACCCACAGCTATTGGCAAGACGTTTGAGCAAGTAGGTGCCAAGTTAGGACACGCACTGATTTATGCATTGTTGTTTATCACCATGATCAGTGGTTACCTCATTTCAACGGCGGATGGGCGTGGAATCTCGGTGTTTGATTGGTTTGAAGTACCAGCCTTGATCACCTCCATTCCGCAGCAAGAAGACATCGCTGGACAGGTGCACTGGTATGCCGCACTGAGTCTTGTGATTATAGCGATTGGACATGGTCTAGCAGGCTTAAGGCATCACTTTATTCACAAAGATGAAACCCTAAAGCGCATGCTGCGACCAATAAATGATTAACTAATAACGGAGATTTATCATGAAAAAACTTTTGTTAGCCACGATTATGTCAGCTACTTTTTTAGCAGCAGCTCCGGTGCAAGCCGAAGACTATGTGATTGATACGGGCGGTGCTCATGCATTCGTACAATTTAAGGTTAGCCACTTAGGCTACAGCTGGTTGCTCGGTCGGTTCAACGATTTTGAAGGAACCTTCAGTTACGACGAGGCCAACCCTAGTGCAGCCAAAGTTAATGTAACTATTGACGTGGCAAGCTTAGACAGTAATCACGCCGAGCGTGACAAGCATTTACGCAGCGCTGACTTCTTTAACGTTGGTAAATACCCGCAAGCTAAGTTTGAGTCAACGAGCTACACTGCTAATGGCGACGGTACCGGTGTTTTGAAGGGTAACTTTACTTTGCACGGTACCACTAAACCCATTTCAATTGATGTGACAGAAATTGGCGCTGGGCAAGACCCTTGGGGTGGATTCCGTCGCGGGTTTGAAGGGGCGGTGACAATTACTCCAGCGGATTTTGGTATGGACTATGATTTGGGTCCAGCATCTGAAACCGTAGAAATCTATTTGTCGATTGAAGGTATTCGTAAGTAATAGCAATGATAAAAAAGGGCAGTAATAACTGCCCTTTCATTCAATTATGGTGCGTTTATCACGAGTACTGTAGCCCTTCGCGATAGGCACGTAAAGCAGCGTTGGTATCGCCTAAGGCATCATAGGTTTGAGCCAGATCGAACCATACTCGCTGCGATGGTGCTAATTCAGTAGCTTTACGCAATGCCCGTTGTGCTAACGAGTAGTCTTTGCTGAGGTAGGCCATCTGACCTAAAGCTTGCAACAGCAGCGCGTCATCGGGATGTTGTTTTAATTGCTGTTGTAACCATTCCCGTAATTCTGTGCCGGCAACCAATAACTGACGCTGCAGTAAGTCCGCTAATTCTAACTGTCCACGTTTTAACCCACGAGCAGCTATTTTATCGGCAGCAGTGCTTTGTTCGAGCTTAATCAGTGTCTGTAAGTAAGCCGTCCTGATCGCTGTGGTGGCACGTTGTTCTTTGCTTAAGCTTTGCCAATATTGGCGTAATGAAGGTAAGCTTAACTTCGCTGCGGCTAGCATCAAGGCTAAGTATGTTTGCTCAGTAAGCTCCGCTAATTCGGTAGCGCTGAACAAATTTAATTGTGCTGCAGTTGGCAATAAATCAGAAATTTCACGGTACTTATGTAAGTTGCGGTAACTCAAAATCGCTAACTTAACGAGCTGCGGGTGATGAGGATACTGCTTCAATAAACCGGCTAGCTCGGTTATTCGACTACTTGCATTAGCAGGATCTGCCCGTAAAGAAAATAACATCTCCGCTAAGCGAAAATCATCGGTACGGCCAGTCTTATTGAGCCAGTCTTGGGCTTGGTTTAAATCACCTAATTGGGCTGCGATGTATGCTGCTAATAAGGCATCTTGCTGATCTTTGCCAAGCTGATAACAACGATTGATGTTGCGTGAAGCTAGCACATAGTCGCCTTGTAGCAGTGCTTCAAGGGCGTCAGTATAGGCGTCACCAGCTTTGGCTTCACGGCGTCTACCAAACCAACTCATACCCCAGCTGGTACCGCGAATGACCCGGCGAATGCCAGCTAAAAGTAGCCGTAGCACTAAAATCAATAAGGTTAGGATAATAACGGCCGCAACAATACTTGTCTCTATAGTCCATTGACCCAGGCTGATCAGAATATAACCGGTATTACCTGACCACAGAGGGCCTATCAATAACCCTGCAATCAATAAAATAATCAGCGTTAGCGCAAACCTCATAAGTCCTCCTCAGCGGTTTGCCCTACGGCATATTGCTCAGCTAATCGGGAAAGGAGAGCAACAGCAGGTAACTGAGCTGGTAGCTCAGGCTGCAATTTGGCTTCTTGTAAGGTCATCAATTGCTCGAGGATAGGCTCAATGTCGGCATTATCGCTGATCTCGGTGATAGTTGTGAGTTGCTCGATTGCAGTGGCAAGGGCTTGCTCAAAAACCTGCTGCGAGCCGCTCAGAGCAGCCTGCTGGGCTAGTTGCAGCTGCAGTAACACGCGCTCTTTGCTGGCGGTAAAATAGGTATCGGCAATTAAAGGCTGCACCGGGGTATCACGACGTTGCACCCGAATTAACTTATCCATAAGTGCCGTGAAACTTTGTTTAAAGCGTTGCCAGCCACTCGCAGAGGCCTCGTTTACCGAATTGCTAACACCTGGTGTAGGCTGCTGATACCAGTGACTATGCTGTAGTTGATTGCGTAAACTTCCTAGCGTGAGAGTGATGCTTTCGCTTTGTTGCGCTGGCAGTGAGCTTAAGCGCAAAATATCATCTGCTAAGGCTTGACGAACCGCTTGATGAGCGGGATTACTCAATGCTCGCAGGTGCGAATCGGCGAGCTTTAATAACTCAACTGCAGCAGCAATATCTTGTTCTATCCACAACTTACTTGCGGCGCGTTCCGCTAGCGCCCGTGCTTCAAAAATTCGCCAGCTTGATTGCTGAGTGATATCCAGTTGCGCTAGTTCGGCTTGCACAGAACGAACGGCCATTTGGTTACTTTCTAAGAGGTCGGCTTGTTCGTTAAGAACTCGTTGTAGCCCGCGATTGGATTGTTGGATCTGCTCGTCAACAGTGGCTTTAAAGGTATCATTTTGGGATTTTAGATCTTGCTGTAACTGGCTAAACTGTTGCTCTAGTGTGGAATATTGGCGAGTTAACTCATGCAGTTGCTGTGCTTGTTTAAGCACGACCACCTGATAACCATACCAGAGTGCAGCTCCTGCGGCTGCAAGCACCAGCACTGCGACCAACCAGCCCATACCACCGCGCCGCGGCTTACTCGTAGGTGTGGTGGTCTCGGTAGGGTTATCGATATCGGTAGGACTATCAATTTCAGCTACCGCATCGGTATCCTTGGTTGATTTGGTTGGCGTCATAGAATGGTATCCTGTTGGTTCTTAATGGCTTTTACCCAAGCCTGAGTGAGAGCAAAGGGAGTAGCGCTATCAGCAACTACACATGCTCGTTGGTAGGTAGTAGGTAGCATGCGTGCTAACCGCTCACTAGCGACAACCCAATAACATTGGGCTAACCAAGTTGATGCAGAGCTGGGCATCGCAGTAAGAAAATAATCGAGCTGCTCGGCACTGGTGACCATAATGCCCTGTACCTGAGTTTGCCACTGGGTAATAAGCTGCGGTTTAATAGCTACGGGAGTGCGTTGATAAACTTCCAAATAGTGTACGTCGGCACCTCGTGCGCGTAAGGTCTCCGCAAAGACCTCGCGGCCACCATGTCCGCGTACTAGCAACCAGCGTTGGCCAGCCACCTGCTGTAGCTCCGGCAACTCTAGTAAAGCATCACTATTGTGTTGCCGCCATGGACAAGTAACAGGTCGGCCAACGGTTGCTGCAATAGCTGCGGCACTAGTAGGGCCAACAGCAAACCAGCGAGCCATCGGCACCGGGACATCGGCAGCCCATGCTTGTTTTTGTTCTGCAAAATAGCGGGCAGCATTTACGCTAACCATCAACCCGGCATCCCAAGGTTCAGCCAATAGTTGCACGTAACTGCTGTTGGGGTCGTCATAGCTACTAATTTTCACCATGCTAAAGCATTCTGTCTGCAAGTCGCCTAGCTCGAGCTGTTTAGCTTGTTGCTGTAAGCGCATTTGCACAGGTTTTGATTGCTCGTCAGGGCGTAAAATAAGTAGCTTATGATTCATGAATGTAGCTCGTTCTCAGCGTAGACATCTTTCAGGATGACATCAGCACCGCGGGATAACAAATATTCCGCTAATTCAATGCCTAATTGCTCGGCATCATCACGCAGACCGCGAATGTCGCCTTCAATGATCTCGCTACCATCAGGACGCCCCACCAAACCACGTAAATGCAGTTCGTCGCCATGCAACTCAGCATAGGCACCGATAGGTACTTGGCAACCACCTTGTAGGCGTCGATTCATCGCCCGTTCAGCTAATACGCAACTACGTGTGTCAGGGCAGGTTAAGGGCGCTAAGAGTTCTTTGGTACGAGCATCATCACTACGGCATTCAATGCCTAACACACCTTGGCCATTAGCGGGTAAACAGGTTTCTGCCGGAATTCGCTGGCTAATACGATGTTGTAGCTCCAGCCGGATAAGCCCTGATGCGGCTAAAATAATGGCATCAAATTGGCCTTCATCAAGTTTGTTCAAGCGGGTCTGCACATTGCCACGTAAGTCTTTGACAACCAAGTGAGGAAACTGTGCCAATACTTGGCATTTGCGGCGCAAGCTGCAGGTGCCGACCACGGCTCCTTCAGGAAGCTGATCAAGGCTTGCATAGGTATTTGAGACAAAGGCATCTCGCGGATCTTCGCGCTCACAAATACCAAAGAGCTCAAGCCCTGGTGGAAACTCCACCGGTAAATCCTTCATAGAATGCACAGCTAAATCGGCATGGCCCTCTAACATCGCCACTTCAAGTTCTTTGACGAAGAGGCCTTTACCACCAATTTTGGCCAGCGGTGTATCTAAAATCACATCTCCGCGGGTGCTCATAGGTAGTAACTCAACCGTGAGCCCTTCGTGCAGGGCCTCTAAACGTGCTTTAATGTGTTCTGCTTGCCACATCGCCAGCATGCTTTTACGTGTAGCAATACGTAGTGTCTCACTCATCCTTTATCCCCACATCCTGATTAGCTTAATGGAGCTAGTGTCACGTCAGTTTCAGCTTGCTTGCTGGCTGCTTCACTCAATAATTGCCACAATTCAGCACCCGTCCGGTTATCAATCCAGACACCATCACGATACTCAAAATGATGACCATTAAATTTGGTTGCAACCCACAACTGCTGTAGGGGTGGCTGCTTATTAATCACCATTTTCGTGTTATTAGGAAACGTCAGCTCCAGAATATCTCCGCCCGATTCAGTATCTATGTCTACGTGGCAGGCTTCAACAGCCTCTTCAATAGCTAAAATAGTAGCTTCTGCTAATTCATGATAGTCGTGCTCTTGCATGTCCACTCCTAATAATGACATTTGTGCGTCTCAATGCGATGATAGACACCATACGATTTATGACCCAAATAAAGTAGGTACAGTTTACCGATGTTTAATCTGAAAGTAATGCGTCTGATCATTGTAGCAGGATCGCTGACGTTGGTCGCCTGCGGACAAAAAGGTCCGCTTGAACTACCGCCACCGGCTGAGCCTAATCAAACACCAGTAACCACAGCTTTGCTACAGGATAAAAGCCAATGAGTTTTGATTACCTGCAGCAGCAATTACATGCGGAACAGTGTCCGCTCAATGAGCTGGCTGAACGTTTTGGTACGCCATTGTTTGTTTATTCCAAAGCTCAGTTGCTGGCTAATTGGCAGCAATTCGCTAAGGTCTGGCCGGCACCTCACCGACTCTGTTATGCGGTTAAGGCTAACAGCAACTTGGCTATTCTTAATCAACTGGCCAAACTGGGCGCAGGTTTTGACATAGTCTCAGGTGGTGAGCTCGCGCGCGTATTGGCTGCAGGTGGACGCGCTGATAGCGTCGTTTTTTCTGGCGTCGCAAAAACGCGGGCAGAAATGCGCTATGCTCTAGAGCAAGGCATCTACTGTTTTAACGTGGAATCGGCGGCAGAATTAGAACGTTTGAATGATGTCGCCGCGGCGCTGGATAAGGTGGCTCCGGTCAGTCTGAGGATTAATCCGGACGTGGATGCGCAAACCCATCCTTATATATCAACGGGGCTAAAAACCAATAAGTTTGGTATTGCCATGACGGATGCGGTCGCTTTGGCACGGCATGCGGCAAGCCTAAAGAATCTTGATTTAAAAGGCTTGGATTGTCACATCGGCTCGCAAATTTTAAAAGCCAGTCCGTTTCTTGATGCTGCTGACATCATGCTCGATTTAATTCGCCAGTTACGTAGCGAAGGCATTCATATTCGGCACTTAGATATGGGCGGTGGTATGGGCATATCCTACAACCATGAACAGCCGATGGATGTAAGTGATTACTTACTTAGGTTGCAGCAAAAAGCTCAAGATGTGACCGATTTGACACTGATGTTAGAGCCAGGTCGAGCGATTGTTGGTAACGCTGGCGTTATGCTAACTCGGGTTGAATTTAATAAACCAGGTTTGGATAAGAATTTCTTATTGGTTGATGCGGGAATGAATGATTTACTCCGGCCCGCGCTGTATCAGGCCTATCATGACATCATCCCGGTTCGCCAAAGTGATGCTGAACCCAGTATCGTGGATGTGGTTGGGCCGGTTTGTGAGACTGGTGATTTTCTTGGCCACGCTCGTCATATTGCCGCAGTTGAGGGGGATGTCTTAGCTGTCTTAAATGCCGGTGCTTATGGCTTTACTATGAGCTCCAATTACAACTCTCGCCCGCGTGCAGCTGAAGTGCTGGTGGATGGTGATCGTGCCCATTTAATTCGTGCGCGCGAGACTTTAGAGCAGCTATGGCAGGGCGAACAGCTGGTGGAGGAGTCACGATGAATTTCTCCAAAATGCATGGTTTGGGTAATGATTTTATGGTGATTGATAATGTCACCCAGAATATTTATATCAACCCAGAAAATATCAGACATTGGGCCGATAGACACCGCGGTGTGGGTTTTGACCAAATGCTCTTAGTTGAGCCACCGTACGATCCGGATTTAGATTTTCATTACCGAATTTTTAATGCCGATGGAACTGAAGTATCCCAATGCGGTAATGGCGCTCGTTGTTTTGCGCTGTTTGTAAAAATGAAAGGATTGAGCCACAAAAACCATCTGAAAGTAAGCACCAAAGCAGGCCGCATGGTCTTGCATCATGAGCGTGATGGGCGTATCACCGTAGAGATGGGCTTACCACAATTTGCGCCAGCTGAGGTTCCCTTTAAAGCGAATAAAGAAGAGCTAACCTACATTTTACGCGAGCAAGACCAAACGATTTTGTGTGGGGTGATGGGCATAGGTAACCCGCACGCAGTTATTGAGGTGGATAACGTACAAACCGCCCCGGTAGCAACGCTTGGTCAGGCGCTGGCAACCCATGAGCGCTTTCCAGAAGGTGTGAATGTGGGCTTTATGCAGATAATCGCTCGTGATCGTGTGCGTTTGCGCGTGTTTGAGCGCGGCGTTGGCGAAACTCAAGCTTGTGGCAGTGGTGCTTGTGCCGCCGCCGTGATTGGTATGCGTCAAGGCAAATTAGATGAACAGGTTACAGTTGAGTTACCAGGTGGTAGCCTCTCAATTCGCTGGCAGTCAGGTCAGACCGTACGCATGACGGGCCCCGCTGAACATATTTATGATGGATATTTAAAGCTATGACAGGTGAGTTAATCAAGGATCCGAAAACATTAGTGGATGATACGCTGATCGCTGAATATTTGGCTGAAAATCCAGATTTTTTTGAGCGTCATCCGCAGTTGCTGCAGCACATGCGGCTACGCCATGAGCAACAAGGTACCGTAAGCCTGGTTGAGCGTCAGCAACAAGTATTGCGGCAGCGAGTTGGTCAGCTGGAAGATGATATTACCGAATTGATGATCACGGCTAAACGCAATGAGCAACTCTTTAATATCTACAGCGAGCTGTATATTGCTTTACTCGATTGTCACAGCTTGGCCGATATCATGAATTGTTTACAGGCTACCTTTGCCGAGCAGCTCAACATGCCGGCAGTGAGCTTGAAATTCTTCGCCAGCCCACTGCCCCTACCAGAGCAATTCACTTTTATTGCTGACACTCACAAACAGTTACTAAGTAAGCGTTTTAATGACACTAACTTGTACTTAGGTCGCCTCACTGAAAGTGAGCAACGGTTGCTGTTTCCTGAGCAAGCCATTGCTTCAGTGGCGCTACTGCTCTTGGGTGAACAAGGCGAATTAGGCATGCTGGCTATAGGCAATCAAGATGCCAGTCATTTTCAGCCAACCATGGATGCGGTGTTGATTAATCAATTACGCCATTTATTGAGTAAATTGCTGCCGCCTTTACTACAGCACCAAACGCAACCGGGCCAGGAATAATGCAACTCAGTGCGCTCAAACATCGGTTTATTCATCACTTAGCCGGCGAGCGCGGATTAGCTCAACATACGCTCAATAGTTACGACCGCATTTTGGTGGAAGACCTCAATAGTTTGGCTGAGCAACGGATTGAGCAAGCACAACAACTGCAATTATCAGTATTAGAGCGGTTATTCATTAGCTGGCGTCGCCGAGGGCTTGGTGATGCATCGCTAGCTTTACGGTTAGCCGCGTGGCGTACTTTTTGTGATTATTTGCTTCGCGAAGGTGAACTACAGGATAACCCGGCCAAACAACTGAAAGCTCCTCGTGCGGCCAAGCGACTGCCAAAGAACCTTGATATAGACAGCATTAGTCAGTTATTGCAACTACCACAAAATGAGCCTTTGGCGCTGCGTGATGCTGCCATTATGGAACTGCTGTACTCCAGTGGCATTCGTTTAGCTGAGTTGGTGGCACTAGATGTTGATGCCATTAATCCGCGCCATCGTGAGCTGCGGGTCTTTGGTAAAGGGAGTAAAACTCGGATTGTGCCTTACGGACGCTGCGCCGCAGCTGCACTTGAGCGCTGGTTGCCGGTACGGACACAGTGGCTGCAAGGCAACTTAACCGAGCTTGCTCTGTTTGTTACCCAGCGGCAAACACGAATGAGCCCGCGGACAGTGCAGCAGCGCTTGAACTACTGGGGCGAACAGCAAGGACTAAAAGGCTCATTGCATCCGCATAAGCTGCGTCATTCGTTTGCGTCGCATATGTTAGAATCAAGTGGTGACTTACGTGCTGTGCAAGAATTATTAGGGCACGCAAACTTAAGTACAACTCAGGTTTATACCCATTTGGATTTTCAGCATTTAGCCAAGGTCTATGACGGAGCCCACCCGCGCGCCCGCAAAAAGTAGTCATTCAAGTAAGGAATAAATAATGCAGTTTTATCGACGACTGTTACCTGTTGCAGCAGTTAGTTTTGATCTGGATGATACCCTCTATAACAACGTGCCAGTGATGCAACGCGCCGAGCAAGCCGTTCGAGATTATGTGGTACGTGAATTCCCTCAAACAGCTACCTGGCAGCCGCACGACTGGGCTCAATTACGCCAACAAATCATGCAACGCGATGTTCGTTTAGCCAGCGATATGACCCAACTTAGACTAACTGCTCTAGCCGCGGGGCTGGCGCACTTTGGCGTGCCAAGTGCAGAAGCAGAAGCGGGTGCTACTGCAGCGATGGCCGAGTTTATGCGGTATCGTAATTTGGTTGAAATTGATCCCCAAGTACATCAGTTACTGGCACAACTGAGTGCCAAGTTACCCGTAATTGCGATAAGCAATGGTAACGTGAACGTGACTGAGATTGGCCTAGCTCCTTATTTTCAATTGATACTGCAGCCCAATGCAGAGCTACGTGGAAAACCATTTACCGACATGTTTGAGGCCGCCGCTAGACAGTTTCCAGAACTACATCCGCAGCAGTGGTTGCACGTTGGTGATAGCCCCTACGCCGATGTTTTAGGGGCGCACCGAGCGGGTTGGCAAAGTGCCTGGTTTACCGGTGGGCTTGGTCAAGCTGAGCATTTGCGAGTGCTGCCAACGCTTGCTTATCAGCGCCTTGAAGACCTAACGCAGCATTTATTAAAGTAAGTTGCTTCGCTAAATAACTGGTTGCATATACAGTATTAGAAAACTAAACTGCCGCAAGCGCCAGTAATTTTCATTTTAATAGATACCTAAGCTCGGATAACTTTATGACTCAGCACCTTTTACTCGCCCAACTTAATGACAAGCAACAGCAAGCAGTAGCTGCACATGAGCGGCACATGCTAGTTCTTGCTGGCGCGGGGAGCGGTAAAACCCGGGTGCTGGTACACCGAATCGCTTGGTTGCTGCAAGAGCAGCGGGTATCGCCCCATAGCATCATGGCCGTTACTTTCACCAATAAAGCAGCCGCAGAAATGCGTGGACGGATTGAGCAGATTTTAGGTAATTCTGTACGCGCTATGTGGATCGGAACCTTCCACGGGCTAACTCATCGTCTTTTACGCGCTCACTTTATGGACGCTAAGCTGCCGCAAAATTTCCAGATCCTTGATAGCGATGACCAGCAACGATTGCTTAAACGTATCATTAAAAATAAAAACTTAGATGAAAAACGTTGGCCAGCTAAACAAGCCCAGTGGTTTATAAATGCCAAGAAGGACGAAGGATTACGTCCGCATCATTTGGATGGCTTTGATTTTAATGAGCGCACCTTTAAAGAGATCTATGAAGAATATCAAATAGCTTGTGACCGCGCGGGGCTGGTGGATTTTGCCGAGCTATTATTGCGAGCGCATGAACTGCTGCGCGACAACGCTATTGTCCGGGAGCACTATCAGCGCCGCTTTCGACATATTTTAGTGGACGAGTTTCAAGACACTAACTCGATTCAATACGCATGGATAAAGTTACTCTCAGGGGTTAGTAACAGCGCTGAAGCTACCAATTATGTCACCATTGTCGGTGACGATGATCAGTCTATTTATGGCTGGCGGGGTGCGAAAGTAGAAAATATTCAGCAGTTTTTGCGGGACTATCCAAATGTACTAACCATCCGCTTAGAACAAAACTACCGTTCGTCCAATAATATTCTCCAGGCTGCCAACCAAGTGATTGCCAACAATAACGATCGCTTAGGTAAAGAATTATGGACCGAAGACGGAAGTGGTGATGCGATAGATCTTTATGCCGCTTTTAATGAGATGGACGAAGCACGCTATGTTGCCGGACAAATCGAGCAGTGGCATGAACAAGGCCATGCCCTGCAAGATGTCGCGATTTTGTATCGTAGTAATGCGCAATCACGGGTAATTGAAGAAGCTTTATTGCATGCGCGTATTCCCTACCGAATTTATGGCGGCTTGCGATTCTTTGATAGACAAGAAGTCAAAGATGCGCTGGCTTATTTGCGGCTGTTAGCCAGTCGCAACGATGATGCGGCACTAGAGCGCGTGATCAACACTCCCACGCGAGGTATCGGCGATAGAACTCTGGCCATTATTCGTGATGGGGCCCGAGCTCGTGGAACCACCATGTGGGATGCGGCCAAGCAATTGGTGCAGGAGAAGATTCTCAGTGGTCGCGCCGGTAATTCCGTTCAAGCGTTTTTAGATTTAATCGATCGATTAGAAGACGATGTCAGTGACTTTCCGTTAGGACGACAGGTCGATACTATTATCAAAAGTTCCGGTTTGATGGCGATGTATCAAGCTGAGAAAGGTGAAAAAGCTGAAACGCGGGTCGAAAACTTAAAAGAGTTAGTGAATGCCTGCGATAATTTCCATGCTTTTGATGAGCAAAACAACGATGAAAATATGACGCCGCTGAATAGTTTTTTGGCTCATGCAGCCCTTGAATCAGGCGATGAGCAAGCGGAAGAACATCAAGATGCAGTGCAATTAATGACCCTGCATAGCGCTAAGGGCTTAGAGTTTCCGTTGGTGTTTATGGTGGGTGTAGAAGAAGGCCTATTTCCATCGCAGCAGTCTTTGGATGAAAGCGGACGATTAGCTGAAGAGCGTCGGCTTATGTACGTTGGCATGACCCGCGCGATGCAAAAATTAGTGATTAGCTATGCTGAACAGCGACGTATTTATGGGCAAGAGTTCTTTCATAAAGTAAGCCGTTTTGTGGGTGAGATGCCTCCCGAAACCCTCCACCATGTTCGCTTACAAAGCCGAACTCAGCATCACAGCCCTGCACTTGGCCGCTTTCATAGTGGCGCCAGCCATGAGACCTTTGAGCAAACGGGCTATGAGCTAGGACAGCGCGTACGACATCCTAAATTTGGTGAGGGTACCGTGCTTAATTACGAAGGCGTAGGAGCCCAAAGCCGCATTCAAATTAACTTTGATGGCGTAGGCTCCAAATGGTTAATGACTGCCTATGCTCGTTTAGAGCGGTGTTGATGTACCAGTGAGTCAAAACTATACAGCGCCAGTGCAGCCCAAATAATGCCAAAGGTGACCAGTTTATCTGACGCTAACGGCTCGTGATAAACCCAGACAGCGAGAATAAACATCAGGCTTGGCCCTATGTATTGAAAAAAGCCTAAAGTGGAATAGCGGATCCGCTGTGCTGCTGCCGTAAAACAGAGCAGCGGCGCGGTAGTTACCACTCCTGCCGCTACCAGTAGACTGTTGATTTGCCAGCTATTGTCGAGCATGTTCACGTTATCTGATTGAGCGAAAAAGAGCATATAAACCAGTACGATAGGTAACAAGATCACAGTCTCTAGCCACAGCCCAGTAATAGAATCTATCGGAAGGCGCTTACGAATAGCACCGTAAATAGCAAAACTACTCGCTAAGATAAGAGCCACCCAAGGTACCGAACCAAACGATACCACTTGAATAAACACCCCAGTAAAAGCTAACCCTATCGCTACCAGCTGTAAACGCCGCATCCGTTCGGCAAAAAACGCCATGCCGATAGCCACATTAAGTAATGGGTTAATGTAATAACCTAAGCTGGCATCTAAAATGTGATCGTTGTTGATCGCCCAGATAAAAAGAAACCAATTACCGCCCAGTAAAAAGGTCGCGACAGTAAGACGCAACATGTGCTTGCGATTCTGTAACACGGGTTTGAGCCGGCCACCACGACGCAAGAGCAGAATAAGCGCTAACACCAGAACAAATGACCAAATAATACGATGGCTAACAATTTCTATCGCCGGCACACTCTCGAGGGCTTTGAAGTAAACCGGTGCAATGCCCCACATGGTATAAGCAGCAATAGCAAATAGCACGCCCTGGCGGCTACGTTGGGTGGTCTCAGTCATTATGGTCGGATCTCACATTCGTGCGATTTTTAATCAGATGGTGGCGGAATATCACGGAAAAAGGCCTGTGCCGGTAGTGTTCAGCGACAGGGATGCATACAATAGAGCTATCGTTCATTGCCGTCAATTGGGGCCTTTATTTTGTCATCTTCTACGCTGTCACAACTTCTTGCCGAAGTGTTTGGTTACACCAAATTTCGCGAGGGCCAAGCGCAAGTGATGCAGGCGGTGCAAGAGGGGCATGATGCTTTAGTGCTGATGCCCACTGGGGGCGGTAAATCGCTGTGCTATCAATTGCCAGCGCTGGCTGCGGAAGGGTTGACGGTTGTTATTTCGCCGTTAATTTCACTGATGCAAGACCAAGTTGAGGCCCTTCACGCAATGGGTGTGGCGGCAGCCGCGTTGAATAACAGCCTCACCCCTGAGCAAAATGCAGAGATTTATCAACAGCTACAGCAGCAACGGATCAAGCTTTTATATGTAAGCCCTGAGCGCGTGATGCAGCCCTTTTTTATTAAACGGTTGCAAGAATGGCAAGTCGCCTTTGTAGCCATCGACGAGGCTCATTGTATCTCCCAGTGGGGGCACGATTTCCGTCCCGAATATGGCCAGTTGGGGCAATTAAGAGAAGCTCTACCACAAGTGCCATTTATGGCACTTACAGCCACCGCCGATGCCGCCACCGAGGCAGACATCATTTCGCGCCTTCGGTTAAACCAGCCGGAAGTGTACAAAGGCTCGTTTGACCGCCCTAACATTCGCTACTTAGTGGAAGAAAAATTCAAGCCTTTCAAGCAGGTACGCGACTATATTGCACAGCAAAAAGGCGCTTCAGGCATTGTTTACTGTGGCAGCCGCAAAAAAGTAGAAGAGCTAGCTGAGATGTTGCAGCGAGACGGTTTGCGTGCAGCAGGCTATCACGCTCGCATGGACCATGATGAACGCGAACGGGTGCTACGTGGGTTTGTGCGTGACGACATTGATGTGGTTGTGGCAACCGTAGCTTTCGGTATGGGTATCAATAAACCCAACGTGCGGTTTGTCGTGCACTTTGACATACCGCGCAGTGTCGAGGGTTATTATCAAGAAACCGGACGAGCCGGACGTGATGGCTTACCCGCTGAAGCAATGCTGTTGTATGCACCAAGTGATGCGGGCTGGATTCGCTCAGTGATTAATGATCATCCGGATGAAGATCGCAAGCGGGTAGAGACTCATAAATTCCTCGCCATGCAAGCCATGGCCGAAGCACAAACTTGTCGGCGCTTGGTGCTGCTAAATTACTTTAACGAATACCGTGATAAGCCCTGCAATAACTGTGATATTTGTTTAGATCCACCACGTCAATACGATGGGACAGTGGACGCACAAAAGGTACTTTCGTGTGTTTATCGAGTGCAGCAAAGCTTTGGTTCTACTCATGTGATAGACGTACTACGTGGAAGCAAGTCACAGCGGTTGATGGATCTTGGGCATGATAAGCTCTCTACCTACGGTATAGGTGCCGAGCATAGCCAAGAGTACTGGCAAGCTATTATTCGACAACTGGTGCATCGAGGTTTATTAGTCCAGAACGTGCAACAGTATGGCGTGCTACAACTCACTGAAGCTGCACGTCCCGTTTTACGTGGTGAAATTGCCCTACAATTAGCTGAACCAAGAATCAACTTGGCCACGAGTAAGCCACGAGTGGCTGATAGAGGCGATTATGACAAAGTCTTGTTCCGACGTTTACGCGCACTTCGTAAAACGATTGCTGATACCGAAGGGTTGGCACCTTATATGGTCTTTAATGATAATAGCTTGGTCGAAATGGCGATAGAATACCCCACCACGGCTGGCGCTATGCTCAACATAAGTGGGGTGGGTCATAAGAAGCTAGAGCGCTATGGCGATGAGTTTATTGCTGCCATTACCGCCTATCTAGATGCTGATGATGAACCTATCAGTCGCTTTTAATTAGGCGGCTGGCGCCATATAGAAGTGCCACAACTCTAACATCACAGGCACCACAGAAAGCACTAAGATAAGCGCCATAGTGATATTGAACAGACGTTGCATTAGCGGGTTGGTCAGCACTTTACGTAAGAGCGAACCAAAGACCAGCCAAATACCCACGCATGGAAACGCCATCAATAAAAACGCCAAAGTAATAGCCAATACTTCCATGAACGGAGAGCCTTGCACCGTAGTAAAGGCTGCAACGGCACCGGTGGCCATCACCCAAGCTTTCGCATTAACCCATTGAAACAACACTGCCTGCCAAAAACTGAAAGGTTTTTTCTCACCACGTTTGATAGCTTGTGGCTCGGCACTAGCAATATGCCAAGCTAACCAAATGAGATAAAGCACGCCTAGCACTTTAATCAATTGGTGCAGATTAGGGAACTTATCAAAAATCACCCCAAAGCCAAGCCCAACTAAGAGCACCATCAATGGGAAGCCAAAACAAATGCCAAGAAAGTGCGGCATACTGGCTTTAATGCCATAGTTCATGCCCGAAGACATGATCATCACATTATTTGGGCCGGGAGTGATGGTTGTAGAAAAGGCAAAAAATAAGACGGCGATGAAAATTTCAAACATAGTCCGTGTGCAATCTAGTCATGGATGATGCTGTCATTTAATAGTAGTTTGCCAATAAAGCCAAGATCCCAAGCACGAATTTAGACTATTCTTGCTCCACGAGCGTCATCCTCTCACGTGAGCTTGACGACAACCGCATGCGAGGTACTATAAAGTTGAACCCTCATGATGAACAAGGACCCAAATGAGCCAGGACAATCATTGGCAGATTATTAAGCTTGCTGAATTTGAGCGACCAAGTGCTCCAGCAAGCACACGGATTGAGCAATTGGTGCAGCACTTGCGCAATCTTTTTCCTAGCTCAGAGCAAGGTACAGAAGAATCTGAGGCAAAAGACTTTCCTGGCTACCGTGATTTTGACTTAGCTCCGGCCGCTGATGCGCTAGATGAGGCGTGGCAAGAATGGTTGGCTAGTGACGGCACTGGGGTGAAGTTTTTGGTGAGCCCACCTTTTAGTGGCACCGCGGCAATTAGTCGAGCGTGGGCAGAACGTCACCAGTTACCTGTTTTACAAGCGCCGGAGGCTGAACTCTTTGCCGGTGTTGATATCGAGGCCTGGTGGCAACCGCAAGCAGCACCCGTGTGGGTGATTGATCATTTGGCTGATTATTGGCAGCGACAAACCAATGGCTTAGCTTTTATTCGTGCCCTGCTACCTAAGTTAATGCGCGGCGAGTTAGGTAAGGGAATCGTCGTGTGTGATAGCTGGAGCTTTGCCTTTCTACAGCGTGCTTGGCCAGTACATTTGCCACAGGTGTATTGTTTTTCAGCCGCAACAGAAGCGTTGCTGCAGCAAGTAGGTATTCAGGCACCGAGTAAACAACTGCGCGCATTGGCAGCACGAGCCATGGGAAACGTTGGGTTAGCACTAGCCTTATGGGCCGTGACACAAGATGATGCTAAAGATTTACCAGCGATGCCAGCTGATTGCGGTGATGCCAGTGCTTTTGTTCTATATGCACTGCTTCTTCACAACGGTCTGAGTGGTGCAGCCTTACAAAGCGTCCTTCCTACGTTGGCGGCAGACCAGCTGGATGTTCAACTACTGCAATTACAGCAAGCTGATCTGGTCGAGTGCAATCAAGGTAAGTGGGAAGTTACTGTTTATGGTTATTTAGCCGCGCATGACTTTCTTAACAGTCGTGGTTATTTCATGGATTCGTTTTAAGTGCAAACGAGCATCCGCAATGGGTCAAACAGGATAATCTAACTCATGGAAACCGATAAAATACTGGGGCTCTTTAAAACAGTAACGAGTGCCGCTGTGATAGAGATTGCGATAGTGATCACTGTCGCAGTAGCTATTATTTGGCTTAGTCAGCGCCTCTTACCTTGGTTAGCAGACCATTTACATGGTAAGCAGCGGCTGTTTGTTTTAGCTATGATCCCAACCCTTCGGGTGGTGGTTTTCATCTTAGCGGCCTTGTGGATAGTGCCGATGGTAATTGAAACCACCGTACAAAACATGGTGGCGATATTAGGCGCAGCTGGGCTCGCCATAGGGTTTGCACTTAAAGATTACGTGAGTAGCTTAATTGCCGGTATTGTCGCAGTTTATGAATTACCTTATCGTCCGGGCGACTGGATTGAGGTTGACGGCACTTACGGTGAAGTAAAACACATTGGTATGCGTGCGGTAGAGATGGTGACGCCAGATGATACCGTGGTGTTTGTGCCTCATTTAAAATTATGGAATAGCCTAATCCATAACGCTAACAATGGCGGGCCCAGCCTGATGGTGGTCACCGATTTTTATTTAGCCGCTAATCATGATGCGCATCAGGTTAAACAGCTGCTTGAAGATGTTGCTCTGACCAGTCCTTATGTGCAACTGAAACAACCGATTGTGGTGATCATTCTTGAGAAGCCGTGGGGCACTCACTACCGTTTAAAAGCTTATCCGATAGATCCGCGGCAACAATTTCAGTTCATGACAGATTTAACGGCGCGAGGCAAAGCTTGCCTACGCGCGTTAAATATTGAGTTTGCTAACCTGTCACCAGAGCACGCTGTTCAGGTAACCCCATAGATAACAAGTAGGGCAATGGCACCTGTTGGCGTGCGCTAAACTCGGCTTTGCTGTCTAGACCTTGCCAGTTAATTTCGATGAGTGCTTGCGCCACAGCACCACCAAGCCCTGCGCCTGGGCCTAACAGGATAAAGTGGTCAGGGGCAAATTCTTTCGCGGCCGTTTGTATCGCTTTGCTAAAATCGTAGGTTTCGGTGACTTGGTGCCCCAGTGTGTATTGCTGTAATGCCGCTTGATGAGTTACATGGGCAGGCCAGATCTGGCCGCGACCATCAATCAAGGGCGTTTGTGGAGCATGAAAAGCCGCTGCTGGCCATTCAGCTAAAGCTTGTTGCGATGCCTGTTGCATAAAATGGGTATGAAATGCGGCGTGGCCTGGTAAGAGCATAGGAAAGCGCTCATCTAATCGAGGTAAAGCCGCCATAGCAGCACTGCAAGCAGCCTCGGAACCAGCTAACACGGCATAGCCGCCGTACTTTATCGACATTTTTAAATCACCGGCAAAACGCTCTAACTGCTGCGCTACTGCTGCTTGCTTGGCGGCACAAGGTCGCCACTGCTCATCGACGACAGGATAAATAAATTGCGCCCCAGCACCGCCAGCAGTTAACTGCGCCATGCGCGTTACTAAGCGTGTGCTGGTATTTATGTTCCAGCTTTCGGCGCAGGCCATGGCGGTGTACCAGCCCATTGAATTACCGGTGATAGCCACAACCTCAAACTGATCGGTATTAAGCGCTTGATAGTCTAAATAGCCACCGGCATAAATCAGTGCCGCCGCATGCTCCGGGCGCTGATGAAGCGAGCTTTTAAACAACGGCGCTTGGTCTAATTCGCTGACAGTTGCTAGATTGAGGTCGGTGCGGGTGTGATCGATTTGCGCCAAGGTAGGTTGCAGAGCTGCAGGTAAGGCGCTGCTAATAGAGCCAAGCTCTGGCTTGTTGTAGGTACCGCGGCCAGGGCAAACAACCACTGCCGTTTTGCGAGAGTTAGTCATGATGTTGCTCCAGCAAAGCTAAGGCTTGAGTCACGATATCGGTGCACGAAGGTAAGACGGTATAGGCTGCTGCACCTAATGGGATAAAGCTGTCAGCAGCGTTAAGGCGCTGGATATGAAAGTATCCTGGCTGATGTTCGTGCAGGGCTGTGAATAACTCTTCGCTTAATGACCCGCGACTACGACATTCATCCACAATCAGCACCTTTTTGCAGCCCGCTAGTGCAGCTATGATTTTATCTACGTGCAGAGGCACCAAGCACCTTAGATCAAGAACCCGAACCGAGTGCCCTGCTGCGGCTAGCTTGGCTTCAGCTTGACGGCTTAGATAGTAGCCGTTGCCGTAAGAAATAATAGCCAACTCGAGACCGTCTCCAAACACGGCTGGCTCGCCTAACTCTGGCACAGGATGCTGCGGGTCTGGATAATCACTTAGCCAGCCGTTATCACCCACTTGATGTAGATCGCGCGTCATATACAGAGCAATAGGTTCGAGCATGATCACCACTCGCTGTTCACGAGCTGCAAGTTGCACCGCTTGTCGCATCAATAATGCGCCATCACGACCATGACTCGGGCACAGCAAGATGATCCCTGGTATATCCCTAAACACCGCGAACGAATTGTCATTATGAAAATGACCACCAAAACCGCGTTGATAAGCTAAGCCAGCAATTCGGATCACCATGGGGTTGGTATACTGACCACTGGAGAAGAAAGATAAGGTTGCGGCCTCGCCTCTAATTTGGTCTTCAGCATTATGCACATAAGCCAAAAATTGAATTTCTGGCATCGCAATAAAGCCTTGTTGCGCCATACCTATGGCCAACCCGAGAATACTTTGTTCATCAAGCACGGTGTTAAGGACGCGATTGGGGCCAAAAGCTTCCATCAAATGCTGAGTGACGTGGTAAACACCGCCTTTTTTAGCGATATCTTCACCGCACATCACGATATTAGAGTATTGCGCCATTAAATCATGTAACGCCCAATTGATGTGCTTAGCTAAATGCTGGGGCTTGCCGACATTGTGCTTGTCCCACTGAAATAGCGCTTGGCGTTGTTCGGCTGGCGCTGGTTTTGGCAGCGCTTGCGACCGTGCTGGAGGCACGATGCTGGCCATCACTTCAGCGGCAGAATTGAGTTTAGGCCGTTGGCTTGCTTGCACCGCAATACGTGCAATACGTTGTTGCTGCGTTTGAATAAATGCACCGAGTTGATGCGGATCGAGTAATCCTCGACTAAGTATCGCGGCACAGCTATGCAGTAACGGGTCTCGTTCATTGTCTAGCGCAATTTCTTGCTTACTGCGATAAGCAACTTCGGCATCTGCGCCCGCATGCCCAAACAAGCGTACCGTGCGTAAATGCAAGATGGCAGGTTTGCGCTTATTGCGTACGTAATCGGCCGCGGCCTGAGCCACCAAATAGGTTTCGGCAAGGTTGCTGCCATCAGCACTGAAATACTTAAGGGCTGGGCGCTGACTTAACTGTTGCTGAATCCATCCTCTGGGAGTGTGGGTGGAAATCCCCAAGCCATTGTCCTCACAGACCAGTAGCAGAGGCATCGGAATTTGTTGATAAGCGGCCCAACTGGCTGAATTGATCGCACCTAAAGCGGTGGAATGATTTGCTGAGGCATCCCCAAAACTGCAAACCGCGATAGCATCATGAGGCCAAGTGCCTTGGTGCGCTAACCGTTTACTCAAGCCTAATGCAAAAGCGGTACCCATCGCCTTTGGCACATGCGATGCGATGGTACTTGTTTGCGGTGGTACGTTGAGATGCAAACTGCCAAGCACTTTATGACGACCGCCAGCAATAGGTTCATCAGCGGCTGCGGCAAAGCTGAGTAGCATGTCGTACAACGGAGTGGAGCCCGGTGCTTGCTTGGCGCGCTGAATAAAAAACGCACCGCTACGATAATGTAAAAAGGCCGGGTCGGTAACCCGCAAAGCTTTCGCAACGGCAGCATTGCCTTCGTGGCCGGCGCTACCAATGGTATAGAAGCTCTGGCCGGCAGCTTGCATTAAGCGAGACTGTAAATCTAATAAACGACTACTAAGCTGCGAATCAAATAAATCATACAGCTCGGCGTCACTCAACACACCACCAGCGGCGTGCGCCTGTGGCAGTTGGCCCTGCTCAATGCGCTGCAACAGTTCCGAGAGCCAGGGGTGCATAGCAGCCCGTGGCATGGTCTCTGAGGTCGACATGCAATTCTCCTACGCGTTACTATGGCTAGCTTGAATGAGTTGGTTAAGCGAACGCTTGTAACCCAGTTTGGGCGCGGCCAAGAATTAACGCATGCACATCGTGCGTACCTTCGTAGGTATTAACAGCTTCTAAGTTCATCACGTGACGAATCACATGGTATTCATCAGCAATACCATTGCCGCCATGCATATCACGAGCAACCCGGGCAATATCTAATGCCTTGCCACAAGAGTTACGCTTGATGAGCGAGATAGTTTCTGGCGGAAGCTGATCTAAATCCATCAAACGGCCAGCTTGCAGGCAGGACAACAGACCAATGCTAATCTCAGTTTGCATATCGGCCAGTTTTTTCTGAATCAGTTGGGTAGCTGCAAGTGGACGATTAAACTGATGCCGGTCTAGGGTGTATTGGCGCGCTGCGTGCCAACAGAATTCAGCGGCACCTAAACTCCCCCATGCAATCCCATAGCGAGCTTTGTTGAGACACCCGAAAGGCCCTTTGAGGCCGCTTACATTTGGTAGTAAGGCATCTTCGCCAACCTCCACATCATCCATCACAATTTCACCAGTGATGGAGGCGCGCAGTGAGAATTTACCTTCTATTTTGGGTGCAGAAAGGCCTTTCATACCTTTTTCTAAAACAAAGCCGCGAATCTCACCATCTAACTTGGCCCACACCACAAACACATCTGCGATAGGGGAGTTCGTGATCCACATCTTGCTGCCTTTAAGCACATAACCGCCATCAATTTTCTTGGCAGTAGTGCGCATGCTAGCAGGATCTGAACCCGCGTCTGGCTCAGTTAAACCAAAACAACCGACCCACTCTCCACTGGCGAGCTTGGGTAAGTACTTCATTCGTTGTTGTTCGGTACCGTAAGCATAAATCGGGTGCATGACCAAACTTGATTGTACGCTCATCGCGCTACGATAGCCGCTATCGACGCGTTCTACTTCGCGGGCAATAAGACCATAACAAACGTAGTTAACTTCAGCGCAACCGTACTTTTCTGGCAAAGTAGCACCGAGCAAACCTAACTCGCCTAGTTCGTTCATAATCTCGCGGTCAAACCGTTCTTCGCGATTAGCTGTCAGTACCCGCGGCATAAGGCGCTCTTGACAATATTGGTGAGCAGTATCGCGAATCATGCGTTCTTCTTCAGTCAGCATGCTAGAAAATTGAAACGGGTCTTGCCAGTCAAAAGGAAAACGTGCCATGGAGAATCCTCTGTATTAATGCAAATTGGATAATAGCTATTAGATATTGGATATTAGAGCTGTGCTATCAATCAATAGCTCATGTTTAATAGCTAATATCGCTCTTGTTCTTATTTCATAGGCTTCACTTTACTCCGGTTTGCTGTAAAGTTAAATCATATAAAATCTACATCAGGTATAGTTAATAACTATGGATTTGCGCCAACTCAATTATTTTGTGGCTGTCTATGAAAATGGCAGTATTAGCGCCGCTGCGCGGGTTTGTAATGTGGCTCAGCCGAGTCTCTCAAAAGCCTTACAACAACTAGAGGATGAACTAGGCGTTGCGTTATTTGCGCGGCAATCACGAGGTGTCACCCCCACTGAGGATGGTGAGCGTTTATATGGTCATGCCGGGCGTATGCTTAGTCAGATGCAATCTTTGCGTGCGTCTTTTCGGCAAAGCGTGAAGCGCGTTCAGTTTCGTTTAGGCTTAATTCGCGCGCTTGGGGTAGAACGAATGAGCCAGCTATTAAGAGAGTTCAGTGCCGGGGTTGAGGGTTTAGAGTTGCATCTTGTTGAACCAGAAGACGAAGGGGATGCTCGTATTATCACACCCAAAATGCTGAAAGCGGGCGAGCAATTTCTACCCATTTGGACTGATAACTTTTTGGTGGCGTTACCTGCCGGACACCCGCTGGGGTTAAAAAGCTCCTTAGATTTGGCTGATTTTGATCAACTGGCACTCATTAAGCGCACCCCATGCGATGCGTGGTCACAGTTGTATCCAGAGTTGATAAGAAATGGCATCCAACCGGATATTCGAGCAGACATTCACACCATTGAATATGCATTAGGATTGGTTTCTGCAGGTGTTGGAGTAGCACTAGTGCCAGATTTTGAGGCGTTACGTGAACGTCAGGATGTGATTTTACGACCGCTGCAAGGTTTAACATTACAGCGCACTATTGGTTTAGCTTATCCACGCTCTAAATCAGGACAACCGGCTTTAGAATGGCTGCGCACTTTATGCCAGCAACGCAGTCACGACCTACAATAAGCACCAACCAAGATAAAATGGCAACCGAGAGGTTGCCATTTTGACCGGTGCTAGAGCCAGGCTAATTAGGCACCAGCACCATGCATTCTATGGGGCAGACTGGAATGCAGGCTGGCTCATCATAAAAGCCTTCGCATTCAGTACATTTTTCAACATCAACCACATAATGTTCTGGGCCCATAGCGATGGCTTCGTTAGGGCACTCGGGTACACACATGTCACAGTTAATGCAGTCACTTTCAATGAGCACCGGCATTTTTAACCTCCACATTGAGATCAACAACAGGAATCGTCTGCTGGGGTTTAACCGCAGCAACTTTGATAAGCATCGCAAATGGAGCATCTGCTTCGCTTAACGCACATGGCAAATCAATCGTAACTTGACGACCGGCACCCGCGGCGCGAACCAAATCAAGGCCCTGATTATCTTGCATGCTGGACAAGGTAAATTGGATATTGCCAGAAGGCTTCATCAAGATGATAGTGTCGCCTATAGCAAATGCATTTTTCACCTCGACATAAGCTTGGGTGCCACTACTACGGATAATCTCACCCACTAATAGCTGCTCACCTAAGCTATGACTGGTGTCGTAATTTTGGGTATCACTGGGTACATGGCGGCGTAAAAAGCCTTCGGTAAAGCCGCGGTTGGCCATGCCATCTAGCTCGTTAAGTAACGCCCGGTTAAAAGGCTTACCAGCAACAGCATCATCGATAGCTTGGCGATAAATTTGTGCAGTACGAGCTACATAATAAGGCGACTTGGTACGGCCTTCGATTTTCAACGAATGCACTCCCATGTGGGTGAGTGCCTCGACATGCTCGATACCCCGTAAATCTTTTGAATTCATAATGTAGGTGCCGTGAATATCCTCATCCATCAGCATGTATTCGCCCGGGCGCTGGGGCTCAGTTAATAATACCGGCTTATCAATCGGATTAAACTGGCCGACGGCATCTTCTTCAGCATCATGCACTTGGTAGGGCCAGCGACACGAGTTGGTGCAAGCACCTTGATTAGGGTCTCGTTTATTGAAATAGCCCGACAGCAAGCAACGGCCGGAATAGGCCATACACAATGCGCCGTGCACAAAAACTTCAATTTCCATCTCGGGGCAGCGCTGCCTAATTTCGGCAATTTCGCGTACTTCGAGTTCACGAGACAGAATGACCCGTTCAATGCCTTGTTGTTGCCAGAATTTAACCGCCGCCCAGTTGACGGTATTGGCTTGTACACTTAGGTGTAATGCTTGGTGCGGGTAATGCTCTCTTAGCAGCATCACGATGCCAGGGTCTGAAACGATCAAAGCATCCGGCTGTAACGCCACCACTGGCGCCATGTCTTCTACAAATCGGGTAAGCTTAGCGTTATGAGGAGCAATGTTGACTACCACATAGAACTTCTTGTTTAGGGCGTGTGCTTCAGCAATACCGAGCGCAAGGTTAGCGAGATCGAACTCGTTATTACGCACGCGTAAACTGTATCTTGGTTGGCCGGCATAAACGGCATCGGCGCCATAGGCAAAGGCCAGACGCATAGCTTTTAGGCTGCCAGCGGGCGAAAGAAGTTCAGGGCTTGTCATGATGGTCATTGCTCTTACTACAAGGTACATGGCATCTAAGCGAGAGCTTAGATGGGTTATTAAGAGGCTACGGTGCGCAGCCGCTCATGTTACAAATAAAACCCCAGACAAAACTTGATCGGCATCAATCTTTGCTGGAGTTTGCTCAGGTTCTAACTAGCTTAAGCGTCGTGGTTTACCATCCACACTGCCGCTTCTACCCGCGACCGTAAACCTAGCTTTTTCAGCAAGTGCTTCACGTGTACTTTAACGGTACCGTCAGAAATATCTAACTCACGAGCAATCACCTTGTTGCTCATGCCTTTAGCGATGAGTTTTAAAATTTCTTGTTCGCGATTGGTGAGGCTATCGTACTTGCTCGCAGAAGGTGCTGAGGGACGTCGCAAGGCGGTTGCTAAAACTTCGGTAATAGACTCACTAAGCACCATTTTGCCTTCAATAGCGCGTTGAATTTGTTCTAATAATAACTCCGGGTCCATATCTTTTAATAGGTAGCCATCGGCCCCGTTAGTTATCGCCGTAACGACATCTTCATCGGCATCAGACACGGTGAGCATGACGATCCGAGAGGTCACCCCGTTGTCGCGCATCCGCTTAAGGGTTTCTAATCCATCCATACCTTGCATGTTCAAATCAAGGATAATCAAATCCGGATCAATTTCTTCGGCTAACTCTAGTGCTTCTGCACCGCTGCTACATTCAGCTACAACCTCTAAGCCGTCTTCAAGCGAAATCAGTTGTTTGAGCCCTTTACGCAAAAGTGGGTGATCGTCCACAAGCATAATGCTAGCTGGAGTATCAGACATGAGTTGCTCCTTTAATGTCTTATGATGATAAGCGTCAATATTTTATAGGGGGTATTTTTGCACAATGTAGCCCCGTTAGCCAAAGCTTAGCACCTTATTAACCCTTTGGGGGTAGTTTTAACTGCCTCTTTTGCATTGCTATTTATCCCCCTCGCTAAATTGTTTATTTGGCGGTGCTCACGCATAGTTACTAGCATAGCTGAGGAGTAACATGTGAACACCATTCGACTTTCGCCAACCATCGACAAACTCACCGCAATCAATCTGATTGTGGGGATGACCTTGTGGCTAAGTTGGAGTGTCTTGGTGGTGCAGCTCCATGCAGTAACGGTTCATTTGAGCTATGCACAGCTATACAGTTTGCTGGCAGCAGCCGGGAGCGGTGCTTGTGTGTTTCAGTTTGTTTTTTTATGGCTGGGTGAGCGCAGTATGCATAAGCGCTTTATTCAAGTAGGTTCAGTACTGTTATTGATACCGGCAATTGGACTTACGTGGCAGCTAAGTGTGGAGGAGATTGCGATTGAGCAACTGTATGTGTTGGCCTTTCTTTCTGGCTTAGGTGGCGCCCAATTTATTGCCTTACAACCTGCTGCAGGTGCACGGATTGAGAAGAGCTCACTTGGCTGGGTGCTAGCGGTTAACGCAGGGATCGGTGGGGTCGGGATTGTGTTGGCACAAACCCTACTACCGTTGCTTAGCGGTATCAACTGGCTAGGTGATTGGGCGGCTTCTCCTTGGTTAACTCATCAAACAAGTGGTGATATTGTCGGGGTGTTACCGCCGAGTACGCCCCTATGGCTTGCCAACACGGGCTGGTTATTGATGGTGGCAGTGATTGCAACAAGCCTGTATTCGTTAGGGCAGCGCCGTGCTCGAGGAGCTCAGGCTATGCCTAGCCCCTCAGGGCATCCCCCCAGCGCTGAGCCTGTTGTTACCAACACCCAACCGCCGATGCTAGGGCGCATTCTAAAGAACCGCCACACTTGGTTGATGACTTTATTCTACGTGATGGCCTTTGGTTCCTTTATTGGCTTTGCGATGACACTACCCTTAAGCCTTGAAACCTTTAGTGCTAACTACACACCAAGTGCCCTAACGTATGCTTGGATTGGGCCACTCTTAGGAGTGCTGGCCCGACCTTTTGGTGGCTGGCTGGCTGACCAGTACGGTGGCGCCAAAGTCTTGGTGGTGTGTGCTTTAGTGATGGCTATGGCTTGCTTGAGTGCCGCTTACATGACCGCAGCAGCCCTGCAAAGTAGGGTTCCTGAAGAGTGGTTCTTACCCTACCTGCTGGTCTTTTTGGTGATTTTTATTGCGGCCGGAACGGCTAGTAGTGCGGTCTTTAAAACTGCCAGTGTGGTGCTGCCATTAGAGCAGTTACCATTAGCATTGCGTTGGCTTACAGCCGTGGCAACTGCTGGCGCTATCTACATACCAGCCCTGTGGTATATCAATGTGAGCCAAGCCCATGGCGCCAATACGCTGGTGGCCTTTGCACTTTTTTACGTGCTGTGTGCGGCACTAGTTAGCTGGGTGTATCTGCGCCGGCGTAGCGAGTTTTATAACCCTTAAACAGTCGCTTCACGCTCTAACAGGTACTGCGGCACAAAACTAAAATAGACTCCTGTGCCACCTTCAGAACGGCGTTTTATTTCAATGGTGCCACCTAGATGACGGCTACGCTCTTGCATGATAGCAAGCCCGTAATGATTCATTTTTTCGGCCTGATCGGGAATACCTACACCATTATCTTCAATGCTTAATTCAATTCGCTGATCGTGCTGGCTTAGCTGTACCACCACATCTGTGCCTTGGCTGTGGTGAATGGCGTTCTGACAGGCTTCACGGATAATTTGCAGCAAATGAATTTCTTCATGCGGTACCAAGGGGGTATTCTCTAACTGATAGTTCAGCCTGAAGGACAGATCAGACTGCTCACTAAATTGATTGATAGTTGTTTGCAGGGCGTGCAACAGCCCCGCACCATCTACTTTGAGGCGGAAAGTGGTAAGCAATTCGCGTAACTGCCGATAAGCGGCATTAAGCCCTTGTTTAAGCTCTTCTGCAACATCATCAATCACTTCTTTATTATCTTTCTCAATGGCTTTGTTGAGGCGTGTCACCTGAATCTTCAAGTAGGACAAAGCCTGCGCAAGAGAGTCGTGCAGCTCACGCGCAATCACCGTACGCTCTTGAATAAGAGCTAGGCGCCGTACTTGCTCTTCTTCTTGTTTCAGGCTTAGGGCAATGGCCAGTTGGTCGGCAACTGACTGTAGCAACTGTTGTTGCCAATCGTTGAGTTGCTCGCTAAGGCTACAACGAGCTACCAAGACCCCGTAATTTTGTTGTTCGCGCTCAATGCTAAAGCGATAAATGCGCTGGTTGTTCTGGATACTCACTCCGGCCCCAGCATTCACACACTGGCTACAATCAACCCCTTCGCAAGGATCTTCTGGGGCGCCAATAGGCTGCACCTGTAAATAGGGTTTATTGCCTGCCTCGGTAATTAAGCAAAGCTCGAGGTCTTCAACCTCAGAGGCGCGCTTTAACCCTTCAACAATGGTGGTAAAGTCGTGATAACCAGGTGAATGCTCGATGATCATTCGCGCGGTGTCGTACAAAAACTGCAAGCGCACATTGCTTTGAGAAATGGCTCGGGTTTGTTCATCGACGCGTTTTTCAAGATTGCCATACATGTAACCCACAGCTTCGTTCATTTTATTCAAGGTGCCCGAGAGCACACCTAGCTCATCACGCATGGGATGATTCACACGGGCGGTAAAGTCGCCCTGACCAATTCTTTTGGCGGCGAGAGTTAAAACCTCTAATGGATACTTAACGCGGGTGCGTAACCAATAGAAAATAACCAGCGCTAAACCAATGCTAGAAAACAACGAGAGCACCTGAATTAATCGAATGGAACGTATGCGCTGCTCGGCATCTTGTTGAATGGCGGTAACAAAGCGATTAATTTGGTCTATTTGCGGCAAAATCTGTTGTTGTAAATTAGCACTGGTGACCACGCCATCGGCTATTTGCTGCTGGAATTGCTGCCAACTGGTTCGAGTTTGCGTATATAAGGTTGCTAAATCAGACTCACTATGGCTAAAACGGTTAAAGACTTGATGATGCCAACTTTGTTCAAATTCGGCTTGCATGGCTGCTGCTGCAGCACTATCAGCATCATGTAATTGATGCCAGCTGTATTGATACGCTTGGTAGCGCAGTGAGCCTGCAATATTTATGGCTAAGGCATCTTGATCTGCTTTTTCTGAGAGCCAATACGAAGCCAACAGCGTGACTACGGTAAGCGCCACCATAAAACTCAAAGCAAAACCAATGCGTGTCACAATAGATGAATTAGGCATAGACAATTAGGAGTCAAACTCTTGGGTTGATTTAAACAGATGCGTTAGTGTACCTCGGATAGCAACTGAACAACAATCAACCGTAAAAAAAGCGGCAGCACCTAAGTGCCACCGCCTTTAACTTCACCTTTAATTTCAGGCTGTGATTAAGCTATATGCTGTTGTTCACGTGAGCTTTTATCAAACCACAAGCCATACACCACTTGCCAGCTGATAGCAAAAGCACCGACGATAAAGACCACGTCGCCAACAGTGCGCACCCAACGTAGACCCTCTAGCAACGGTTGTTGCATAAAGGCTTCGCTACGTGCATACCATAAACCTTCAGACGCTGATGCATAGAACTGGATGAAGCCAACTGGCAGCAAGCTAGTAAATAGCATCATGCCAAGGCCAATGTTCATCCACCAGAATGCAGTGGTCATCAGTTTATCGTTAAATTGCAGGTTTGGACGAATGTAGCGCAAGATGAGTAAGACAAAACCTAGCGCTAAGAAGCCATACACCCCAAACAAGGCCGCGTGAGCGTGAGTTGGTGTGGTGTTCAAACCTTGAATATAGTACAGCGAGATAGGTGGGTTAATCATGAAACCTAACACGCCAGCACCTAACATGTTCCAGAAGGCTACCGCAACAAAGCACATGAGTGGCCATTTAATGCGTTGCATCCACTCAGCTTTGCGTTGCAAGCTCCAGTTTTCCCAAGCTTCGTAGCCCAAGACAATCAAGGGAACGACTTCTAGCGCAGAGAAAGTTGCACCAACGGCCATCACGGGAGTGGTGGTACCGGCAAAGTACAAGTGGTGGAAAGTACCAGGTACGCCGCCAAGCATAAACAACGATGCTGACGCTAAGGTGGCCGTAGTAGCCATTTTTCTAGAAACCAAGCCCATGCTATGGAAAATAAAGGCTAGGGCAGCGGTGGCAAATACTTCAAAGAAGCCTTCTACCCACAAGTGCACGATCCACCAGCGCCAGTATTCCATCACTGATAAGTGAGTACGTTCGCCATAGAAGAAGCCAGCACCGTAGAACAGGCCAATAGCAACAACAGATGCGGTGAGTAGTGCTAATAAGTTCTTGTCGCCTGGTTGACGAAGAGCGTGGAAGACACCGCGCATCATCAACACTAACCAGAACACGATACCTAAGAACTTACCAATCTGCCATGCACGACCGAGGTCGACGTATTCATAACCTTGGTGACCCCACCAGAAGCTTAAGTGCTCAGGCATAATTTGAGCAATAGAGAGGAAGTTACCAATAAAGGTACCAGCAACCACTACAACTAACGCCCAAAATAGTAGGTCGACTCCTAGTTTTTGATACTTAGGATCTTTACCACCATTAATGATAGGTGCTAAGAATAAGCCAGCAGCTAAGAAGCCAGTAGCAATCCAGAACATGGCCGCTTGTAAGTGCCAAGTACGCACTAGCGAGTAGGGCAACCACTCAGACACGTTAATACCATAGAATTCTTGACCTTCTACAGTGTAGTGAGCAGTAAAGCCACCTAACAAAACTTGTAAAGCAAACAACGCCACGACGATAAAGCAATATTTACCTAGTGCTTTTTGTGATGGTGTAAGTTTGAAGGTAGTGATTGGATCTTGCTTAGGAATCTCAATTTCTTCTTCATCGTGGTCGCGCAAGAAAGCCCAACCCCAAATCAAAGCACCGATACCAGCAATCAGTAAAATCACACTAATAATAGACCAAATGATATTCTCAGCACTTGGCTTATTATCAATAAGCGGCTCATGCGGCCAGTTATTGGTGTAGGTGACATTGCTATCAGGGCGTTCAGTAGCGGCTGACCAAGCAGTCCAGAAAAAGAACTCAGTCATACGCTCGCGTCGCTCAAGGCTCGGCAAGGTGTTCTCTTTCATTGCATAGCTTTCGCGCGTGCTTTGTAGCTCAGGAGCATCGCTGAATAAGCGAATATAATAATCCGCTACGTCATTGATGGCTGCTACTCGAGTCTCACTTAGTAGCACCGTATCAGTTGCAGCATCGTAGGTGTTGGTACGATATTCCTGTTTTAACGCAAATTGCAGAGCATTTTGCTCAGCTGGGCTCAAGCTATCGTAGCTCATGCCGTAATCACGTTGCGCTACAATTTCTAACCAAGCTACGAGCTCACGGTGTAACCAGTCTGCAGTCCAATCGGGTGCTTGATAAGCACCATGGCCCCAGATCGAGCCTAATTGCATACCACCGATGGATTGCCAAGCGGTTTGACCATCGAGAATACTCTCTTCAGTCATTAACACTTGTCCCGATTCCGTCACGTACTGCGCTGGAATAGGCGGTGCTTCGCGGTATACCTCTTTACCAAAATAACCCAAGATACCAAAGGTAATCGCTAGGATGCCGATGAGTATCCACCAAAGTTTCTTATAACCGGCCATATGGCACCTCCGGTTGTTGTTGTTGATTCATGCGAGAGTCTCCCTTTATTGCATTTCGCACGCATTCATAGATGAGTACCCTTTCCTTATAGCAAGTCTCGTGCCAACTTTTATCCATCTGATTTTATTGGTTTTTGTTTGTTTTTAGGGTAGATATAACCGCACTTTTTGAGGGTGCTAGTAACCCGTAGGGTTATTTTTACCCACCAGCATGTTTTGGCTAGCTTGGCCAAGCGGCGTTCAGAGTTTTTCAGGCTGCTTATTTATTGATCCGGATCAACACAATATCTAGGTGATCGTCTAGGCTTTAACACAATATATAGATGCAAATAAGCAATCAAGCACAATATGTGGGGTTTTAATGCGCTACTGTTCAGAGCAAATAGCCTTTCAGGAGGTGCCCGGCGAAGTCTCGTTGGCTTATACCATCACCGGCTGCCCTGTGGGTTGTAAAGGCTGTCATAGCGTTGATAGCTGGCCCGCTCATAGCGGAGTGGAATTAACCCCAGAGTATTTTACGAAGCGGCTGCAGCAATATCGGGGCCTCATCACCTGCGTGTTGTTTTTAGGGGGTGAATGGTACCCAGAGCAATTACTGCACTTACTTAAATTAGCTCGTGAGCAGGGGCTAGAAACCTGTCTGTATACCGGTTATGAGCAGGTGCTGCCTGCACTCCGCGAACAGCTCACCTATTTAAAAACGGGCCCTTGGATAGCTGAGCTTGGTGGCCTAGATAGTCCAAACACAAATCAGAAGTTTATTGATTTACGCAATCAACAACTACTAAACGTGCGCTTTTTAAGCACTGATTAAAACAAGGAGCATACCTATGTTGCGCTTATACCCCGATCAAGTAGACGCCAAAGTTGACTTTATTCAGCAATATCTCCATGCCGAAAATGCCGCTGATGGCTCAAAAATGGATGCTAATGCGAACGTGACGCAAAAGAATATTGCGACGCTAGAGTCAGAAATCATGAAGGATTTTTTTGTTCAAGTGAACCGCAAGCAAGTCAGCAATAAAATTGCAGAGTTGTTTGGCCCGCCGTTGGCGCAGGAGTATATTCGTCAAATAGAAGATCATGAGATTTATGTGCATGATGAAACTAGCTTAAAGCCTTACTGTGTGTCGGTTACCATGTATCCGTTTTTACGTGATGGGCTCACTAAGTTGGGCGGCGAATCAAAAGCACCAAAACACCTAGAAAGCTTTTGTGGCACTTTCGTGAACTTCGTCTTTGCGGTGAGCTCACAGTTTGCCGGGGCCGTCGCCACCGTCGAATTTTTGGCTTACTTTGATTATTTTGCTCGTAAAGATTACGGTGATAACTACCTAGAAACACATCGCCATCAGATTGAAAACCACTTACAGCACGTCGTGTATGCCCTCAATCAGCCCGCGGCAGCGCGCGGTTATCAAAGTGTCTTCTGGAATATCTCAGTCTATGACCAGCATTATTTTGAAAGTATGTTTGGTGACTTTGTCTTTCCCGCCGATTTCAGCAAATCATCATGGCAATCGGTGAGCCAGCTTCAGGACTTTTTCTTACATTGGTTTAATGAAGAACGGAAGAAAACCATACTCACTTTCCCGGTCGTTACCGTGGCTATGCTGACCGAAAATGGTCAGTGCAAAGATCAGCAATTTGCTCAGCATATTGCCCATGAATTATCTGTCGGTAACTCATTCTTCGTGTATCTGTCACCCAATGCCGATTCGTTAGCTTCTTGCTGTCGTTTACGCTCTGAAATTAGTGATAATACCTTTTCTTACACCCTTGGTGCTGGTGGCGTCGCGACCGGATCCATTAATGTGATCACCATTAATATGAATCGGTTAGTGCAAGATGGACGCGACTTGGGTGAGGAAATTGAGAAAATTCAAAAATACCAAGTGGCCTATCGGCTGCTCATGGAAGATTACCAAGCAGCCGGTTTACTCACGGTTTACGATGCTGGTTTTATTACCCTGGATAAGCAGTTCTTAACTATTGGTATCAATGGCATGGTAGAGGCGGCGGAATCGCAAGGTTTAACGGCCAGTAATAATCCTGAGTACATTGAATTTGTGCAGCGCCACTTAAAGGTTATTTACGATGCTAATAAAAAAGCCAAACAAGAATATGGCTATATGTTTAATACCGAGTTTGTGCCGGCAGAAAACCTTGGTGTCAAAAATGCGAAGTGGGACCGCGCCGATGGCTATGTTGTGCCGCGTGATTGCTACAACTCCTACTTTTACGTGGTAGAGGATGAACAAACCAATGCAATTGATAAGTTCACCTTACATGGTCATGAATTAATAGAGTTTTTAGATGGTGGCTCGGCTCTACATCTTAACCTAGATGAAAAACTTAACGAGGATGGCTATTTATCACTGTTAAATATTGCTGCTAAAACTGGCTGCAATTATTTCTGTATCAATGTGAAGATTACCATTTGTAATGACTGTGAACATATTGATAAGCGCACCCTGCATAACTGCTCAAGTTGCGGCTCTGACGATATTGATTATGGTACGCGGGTGATTGGCTATTTAAAACGAGTGTCGGCATTTAGTGCTGGGCGTCGGCAAGAACATGCCGCCCGCCATTATCATCGCCAGCCGCAGCGGGCGGTAGAGGCGGCAACATCCCAAGCTGGCTAGCTTGGGATGGTCAGGCCAGCACAAATGATGCTGCCATAGCTAGACTATGGCAGCACCTATCGAGAGCCTCTTCTTAGTTAAACGACTTTAGAGTAGCGTGGAGCCGTAGCTGCATCGTCTAAGTAGGCGTCAAAGCAGGCACAAATACTCCGTACCCATAAGCGACCCAATTCAGTAACACGTAATTGCGAGTCATCAATGGTCACCAGCCCATCCTCAATAAAGGGGGCTAATTTCTGTTTAGCATTGGCAAAGTAAGTCCAAAAATCAGTCAACTGCCAAGCCTGTGCAAACGCAGCAATATCCAATTCAAAGTGGCAGATAACTTGCGAAATAAGTGCGGCGCGCAAGCGGTCATCTGCGTTCAGTTCAAATCCTTTAATAACCGGTAGGCGTTGTGCCTTCAGGTGCTTGTAATAGTCAGGTAGTTCTTTGCTGTTTTGCCAAAGCACCCCATCAATTTGGCTAATGGAAGAAGCTCCAATCCCCAACAAAGCATCCTGGCCGCTGGTGGTGTAGCCTTGGAAGTTACGCTGTAAGCGCCCTTGTTGCTGAGCAATAGCAAGTTCATCAGATGTTTTTGCAAAGTGGTCCATACCAATAAACTGATAACCGGCAGCGTTAAAACGAGTAATCCCAAGCTGCAACAGTTCTAACTTAATCGATGGCTTAGGTAAGCTCTCAGTTGGGATTTTTGCTTGACCAGCAAAACGTGCCGGCAAATGAGCGTAGCTAAATAACGATACCCGGTCGGGAGCCAAGGCAATCACTTGATCAATTGAGGCTTTAAAGGTTTCTGGACGCTGGTAAGGTAAACCGTAGATTAGGTCTAGGTTGATCGACTTAAAGCCCAATTCTTTGGACAGCTCTACTTGATGTCGGATGAGATCGGTATCTTGGACACGGTTAATCGCAATCTGTACTTTTTCGTCAAAGTCTTGCACCCCATAGCTTACACGATTAAAACCGAGCGCTCGTAAATGCCGTAATTTTTCATCACTACAGCTGCGTGGGTCGATTTCGATACTCCACTCAGCATCGTCAGTGAAACTGAAGTGTTGATGTAGCAAATCATCTAAGCGTGACAATTGTTGCTCGGTTAAAAAGGTTGGGGTACCACCGCCCATATGCACAGACTCAAACTTACGAGCCCCTAACAGCTTGGCGTACATCGCCATTTCTTCGGCTAAGTAATCAAGATAGATATCGGCTTTGTGCTGATGCCGAGTAATCACCTTATTGCAGCCGCAGTAGTAACAAAGCTTGTGACAGAAAGGTAAATGAATATAGAGGCTTAACTTTTCTGGCGCATCAGCCAGGGTGCGCTCTAAAGTACCGATCGGAAACTTATCATGCAGCGCCAAGGCGGTCGGATACGAGGTATAACGCGGACCGTTAATGTTGTATTTATCAATGAGCTCTTGGCTCCAGGTGATATTTGCTACTGATGCGTTCATGCGTTACCCCTTGGTGACACCTTGGTTAAATTCTGTCGCTCATAATACTTGATGCAGATCAGAATTTTGATACGCCTGAAGGGGTATAAGCTTGCTGCTGCAAAATACGCTCGGCTAAGGCCTGATTAAACCTAAAAATAGGCTTGGGCAGGCGTTGATTCAACTCAATGGTGTCCAATAAGTTCTTCACTTCAAGCCCTAATTCAGTGTCACCTTTGATCAATAATTTGCGTCGGAAGAACAAGGTATCCGGGTCTACTTTGCCACTTAGCATCAGCAATAAATACTCACTATTGCCGCGCATGGTAACGTCTGCTTGCGGGCCGTCAAAAGTTACTTGTAGGCGTGGTCGTAGGCCTTGGTTGGCGAGGGATACGCTGAACTTTAAGGCTAAGTCTGGCACCTCAATAAGAACCCATCGCTGGCGCAAGAAAGCAAATTTATCGGCCACCAGTTCATCGTTGAGAACATGGTTAAGAGCTTGCGCGAATAGGCGTTGAGTTACCCCACGCGGGGCTACTTGCAATAAGGATTTAGAAAGGTGTGGGCCCCACTGATAGGCCAGATCTACTACTTTAGGGATAACCATTTATTACCTCGATTAATCAGCCCAGAAAAATTTAACCCGATTATAATACTCATTACCAATGCATGTTTATGGACGGGATCAATAATTATGGAATTACTCTGCCCCGCCGGCAGTATGCCAGCCTTGAAAGCAGCCATTGAAAATGGTGCAGATGCGGTATATGTAGGTTTAAAAGATGAAACTAACGCACGTCATTTTGCTGGTTTAAATCTTGACCAAGCAGGTTTAACTGAAGCCGTTCGGTTTGCGCATAGCCATGGCAAGAAGTTGCATGTTGCCATTAATACCTTTGCGCATGCAGATAGCTGGGAAAACTGGCGGAAAGCGGTTGATATGGCGGTTAAGTGCGGCGCTGATGTGCTCATTTTGGCGGATATTGCGGTGCTAGCTTACGCAGCGGAGCGCTATCCCCAGGTTGAATTACACCTTTCGGTACAAGCCTCAGCCACCAATGCGGCCGCAATAGAGTTTTATCAACAGTTTCATGTGAAGCGCGTGGTGCTGCCGCGCGTGCTCTCGATGAACCAAGTACGTACCCTAGCGCGCACCACCGATGTTGACCTCGAAGTTTTTGCCTTTGGTAGCCTGTGCATTATGGCCGAAGGGCGCTGTTATTTAAGCTCGTACATGACAGGCGAATCACCGAACACCGCAGGAGCTTGTTCACCGGCAAAATACGTACGCTGGGATGAACACGAAGATGGCTCGTTAGAGTCACGGCTAAACAATATTCTGATTGATACCTTTGCCCCCAATGAAACTGCTGGCTATCCCACGTTGTGTAAAGGACGTTTCACCGTCGGTGAAGACACCTATCACGCCTTAGAAGAACCAACCAGCTTGAATACGTTAAGCCTGTTACCGGAGCTACATAAAGAGGGCATTGTGAGTTTAAAAATTGAAGGTCGGCAACGCAGCCCAGCCTATGTCGCCCAGTTAACGCGGGTGTGGCGTCAGGCTATAGACAAAGTGCTAGCAGATCCTGCTAATTTTGCCGTGCAGCCCGACTGGAATACGACTCTCGCAGGTTTATCTGAAGGCAGCCAAACCACTTTGGGTGCCTACCACCGGAAATGGAAGTAATCATGAAATTTTCTCTAGGAGCAATTCAATACTATTGGCCGCAGCAAGTGGTAAAAAACTTCTATCGGCAAGCCGCAGAATCTGCCGTTGATATTGTTTATTTAGGCGAGACGGTCTGTAGTAAAAGGCGTGAACTGAAGTTTACTGATTGGCTGCAAGTCGCTCATGAATTACGCGAGGCGGGCAAACAGGTGGTGCTGTCTACCATGACCCTGTTAGAAGCACCATCCGAGCTACGAGAGCTACGCAAGTATTGTGATAATGGTGAGTTTTTAGTGGAAGCCAACGACGTGGGCGCCATTCGACTACTGCAAGATAACCAACTACCCTTTGTCGCAGGAGCCGCTATCAACTGTTACAACCAACACACGCTGCGGCAATTAATGACGATGGGGATGAGCCGTTGGGTGATGCCGGTTGAATTATCTCGTGACTGGTTGCAGAAATTACTGCAACAGCCGATGGTAAAAGATGTGCGCGATTGCTTAGAAGTTGAAGTGTTTAGCTTTGGGCACATGCCTTTGGCTTGGTCCGGTCGCTGTTTTACGGCGCGCTCAGAAAACCGTGCCAAAGACCAATGCGAACTCTGTTGCATTAAATACCCAGAGGGGCGTCGTGTCGATAGCCAAGAAGGCCAGCAAGTATTTGTTCTAAATGGTATTCAAACGCAATCCGGAACTCGTTATAACTTGGTAAATCAGTTACCTAGCATGCAAGGCTTAGTTGACATAGTGCGTTTAAGTCCGCAGTTAGAAGGCACCTTTTCTTGGTTAGAAAAATTTCGGCAGAACCAGCATGGCGAACAGCCCCAAGCCCTCGAGCCGAACGATAGTAACGGCTATTGGATGGCATTAGCAGGGTTAGTGCAAACAGCATAATTAGGGTTGCTAGCAACCATATAGGAAGACAGCATGATTCAAATTACTGACTTACAAATTGAGCAAAAAATGTGGCCGTTATTGCGGCAAGCTTTTCGGCCGATGTTTTTATTGGGGGCGAGCTTTAGTGCCTTGGCCATCACCTTGTGGCTGCTGGTATTAGCTCAGGTCATCGAGCTGCCCGTGTATGGGCAAACCTTATTCTGGCACAGTCATGAAATGATCTTTGGTTTTGTGGCGGCCATCATCGTGGGCTTTTTGCTGACCGCCGTACAGAATTGGACTGGCTTACGCGCTACCCACGGACGGGCCCTTGGCATCCTCACTGCGGTATGGGTGTTGGGTCGGTTAGGGCTTTTAGTTGGGGCTTGGCTACCTTGGTGGCTGGTAGCTGCGGTTGATCTATTATTTTTACCGTTAGCGGCGATTTTATTGGCTGTGCCCTTAATTGCGGTGAAGCAGCAGCGAAACCTATTCTTCGTGCCCGTGCTTTTCTTGTTAACCTTGTGCAATGCGCTCATGCACTTTGGGCTGCAGACCGGACAATACGAAATTCAACAATTAGGTAGCCAAAATGCGGTGTGGTTGGTCACTTTACTGATGGCCATCGTAGGGGGTCGGGTACTCCCTATGTTCACCGCCAACGGAACTATGACACCAAAAGCCGAACCCATCGTCTGGTTAGACCGCATCGGGTTAGGTAGTTTGTGGTTGATTTTTGTGCTGAATATTACCAATTTCAGCGCCATGGTACCGGCCTTGGTGATGGCTCTACTCTTCGCGACAAGTGCTTTAGCTTTAGCTATTCGCTGCGCCCGCTGGCGTATCTGGATCACCTGGAAAGTACCGTTACTGTGGTCGCTACATGTAGCTTACTGGTTTATTCCAATTGGCTTAGCGCTATATGCGCTGCGCTATGCGGGCTTTCCTATCACCAACAGCTTGGCGTTACATGCATTAACTGCTGGCGCTATGGGTAATATGATTTTAGCGATGATTGCACGGGTCTCTCTGGGCCATAGTGGTCGTGCCCTACAACCCAAACCCATCATTAGCGCAGCCTTTATGTTAGTGATAGTAGCTGCGGTGGTTCGCGTATTTGTGCAAGGCTTATGGCCAGAGTTATCCGTGTATTGGTATGCCCTAAGTGCGTTTGCTTGGGTGTTGGCCTATGGCATTTATGTACTGGTGTACTTTCCTATTCTTACCACGCCACGTCCAGATGGACGTCCAGGTTAAGAATCGGAGCCTGAATCAGGTGGCTGTTGCTCTGGGCGCAGCCACATCCATACTGCAACGGTGGCCATAATGCCAATAACTAAGCCTTTTAACCATAAAGGTGCTGGGCTAAATGCCAACATGATTGCGCTCCCGGACATCATCACCGATGCAATCACTTTGGGCCTACGCTTAATGACACCGTAGCGGCGCCAGGCAATGATTTGCGGGCCATAGGTTGGATGCGCCAATAGCTTGGCTTCTAATACCGGCCAGCCCTTGCCGCCGGCCCATGCGGCCACCAGCAGAAAAGGTACCGTTGGCATGATGGGCAACAATAAACCAATGATACCCAGCGCTAGCGTAATAATAGCTAGCGTCCGCCACAATAAAATCCGCAGCACAACCGTCATAGAGCTCCTTGCATGGCTTGGTAGTGGGCAGCTGCTATTTTAAGCCCAGCCGCTGCGCCAATTTGTGTAAGTTGCTTGCATCTATCTCTAGTATACGGGCCGCTTGGGTCCATTTGTAGTCCGCTTGCTCTAAAGCCTGCTCAATAAGCTGACGCTGCACCGCATTGAGGGTATCTTTCAAGTTCATGGTGGGAAACGCCTTGCGCTGGTTGCTCTGCAATATATCCGTGACTTGCACGCTGGCGGTGGCTGCACCAGGTAAATCCAGCAAACCAATATCGATACTAACAATATCTTCTCGTGCCGCACCTATGCTAAGCGCCTTAATCGCCGCCCGGCTGATGGTATGCTCAAGTTCGCGCACGTTGCCAGGCCAATCATAAGCCAATAAGGCATGCTCTGCCGCTTGGGTGAGGCGTAACGCTCGTACCCCAAGGCGAGCTCGGTTAAGCTCTAAGAAGTGACCGGCTAACACAGGAATATCATCGCTACGCTCACGCAGCGGTGGAATAGGTAACGGGTACACGGATAAGCGATGGTAGAGATCAGCACGAAAATCACCAGATTTTATTTGCTGCTTCAAGTCGCGATTAGTTGCCGCCACAACTCGGACATTGACGGTATGGCTACGATCGCTTCCTAAGCGTTGAATCTCGCCATTCTGCAATACTCGTAGTAACTTGGCCTGAATTGCTGGTGGCAGCTCACCTACTTCATCTAAGAAGATGGTGCCGCCATCAGCGCTATCAAACCGACCGGCCCGCTCGCTGGTTGCCCCAGAGAAGGCCCCTTTGGTATGGCCGAAGAGCTCACTCTCGGCCAGAGCCTCAGGTAACGCTGCACAATTCACATACACTAAGGGCTGCTGCGCTCGTTGTGACTGGCGATGTAACTGTCGTGCAAATAACTCTTTACCCACGCCGGTTTCACCCAGCAGTAATACCGGAAGATCTGAGCCGGCCACAACACTCAATTCTTGCATCACATTGAGCAATGGAGCACTACGCCCGATGATTTCGTAACTAGCGGAAGCCTCGCCACTAAGCGAGTATTCTTGATCGCGCCGTTGATTACGTAGGGCTCTGACGCTTTGCTCAATTTGCCCCATGCGAATCGCCGCTTCAACCAGCAAGCTTGCTCGTTGCAGTGCATGCATGGCAGCCGTATCAAAGGTTCCTGGGGTGAGGGCATCTAGGGTCAGAACCCCCCAGCATTTGCCTTCAACATGTAATGAGATCCCCATACAATCGTGTACTGCCAAATGGCCATCGGGGCTATCTTCTATAAGCCCGTCATAGGGGTCTGCGAGGTGGCTATCTGGCTCAAATCGAACCGCTTCGCGACTCGCCATAATGGTGGCTAGGCGCGGATGCTGATGCACAATAAAACGGCGCCCTAAGGCCTCCCGTGCTAAACCGATACTAGCAATGGGCTTAAGCATTTGCTGCTCTAATTTAAGCAGCACCACGGCACCACAATGAAAGTGTTGGCGTAGTGTTTTGACGACTTTCTCTAGCCGTACTACGGCAGGCTGTTCGGTCACTAAATCGGCGATCAGAGTTTCAAGTAAGGTGACATCTTGCATGGTAGATTTAACCCTTAAAGTCCTTTTTGACCCAAATAAATATGGGTTTAATTTACCATTGCAGGGAAAAACTCGATATAAATCAAAGTAGGTAGTTTTGGCATCTATTTTGCAATATCAACAGGTATTGCTGGTCCATTTTGGCCGCTTTTATCTCAAAATTAGGAGTTATTATGTCAACACCATCTACCATTCATGCAGAAGCTTTAGCCGTGTTTCAAGCCATGCCTAGCAAGCATTTAATTGATTATATTGTTGAGAATTTTCACGATAAGCATCGCGCACAGCTGCCGGAGTTAATTAACTTAGCGCGCAAAATAGAAGACGTACATAATGATCATGAAGCCTGTCCAGCAGGCTTGGCAGAATTGCTGCAAAGCATGTACCAAGAGCTAGAAAGCCACATGATGAAAGAAGAGCAAATTTTGTTTCCGATGTTAGCTGGTGGGATCTATCCAAGCGGACCTATCGCGGTGATGGAAGAAGAGCACGACCAGCACGAGCAAATGTTAGCCGAATTATTAGAGTTGACCCATCAAAACCAAGCTCCACGCGGCGCATGTGGAAGCTGGATCATGCTTTATGAGGGGTTAAATGAGTTAGTGAAAGACTTGCAGCTGCACATCGATATTGAAAATAGCATTCTTTTTAAGCAAGCAGATAAACCAGCCAGCAGTGGCCATGGTAATGGTCACTGCTGTGGTGGTTGCCAATAAGTGCTGCGTCAGTTAGTGAGCTAGCTCGCGCAAGCGGGCTGGCTCGATGATGTTAACTAGCTTGTTCTGCACATCAATCACACCTTCGCCTTGCAGTGCCGATAAAATACGGCTAATGGTTTCTACCGAGAGGCCTAAGTAGTTACCGATATCAGCGCGAGTCATGGTTAAGCGAAACGAAGTGCTAGATAATCCGCGCGCTTTAAAGCGATCGGACAAGGTGACTAAGAAGTGCGCTAAACGTTGATGGGCTGAGCGGTTGTTCAACGTGCCGAGTAGTTGTTTGCTGGAGAATATCTCGCTACTCATTAAACGCATCATTTGTTTGCGCAGGGATGGCATCTCAATCACTAGCTCATCCAGTGACACAATAGGCACTTCGCACAACATGGTGGTTTCTAGCGCTTGTGAGTAACTGCGGTGTTGACCTTCAGCTAAAGCATCAAAACCGACGAGGTCGCCAGGCAAATGGAAATCAATGATTTGCTCTACGCCATTATCGTCGATGGTGTAAGACTTTAGTGAACCGCTACGCACGGCATATAAATATTTGAGCGGCGCACCGGCATTAACTAACACGTCACGTTTATGCAGAGGCTTATGACGCTGAATAATAGTGTCTAGCCGATTCATACCCTCTTGATCTAATTGGTACGGTAAACATAGCGCTGCCATGCTGCAATTTTGACAATGTATGTGAGAAGTCAGATTAGCCATAATGATTTCCTGATTTAGATCAACATCCCTAACGAATAACTGCAGTATACGCCCAACGCCTGAAAAGTAACCTTGTGCCGATGGAGTACCTCCAATATGCCTAAGAGGGGGTAGTTGGTAGGGTTTGTGGGGTTTGCCCGATACTGTTAAAATGCGCGTCCAAACCAGCAGGAGCACCTAAGTGGATGCATTTATAACTTCAACCGTGACCGTCGCTTTAGCCGAAATAGGTGATAAAACGCAATTACTAAGCCTGTTCTTGGCGGCGCGTTACCGCCACAAAACAGCGATTATCATGGGGATATTAGTGGCGACTCTGCTCAATCATTTAGCGTCCGCTTGGCTGGGTTCATGGTTAGTGGATGTCATCCCAGCAACACTCGCCACCTATGTGGTCGCAGGTTCTTTTATAGCCGTTGGCCTGTGGGTACTGATACCCGATAAAGCAGATGATGACGAACACGAAAACGTGCGTAAATACGGCGCTTTTATCGCCACCACAGTGCTGTTTTTTATTGCTGAAATAGGTGACAAGACCCAAGTAGCTACGGTTATCCTGGGAGCTCAATACACCAGTGTATTGTGGGTTACATTAGGAACAACCTTAGGGATGATGCTTGCCAATGTTCCGATCGTGCTACTCGGACAACGGTTGATGCAAAAACTACCTCTGAATGCAGCTCGTTATATTGCGGCGACCTTGTTCGTGGTGCTAGGTATTGCTACTGCGCTAAGTCAACTCTTGGCTTAAACGTTCTAAGCCACTTTGGCGCTGGCTAAAACTTGGCCGCGCGTTGAAAACTTGCTAGTATCGGCAACAGCTAAATTAAAGAGATAACCTGATGCTTAACTGGACTGAACAACAACGCGCACGTGGCTGCCTATGGGCCGTCATGCTGGTGTTGTGTCTGTGTTTGGCGAAACAAAGTAGTTGGATTCAAGGCTGTCCATTACAACAGCAGGCGCTACCGCAGGCTAGCCTGGTGGCAACTAGCGCCACCAGCGACGCCGCTAGTGCCCTAGCTAGCGAGAGTGATTGTAGTGCCAGTGAGCAACTATTGCAGCAGGCATTACAGCAATTATTTGACCAACTGAGTGTCGGCCTATTATTAGTCGTTGCTCTGCTTTTCTCCAGCCGGCTAGGCACCACCGCGGTAACTTTGACAGTGCCACCGCCGCGGTGGCGATATCGGCCACATCTGCACTTTTGTGTGTTTCGAGAATAACCTCACTGAGTTGTCTGTAGCTGCTTGATGCAGCAAGCGAGGGGTACGACTGTTCTGTTCGAATCGGTTCAAGTAGGTACTCAGTCATAGGTTAGTTGAGATGTATAGATGAAACACATAATCCCCTTTATTTTATTGTTCATGTTGATGAGTTCTGCATGGGCACAGGATTCTACTGACTGGATAACCAGCTCAGAGCATCCGCACGTTCAAATCAAGTTAGATTTAGTGACCGCGCAAGCCGATCAGCAACAGTTGCAAGCCTTGCTAAAGGTTCGCTTAGAGAGCCCTTGGAAGACCTATTGGCGGGCGCCCGGAGAGGGCGGCATTCCCCCTACCGCAGAGTGGCAAACCAAGAGTAATATCAGTAGGGTGCAGTGGCAGTGGCCTGCTCCACAACGTTATCAAGTGCAAGGGATTGAAACGGTAGGCTATCAGGGCACGGTTGCCTTTCCGCTAACGTTGACGATAGAAAACTGGCAGCAGCCAGCGCGACTACAAGGTGTGGTGACCATGTCTAGCTGCACTAACATCTGCGTGTTAACGGATTTCCCCGTTGATATCAGCTTCAATCCGGCCCAACTGGCCGCATCTGAGCAGCGGGTGTTTGAATTGCAGAAGGCACTAAGCCAAGTGCCTCGGCTAGACCATCCCGCGGTGGTCTTGGAGCGGGCAGAATGGTCAGCCAGTCAACAGCAGTTGCAACTTGAGCTTACCCACCCACAGGGCTGGCAACAGCCGGATGTCTTGGTTGATAGCTTGGCCACGGAATTGGCAGATATGACGGTGGCACCACCACGCTTGGATATCGATGGTCAGCGGTTACTGGCTACCTTCAACATTAGCCATTGGTTAGGTGCTGCCGAGGTGGCTAGTTATCCCATTCAAATTACTGTGTTAGATGAGGCGCTAGCGGCTGAACTATCCACAACGGCGCAGGCCGTGGCGCAAGTCACTCATGCACCAGCGGTATCTAGTAGTCTTGGTTTGATGTTTGCTTTTGCGCTGCTTGGCGGGCTTATTTTAAATATCATGCCATGTGTCCTACCTGTGCTGGGGATGAAGTTGCAAAGCGTGTTGTTGATACCGCGAGAGAGAGGGCTTATTCGGCGTCAGTTCTTAGCATCGGCATTAGGTATTGTGCTGTCTTTTTGGTTGTTGGCACTGTTTATCTGGGGCCTAAAAACGAGTGGTAGCGCGCTAGGCTGGGGTATTCAATTCCAAAGCCCGTGGTTCATTGGCTTTATGGTGCTAGTCACTGGTTTATTTACGTTCAACTTGGCTGGCCTATTTGAATTTCGATTACCTAGTAGCTGGCAAACTTGGGCTGCCCAACGTGGTGATAATTCGTACCTAGGGCATGTTGTCCAAGGCATGTTCGCGACCTTATTAGCAACGCCTTGTTCGGCCCCCTTTTTAGGAACCGCAGTAAGTTTTGCCATGGCCGCCTCTAATCTACAACTCTGGTTTATTTTCACTGGTTTAGGACTTGGCATGGCATCGCCTTGGTTATTGGTTGCAGCGCTACCATCTTTGGCTAAGTTGCTACCTAAACCGGGCCGTTGGATGCAGATCACAAAAGTGATTTTTAGTCTGATGTTGGCGGCCACCACCCTGTGGCTATTCACTTTACTCAATAATCATTTAACTGCTGCGATGGTCTGGCTCTTAGCGTTAAGTTGGTTAGTAGTAGCCGCGCTACTGGTGATTAGAACTTACGGCAAACAAGGACTGTTGATTGCCGTGGCCAGTAGCTTGTTAGTGGTAGCTGCGGTAGCCGTCACCGCTAGTCTTACCAGCGCTAAATGGGCTAGTGGCCCGCGCCCCGATCACGTTTGGGTAGGCTTAAATGAAGCGGAGATCAGCCGGGCCGTGGCCCAAGGTCAAGTGGTGTTTGTCGATATTACCGCTGATTGGTGTATTACCTGCAAGGCCAACAAAATAGGGGTGCTATTACAGCAGCCCGTATATCAATTGTTGCAAGACCCACAGGTGGTGACCATGCAAGGTGACTGGAGCCAAGCCAATGACCAAGTCACTCAGTATTTACGCAAATATCAGCGTTATGGGGTGCCCTTTAATCGGGTTTATGGTCCAAATGCCCCTGCGGGCATCGATCTACCTGTGATTCTAACGGCCGAGGCTGTTAGTGCCGCAATCGACCAAGCCGCGGGGAGAGAATAATGTCGCAGCCAAAGCAATCCAGCAAATGGCTCAAGCTGCTCAAAAATATTGCCGCCATGGTGGTGATGTTTATGCTGATTAGTACGGCTGTAGATGCGTGGCGAGGCCGTAATCTCGATCCGCAAGCGGTGCCGCTGATGACCTATACCGATCTACAAGGAACGACAGAAGATTGGTTGGAACGCAGTTACAGTGAACCTGTCATTGTGTATTTTTGGGCCACTTGGTGTCCGGTGTGTACGTACGTAACGCCAACGGTGAATTGGATGGCAGCCGATTATCCGGTGGTCACGGTAGCGTTACGTTCGGGGTCTGATGCCAAGGTTGCGCATTATTTGGAGCAACAAAATTACCAACTCATTACGGTGAACGATCCACTGGGACAAGTGGGGCAGCAGTGGCAAATAACGGCTACCCCTACTGTCGCCATCGTTCATGAAGGCGAAATTGTTTCTTATACCACTGGTATCACCACGCCAACTGGCTTATGGTGGCGGCGCTGGTGGGCAAGTTTTTCTGGTTAATTGGAGAGTAGTATGACGTTCAAATCTTTGTTTTTCGGCACCCTGATGGCCCTCGGCTTAGCTACCTTGGGCGCTACTGCACAAGCACAGCAGGCCAATCAACAAGCACAACAACTTGAACAGTTGATCGGTTTGTTAAAGCAGCATCCCGAAGTGATTGGTGACGTGCTAAATAGTGTTGAGCGTTACATTGAGGGCAAAGAAGCCAGCCGTAATGCTCAAGCTAAATATGAAAGCTGGTTATACGATAACGACAAGGTGCAACCTTGGTATGGCGCAGCCGATCCCAAACTGACCGTGCTGGTTTATACCGATTACGATTGCCCTTATTGCAAACGCATCGAGCCTCATTTACAGCGTTTAGTGGAAGAGTTTGATGGGGTTAAGGTGATTAATATTGTGGTGCCGTTACGCCAGCAACAAACAGAGGGTAGTAACGTTAACCCGTCTGAGTTCGCCATGAATGTGTGGCAGCATCAACCTGAGCAATACCCTGAAGTAGCCAAGCTGCTTTACGCTAAAAACGGCTTACACACAGCTCAATCGATAGAGCATGTGGCCCGCTTAACAGGAACACGCGGACAACTCAATAATCCCCAAGTTGCTCGTCGTAACTTGATGGAAAACTACAAAGCTTTTAGCGATTTTGGCTATCGCGGCACCCCAACCATTGTGGTGGGCAGCGCAGTGATTCCTGGCTTTGTGGAATACGACCAATTACAAGCCTTAGTGCAAGAGATGCTGGATTAAAGCGCTAGTGATTTTAGAGGTGCTGAGAGCAGGCGTAGGCACTGCTCCACGCCCACTGAAAATTATAGCCGCCAAGCCAACCGGTAACATCCATCACTTCACCAATAAAATACAACTGAGGCTGGATGGTGCTTTGCATCGTCTTAGAGCTGATTTCTTTAGTATCAACACCGCCGAGGGTCACTTCGGCGGTGCGATAGCCTTCGGTGCCGTTGGGCTTAAGACGCCAAGCTTGAATGTCCTCGGCGACTTTTTGTAGCAGCTGATTATTGCAATCAGCGAGGTTCTTGTTAGGCCACCCTTGGCTCTGAGCTAGCACTTGTACCAAGCGTTTGGGCAGCCATTCTTGCAAAGCGCTGCGTAGTCCTAACTTTGGGCGTTGTTGACGCAGTTGCTGTAACTGCTGCAACAACTCAAATCTAGGCAGTAGATTAATATCGATAACTTCACCAGCTTGCCAGTAGCTGGATAGCTGCAGCATTGCCGGACCAGATAAACCACGATGGGTAAACAGCATTGCTTCAGTGAAGCTGGCGCTCATTTTAGCATCGGCTGCCGTACTAGCAATCACATCAACAGCTAACCCAGAAAGCTCCGCATACTGTTGTTTATCGGTGTCATGCAGAGTAAAAGGCACTAAGCCAGCGCGTACGGGCAATATGGTATGCCCGAATTGCTCGGCTAGTTGGTAACCGAAAGGCGTTGCACCAAGTTTTGGCATAGATAAGCCGCCGCAGGCAACAACCAGAGCAGTACTAGTTAACTGGCCTTGTGAGGTGGTTAACTCATACTTCTGCTGGTGGTATTCAACTGCGGTTATGTCGGTGCGTAATTGTACTTTGGCGCCATACTGCTTACATTCTTTGAGCAGCATAGAGACAATGTCTTTGGCGCTTACATCACAGAACAACTGGCCTAAGGTTTTTTCATGATAAGCGATACCATGGCGCTCAACTAGAGCAATAAAGTCCCATGGGGTGTATTGCTTTAGTGCAGATTTACAAAAATGAGGGTTATCCGAGAGGTAGTTTTCAGCACTCGCAAACATGTTGGTGAAGTTGCAACGTCCACCACCAGAAATCAGAATTTTTTTACCAGCTTGTTTAGCATGGTCCAGCACTATCACGCTTTTGCCTCGGGCTGCTGCGTGTGCAGCACAGTGTAAACCGGCGGCACCCGCCCCAATGATAATCACGTCATAATGCTGAACTGCTTCACTCATGGACTAGGGTTACTCGCCTGTTAAAGCTGCTAGCACGTGCTCAGCACTGCTTACACCAAAGGTTTTTTCATCTTCCACAAAGAGGTGGGTGACAACACCATCTTCAATCACCATAGCGTAGCGTTCTGCGCGCAAGCCGCCAAACGAGCCCGTTGCTTTAGTCAGCCCCAGTTGTTGATGGTAAGAACCATCACCATCAGCTAACAACTGCACTTTGTCATTTACATTGAGGGCTTTACCCCAAGCGCGCATCACAAAGGCATCGTTTACGGCCACACAGGTAATAGTCTGCACCCCTGCTTGTTGCAGCGCAGCAGCATGCTCAACAAAACCTGGCAGGTGTTTCTCTGAACAGGTAGGAGTAAAGGCGCCAGGTACTGCAAAGAGGATATGACGGCCTTGGGCAAACATCTCTGCTGGATTAAACTGCTGAAGGCCAACATCACCTAAAGCGGTTAAGGTACCAGCGGGAATACGGTCATTGACTTGAATCATGAGATTGCTCCGTTAAGTAAATATCGAATCGATGTTTTTTGCTTATTACTTGGCTCTGAGGTGGCTGTTGATCCAGAAAATCAGCGTGCTGTGGACGCTTAACGACCACCCGATACTGCGCCTTGGCGCGCGCATCTGCTAGCAGCTGGTCGGCATCATGGTCGGCCCCAACTAACTGCTGAAACATTTGCATGTCCTTTTTTACGGCTGCGCGCTGTTTTCGATCGCTTTTCGGGTACATGGGGTCTAAATAAACCACATCGATAGACCCTTGATAACTGTCGTCATACCATTGTAACCGTGTGGCTAAGTTAGCATCGCTGTGTTGCAGCCGCTGTAATCCGTCCAACAATAAAGCTGCTACTACCGGGTTACGTTCGCGCAGTAAGACGGTAGCCCCCAGCTGAGCAAGCACCAAGGCATCGCGACCTAAGCCAGCAGTACCATCTAGGATAGTTGCTGATTTATATTTAGCCAGGCCACAGGCGCGGCCGATCGCTTCATCTTTAAGGCTCGCCTTGGCCGCCCGAAAGGCTGCTTTACCCTGACTAAAATCAACCACCAGCGGCAACATCTTAGGCGCAGCAAGCCAGCGAAGTTGTAGCTGGGTAGGGGTAAGTTCAAGCACAAATTCATACTGGTCTAAATTAGCGTTCGTAGCGCTAAGCACTTGCAGTTGGCAGCGTTGGGCTAACCTTTGTGCATAGTCATGATCTGCCCCAGTCAGCACCAGAATGGGTACCTCGGCAGCATTCATACGGCGCGCTCCATATCCACATGAGGGATGTCATCCTCAAGATATTCGGCACTGGTCTCAATAAAGCCTAAGCTTTGATAAAAGTCGCGTAGATATACTTGCGCACCGATTTGAATAGGCTGAGTCTTAGCATGTTGTTGGCAAATCGTGATTGCACGCTGCATCAACTCACGACCCAACCCACGGCCACGAGCATGGTTAGTTGTTAATACTCGGCCAATGCGTGATGGCGTGTGCGCATCACCAATAAAAATACGAGCGTAGGCGCACAGCTCAGCTTGCGCCGAGGACGCATCCCATGCGACCAAATGCAGAGCCTGCGGGTCTTTCCCATCAGCGTCTAAGTAGGGACAGGTTTGTTCAACCACAAACACCTCTTGGCGCACTTTCAAGATGGTATACAGCTCACTGGTGCTGAGCTGAGGAAAGGATTTTAGCTGCCAGTTCATCGTTATCTGCTTCTCACTCGCCGAGTTAAAGGAATGACATTGGCGCGCTCAGGTTGAGTGTAGAGCGCCAGAATCTCTGCAACCTTGCCACGACTATCGCCTTTGGGGCTAATAAAGCGTGCTACTTGTAAGCTTTGAATATCCGCATCTTGGTACAGCAATCGTGTTAGTTCCGTATCGTGATTACTGATCAGCACCGGGATGCCGCGTTTATGTGCGGTATGAGCAGCCCGACGAGCTAACTCATGCTGGTGCTCGAGGTTAAAGCCACCGCTAGCATAACTGGTGAAGTTAGCGGTAGTGCTGAGCGGTGCATAAGGAGGATCGCAATACACAACATCGCCTTTACGGGCACGACGAAACACCTGCTCAAAACTCATACAGGTAAAGACGGCTTGCTGGGCTTTTTCTGCAAAAAATTCTAATTCTGCTTGTGGAAAATAAGGCCGGCTGTAACGTCCAAAGGGCACATTGAATTGTCCTGATAAGTTGTAACGGCACAAGCCATTGTAGCCATGGCGATTCAGATACAAAAACAACAGTGCACGCTGATATAAGTCGCTACTTTGATTGAATTGCTCTCGTAGTGAGTAATAGGCATCAGCGGTATTATTTCTCAGAGTAAACAAGCGCGCAGCATCATCAATAAAACGTCGCGGCCGGCGTTTGACGATCTTAAACAGGTTGATTAAATCTGGATTAACATCGTTAAGAATGTATTTGTCGTAATTAGTGTTCAAGAACACCGAACCGGCGCCGACGAAAGGCTCAATTAACTTGTTGCCCTCTGGCAAGAGCGCAGTGATAGGTTCAATAAGACCATATTTGCCCCCAGCCCATTTTAAAAACGCGCGTTTCTTAAGCATCAGCCGATCCTGCCATCAGCTTGCTGAAGGGCCGTGAACTGCTACAAGCGTTTATTGCTGTCGCAATCACTTGCCAATCACTTAAGCCAATCATTTGAGCTTGGCCAATGGCGGTAGGGAGAATAAATCGAATCACTCCGGCTTTTACTTTTTTATCGCGTTGCATGTAATCTTGCCATTGCTGCAACGTTAGTTGAGGAGCTTCAACAGGTAACCCCAGTTGCTGCAAGAGTTGCCGAATTCGATGCAGATCTGTGCTGGCTAGTTGGCCGGTTTGTTCCATCAAGGTGGCCGCAATCACCATTCCTGCGGCGACCGCCTCACCGTGGCGCCAATGTTGATAATCGGCTGCTTCGATGGCGTGCCCAAACGTATGCCCTAAATTGAGCAAGGCACGCTGATGCTGTTCGGTCTCATCCGCTGCGACAATGGCGGCTTTAATACTGCAACTTACTTTGATCGCCTGAGTTATTGCGCTGGTATCCCGTGCGCACAGAGCGCCGGCTTGCTGCTCCAGCCAAGTGAAAAAATCAGCATCGGCAATAATGCCGTACTTAACTACTTCAGCAAGGCCACAGGTGTAATCACGAGCACTGAGTGTTTGCAGGCAGTCGGTATCGATTAACACCCCATGGGGCTGGTGAAAGGCGCCAATGAGGTTTTTACCAAGCTGATGATTAATAGCCGTTTTACCTCCTACCGACGAATCCACTTGCGCCAGCAGGGTGGTTGGAATTTGATAGAAGGTCACGCCCCGCTGATAGGTTGCTGCAACAAAGCCGGCCAAATCGCCAACCACACCGCCACCTAAGGCAATAATGGCACAGTCACGCGCAAAACTATGACTAATTAGGGTATCCATGATGGCTTGATAGTTAGGTAAGCTTTTTTCGGCTTCGCCATCACCAATTTCATGCACCACCACCTGATGTGCCGCCAGCGACTGTTTTACTTTGGCTAAATAGAGCGGTGCTACCAGGGTGTTGGTAATGATTAAAATCTGCTGAGGAAGATTTGGAAATAGCGGACTGCGTTGCAACAGGCCGGGTCCAATCTCGATCGGATAACTACGCTCACCCAGACCAACGGTGATTTGTTGTATGGGTGTCTGCATGAGCGTCTCCGAATTTATACGTTGATGTGTTCGATAATTTGGTCAATCACTGTCTTTGCATTTTGTTCGTCTGTACGAACAATAACATCAGCAATCTCTTCGTATAAAGGATTACGGATTTCAGCCAAGTTTTCTAGTACTTCGCGAGGATTTTCTGCATCCGCAATCAGAGGGCGTCGTTTATCACGTTGGGTTCTTGCTAACTGCTTATCGATGGTGGTTTGTAAATAGACCACCACGCCTCGCGCAGAAAGGCGATTACGGCTCTCTTTGCTTAAAATCGATCCGCCACCAGTAGCTAACACAATGCCAGTGTTTTCGGTGAGCTCTTCAATGACTTTTTCTTCACGCGCACGAAATCCGTCTTCGCCTTCTAATTCAAACACCCACGCAATATCAGCACCGGTACGGCGCTCAATTTCAGTATCAGAATCGAAAAATTCAAGATGGAGTTGGCGTGCTAATTGTCGCCCGATGGTACTTTTACCAGCCCCCATAGGGCCCACTAAGAAAATATTACGTTTTTCAGCCATTAGATGCTTTACTTCACTTGTTTAACTAGCTGTGACTCACGGAATCCGGAGTGTCTCAAGACCTTCCTTTACCCAACCAAAAAGATGCGCGATTATCGCAAGTCACAGCCATTTAAGCAAGGTTTACGGATTATTGGTCACAATTCGTGGCGTGACAAAAATTAATAATTCACGCTTTTCGTTCACTTGGTTTTCCGTTCTAAACAATACCCCAACGTAAGGGATGTCACCAAGCAAGGGTACTTTGGAAATATCATTAAGAATTTGCTGTTGGTAAATACCACCAAGCACAATGGTTTCGCCATTCTCTACTAGAACTTGAGTGCCAATTTCTTGGGTATCGATTGAAACCGCCGGCCCAGTAGGGGTGGTTACGGTTTCGCCACGGGTATTTTGGGTGATCACCAAATCAAGAATCACGCGATTATCAGGGGTGATTTGTGGGGTTACTCGCAGCCCCAGCACGGCCTTCTTAAATTGCACCGACGTTGCCCCAGAAGAGGCACTTTCTACGTATGGAATTTCAGTACCTTGCTCAATGTAAGCGGCTTTTTGGTTTGCGGTAGTAATGCGAGGACTCGCAATAATCTCACCTTTGTTCTCTCGTTCTAACGCAGACAGCTCCAGATCAAGTAACCGGCCGTCGGCTAATTTAGCGACTTGAAAACCTATGGTTGCAGCGGGGCTACTTACCGGCAGGTTGACATTAAAATCACCAGTAATAGAGGTGCCTGAGCCCCAGGGTAGTGGCAAACTAGTATCCACACTAGGCTCAGTAATACCCCAGCGGATCCCCAGTTCATCGCTAATGTTGTCGCGTACAGTCACCATGCGGCTTTCGATAATCACTTGTTTTACTGGAATGTCTAAGACCTCAACCATGGCTTTAACGCTGTCGATCTGCTGCTGGGTATCGCGCACCAAGAGCGTGTTGGTACGCTCATCGACTGTCACCGCTCCTCGCGAGGACAGTAAATCAGAACTATCGGTGCGCAAAATAGCCGCGATCTCTGCAGCTTTAGCGTAATTAACCTGAATATAGGAGCTGGTTAATGGCGCTAGTTCGGCCATCCGTTGATTGGCTTCTAACTGCTGCTCTTCTCGCTGCGCTAACTCAACGGCTGGTGCCACAATCAGAATATTGCCATCAATGCGTTTATCTAAGCCTTTAACGCGCAGAATCGTTTCTAACGCTCGCTCCCAAGGAACATTGTCTAAACGCAGGGTGATATTACCGGTGACAGACTCGCTCGCCACCAAGTTGAGCTGGTTTTCTTCTGCCAAAATTTGTAAGAGCTGGCGTACCGGTACGTCTTGAAAGTTTAACGAAATGGGTTTTTGATTTTTATCTAGCGCTGCTTGCTTGGGCTCGGTGCGCTCGGCAAAGGTGAGGCGCAGATAACCATCCAACTGCTCCAGTTGATGTCTAAAATCGCTCTTGCCGGCAATTTTTAAGCGCGCATGACGGCCTTCTTGAAAGGTTTCAACGTAGCCTATGGGGGTATCAAACTTACTAACATCAAGCACGTATAATAGGTCGTCAGGTAACTTAGTATTAAACAGGGTAAGCTCAAGCTGCTGCTTGCTAGCATCGAGCTCGTGTTCAATTTCAGCGCCCTTAAAAGCGATGCTGAGCTGGCCAGTAGCACCACTTAAACCAAAGTAATTGATGGAGGTGACTGTGCTATGGCTAGCGTTTTGCGTAGCGATATAGGCGGCACTGGCGGTACGTAACTCAGGGTCGCGAGCTGGCGGCTGTGGTGACGGAGCTGGCTCTGCTGGGGCTGAGCGTGGGGCTGGCTGAGCAGGAGTCGTTGCAGCGACAGCATCAGGGGCTTTCTTACTCGCCACAAAGACTAAGACCATCACTTCGCCCATGCGACTCATCAGGTGTTCCAGCGGCTTGGTGGTGCTAACCCGTAACAACACATCGTCGCGTTGCTGCTCTACTTCAACCTGATCTAATAGTGGGTGCTCACCTACGTTCAACAGCCCAGCAAGAGCGGCTGCTGAGGTGCCACGCAATAAGAATTCATGCACTAACGGATTGCTATGACGTCGCACCACAGGGGCATCTACGCGTTCGCTAAAATGCGCCTCCAAGTTGAACCGCTCCGGGCCTAAGCCGATTTTTTCAACGCGGATCAGGTCGTTAGCATAAAGAGTGGCGGGTAGTAATAGCGCCAAATAACAGACCGTGCGAATTAAGTGCTTCATGTTTTTTTAATTCCTTTGCGAATTCAGCAAGGTTAACGAAACATCGCGTCGCTGCCAACAGCCGTCGCCGGTAGCTATCCACTCGCGAATTGCAATTGCTTGAGGTGAGATGGTTAATACCTCACCCATATTTAAACCAAGGTACTGGCCTTGGGTTACTCGATACAGCCGGCCTTCGTTTGAAACCACCAGCGCCGTAAGCCCACTAGCGCCGGTACGTAAGGTGCCGGTAAAGGTTAATTGGTCTAGCGCAACCGCCTCCAGCGCACCCTTTGCCCGATTTAGATTAGGTTGTGGGCAACTGCCGGCGCCGCTTTGAATTGCCTGCGCTTGCACCGGCGTCGGTTGAAAAGGATTGCGGGCGGATTGGCCCAAATAGCCCATGCGCGCTAACTCTGGTAGCTCTGGGGCAGGACTAATGCCGGGCTGGGCACGCTGTTGCACGCCCTGCTTGAATTGCTCTAAATCACTCAAACTCACTGGGGCACACCCAATCAGCAGGGCACAAGCGACACTAACAAAACTGAGGCCTAGACCACGAGGTAGCAGACTTATCATGGTTCTGCCCTCAGGGTTTGCTGCTGATAGGTCTCAGCGGTCACAATTAAGCGAATGGAACTGCTGCCGTCTTGCAGTTGCATGGTGAAATTCTTAACACTAATGATGCGGTCTAGGCTGGCAATTTGCCCAACAAACTCACCAATCTGATGATACTCACCTTTGAGCTCAAACCGCATCGGCAGGGCAGTATAAAACTCGCGTGGTTGGGGCGGTAGCCACTCAATACGATCAAATTTAAGCCCACTGCGAGTGCCAATCAAGGTGATATCGTCCAATAACTTAGGTGTTTCATCGTTGTTGGGCAGCATTTGCAGCAGTACTTCTAAGTTTTCATTCAACGTATCTAATTGCTTACGATACAGCGGCAAATTAATGGCTTCGTTGAATTTGCTCTCGAAGTCTTGGCGCAATTGTGCCTCTTTGGTTTGCTCGCGCTGATAGGCTTTTAACTCGTCAGCTAATACAAAGTGATAGCTAAGACCTAGTACGATAACCGCTAGTAGCACCAGAACCGCCACTCGAAAGGGTCGCGGCCAAAATGGTAATTCATTGATATCAAGTTCACGAAGGCTATCTAAGTTAACACTCATGGCTTGCCTCCGGTATCACCGGTAGCCAAGGCTGTGGGCACAATATTAATGGTTAAGCTAAAAGCATCGTAGCCCAAGCCATCAGCATCAGGAATGCTGCGGTCGTTAGCGCTGGCGGCCACCACGTTACGTAGCTCGGGTTGAGCAAACGTAGGAGAATCTTTCAGCGCTCGTAAAAACTCAGCAACCCGGTTATTCGAGCTACTACGGCCGTTAATGGTTAGGGTTAACTCGCGTTTTTCTACCGAGTGCAAATACACCCCATCAGGAGTGCGCTGAGTTAATTCATTAAATAAGGTAATCGCTGTGTTACGGTCTTGGTGTAAGGCTTGAATTAGTTTCATTCTATTCAAGACTTCATCTTTTTTCTTATTAATATTACGGATTTCAGCTATTTGACTATCCAGCACCAAAATTTCTGATTGCAGAAATTGATTCCGACGCTGTTGATAGTTCTTGTAATCATTAATTAAAAAGTAGGCCACCGCAAAAATGAGAGCAGCGCTACCCAAGGCTAAAGCAGCGTGTATCCCAAATCGAGTTTTGGCTCGTTGCTTGACCGTTTCGCGCCACGGTAGCAGGTTTATATGTGCCATGGTGCGTAACTCCGTAAGGCTAGCCCCAAGGCTTCAACAAAGCGTGGGCCGTGTGCATGCAAATGGCTCAACTTATCGGGCAAGGGGAAATGCTCAAAAGGATTAAGTACATGCACAGGAAAGGAAACCTGCGCTGCAACCATATCTTGTAGAACTGGAATCATAGCCCCGGTGTTAATCAAAAATAGCGCCGCAAAGCCGCGTTCAACCGCGTTACTTTGGTACATTTGGATGCCCCGAGATACTTGGCTGCCTAAATCATTGAGCATGTCATCCAAGATATAATCGGGGTATTGCTCATGTTCACCGCTGCGTAATTTGGCCAAAACTTCGCCATGCTTGTTGTAATCGCCTTCGGTAAGGGCATTGAGTAAGGGCTGTAAACCACCGGCTTGAAAGCGGTTGCTAACTACCTCGCCATCAACCACTACAACCAATTGCATTGCCGAGACGGCAATGTCGACCACCACGTATGGTAAATTACTGGCAGCCACGTCTGGATAAAGATGGGGTAACACATGATTACAGGTGCGTGCTACCGCATGGTTATCCACATCCATGACCGCTACTTTATAGCCGCCAGCTTCGATGGCTTGGCTGCGAGTACTCACACTTGAGGCTCGAGCCGCCATCAACATGACGCGTTGCTGCCCAGGTAGCGAAGGATGTTCTCCTAGACTTTCGTAATCGTAAACATGGTCTATGGCCGTATCAACGGATAATAGGTCAGGGTCTGATTCGATTTTTTCGCCAATAGCTTCGTCATCCAGCTCAATATCCATCGCTATAATACGCTGCATGGCTTGATTACCGGATATCGCAGCCACCGCAACACGCGCATGGCCCATGCGTTTGCGTAGCTGGGCAATCATTTTGCCGAGCTTGTCTATATCGACAATCTCATCACCATCCATGATCTGTTTGGCCAGCGTCACCTCGGCCACATGCTCAATGCTGTAGCTGTTATCGGTAGGCATGATCTCGACACCACGAACGGCCTCTGCTGAGATATCAATACCTAGCCCCGGTTTCTTACCAAAGCCAAATAAACCCATGGAACTCCCCTAACTGGAATAGGAATAGTATAGCGCACGTGTTATTAAAATTGTTCTATGCGAATGATCATATTAAGCGCAAATGTAATGATCATGCAAAGCACTTTGCAAATTCTAAATAATCGTTCTGTTTATTCTGGTATCTTTCTATAATATGTAGAACTTATACGCAACCCGCGAATCAACAGATGACACGGATACAAGGGGCGACTTTTTGAAGATTTTGAAGTGGTTTTTATGGATAACGATCACTACGGTGGTGCTAGGTGCGCTCACCGTAGCCGGCTTATATTTATTTTTAAAGGATGATTTACCAAGCGTTGCTGAGCTTAAGCAGGTGCAATTACAAACTCCCATGCAGGTCTATTCTGCCGATGGTGAGCTGATTGCGCAGTTTGGCGAGATACGCCGTATTCCTTTGCAATTAGACGAAATTCCGAAACCATTAATACAAGCTTTTCTGGCAACTGAAGATCAGCGCTTTTATGAGCATTTTGGCATCGACCCCATAGGTGTGGCTCGGGCCTTCTTTTTATTGGTCAGCACGGGTGAAATTCAGGGTGGTGGTTCGACCATCACTCAGCAATTAGCACGTAACTTTTATCTCAGTTTTGAACAAACCTGGTCGCGTAAAGTAAAAGAAGCTTTTATTTCGTTGCGGATGGAAAAAGAGCTCAGCAAAGATGAAATTCTTGAGCTTTATTTGAATAAAATCACCTTTGGCCATCGTGCTCACGGCGTGGGTGCGGCAGCCCAAGTGTATTATGGTAAAGATGTTAAAGACCTGACTTTGGCGCAGATGGCTATGATAGCTGGTCTCCCGAAAGCGCCCTCGACCATGAACCCTATCAGTAACCCTGAGCGCGCTGAACAGCGACGGGCGGTGGTATTAGGCCGGATGCTGGCAGAAGGTTTCATTACCGATAGTCAGTATCGGCAAGCCTTAGCTGAGCCCATTGCGACTAAGCTACATGGCGCTGAAGTAACCATGGATGCGCCTTATTTAGCTGAAATGGTGCGTGCTGAAATGGTCAATCGTTACGGCGAAGAGATGGCTTATACCAGCGGCTTTAAGGTTTATATTACCGCCAATGCCAAGCAGCAGCGTGCGGCTCAGCAGGCTGTTCGACTGAACTTGCACGGCTATGATGAGCGCCATGGTTATCGTGGGCCAGAGCAAGTGCTGTGGCCAGCCGACGCCGAGCCCTGGACCGCAGAAGCTATTAATCAGCATCTACAAACCCAAGAAAATATTGGCTTAACAGAACCCGCAGTAGTGATCGAAGTGGCTGAGCAACAAGCCACGGTGCAATTAAGTCATGGTCGCCTTGGTCGTCTAGCATGGTCCGCCCTAGCATGGGCAAGACCCTACCTGCATGCCGATCGGCAAGGGCCTGCACCGCAACAAGCGGCGGATGTGCTTAAAGTCGGCGAGCAAGTACGAGTAAGACAAACAGAACAAGGCTGGCGCTTAGCGCAAATTCCTGAGCCGAGCGCTGCTATTATTGCGCTGCGCCCCCAAGACGGCGGCATTGCTGCTGCCGTTGGTGGTTATAGTTTTAGTGTGAGTCAATATAACCGAGCAATTCAAGCTAAGCGTCAGGCCGGTTCTAACATCAAGCCCTTTATTTATTCTGCGGCATTAGAAAATGGCTTTACCTTAGCTACGCTCGTGAATGATGCCCCGATTAACCAATGGAATCCAGGCAGTGGTATTGCTTGGCGACCACGTAATTCACCGGATGTGTATGAAGGTCCGATTCGAGTTCGGCAAGGTTTAGCTAAGTCGAAGAACGTCGTTTCGGTACGTTTATTGCGTGCGCTAGGAGTAGACACCACGGTTGAATATCTAACTCGATTTGGTTTTGCCATCGATGAACTACCGCGTAACGAATCATTATCGTTGGGTTCAGCTTCGATGACGCCGTTAGAAGTTGCACGCGGTTATGCGGTATTTGCGAACGGGGGCTATCTGGTGAATCCTTATTTTATTGAGCGGATTGAAAATAGCCAAGGCGAGATCCTTTATTCGGCCCGCCCAGCAGTAGCCTGTGTGCTTTGTGAAAGCGGTGAGCGTGAGGTGTTACCTGCCCCGCAGGTGATTACCGAGCAAAATGCCTTCTTGATTACGCAAGGGCTGCAATCAGCAGTGTGGGGTGGCGGTAGCTGGCAGCATCGTACTGGCTGGAACGGCACCGCTTGGCGAGTACAGCAATCTAAGCCCCTGATTAACAGAGCTGGCCGTAACGTCGTGGGTAAAACAGGTACCACCAACGATGTGAAAGACACTTGGTTCTCGGGCTACGTCAGTGGTTTGGTAACAACTGCATGGGTAGGCTTTGATAATCTAGAGCGGGCTTTGGGCAGCACCACCATGAATGAGAATCTAAGTAGTGCGGAGCAGCCCATTAGCGGCACAGAGGCGGGGGCAAAGACGGCCCTGCCGATGTGGATAGACTTTATGGAAGTGGCGGTGCAAGATGTTCCGGTGGAGCCCTTTATTGTGCCACCAGGTTTAGTCTCGGCGCGTATCGATTTGGCGACGGGCAAACTCAGCCGTGCTAATGATTACACCTCTAGATTTGAATATTTCTTGCCGGGAACAGCGCCCACTGAGTATGCCAAGGGCGAGACTAATCGTGACATCTTTGCTGAGGATGATTCGATTTTCTAGTGAGCCTCAGCTCACGTCATTAGACCTAAAAAAAGCTGGTAGGGCATAGGCACTACCAGCTTTTTTGTGGTCATTGCTAGCTTAGCGCTGGCTAATCAAGCGACTTAACAGTTGATTCAAATCAGATTGCACACCACCGGCGGTTACTTCTTTACCGGCGCCTGGGCCACTAATAACTAGCGGCATCTCGTGGTACCAATCGGTATAAATCACAAAAATATTTTCGCCCGGAATGAGGTTGGCCAGCATATCGCCTTCCGGAATATACTCAATGCCTACACGAGCCCGCACGCTATCGTCATCTTGTACTGCAAAGCTAGCCAACAAGCGCGGTACCTTGCCGGTTTTTTGTGCATCAAGATAAAGGCCATGCATGCCAGCATCAAGTTCAGGTAAACGCTGCATAAACTCATCTAAGGAAATATCAGCCAAGCTTTCTGGTAACAGACTGTCGACATCAATGTCTTGCCAGTCTAAGCGCAAGCCGATTTCACGAGCCAAAATCAACATCTTACGAATGATATCTTGGCAGGATAAATCTTCGCGTGGATCGGGCTCGCTCAGGCCTCGAACTTTGGCTTCGCGCACCAAATCGCTGAAATTTACTTCAGCGTTAAAGTTCTCAAACAACCAACTCATGGTACCTGAGAAGATACCCGAAATACTGCGAATGGTATCGCCCGAGTTACGTAAATCATTCAGCGCGTAATTTAATGGTAAGCCAGCACCGACGGTGGTGTTGTAGTACCATTCACGTTCGTACTCGCGCTGAATGGTACGAATTTCGTTGTATTGCGATTCGCCTGAAGCACCCGCGCGCTTATTGGCACTGATAATGTGCAAACCGTTGGCAAAAAAGCTCGGATACAGTTGTGCTACCGCAATAGCATCGGTTAAATCCAGCATCACCAATTCATCATAAGGCGCATTTGGTAATTCGGGTATCAACTGACTCATCTCGTACGGACGCGCAAATTGATCAAATTGCTGCTCCCAATCATTAAGATCCAGACCGTTGTAATCTAACCACATTTGTTTGGAGTTCAGGATCCCGATGATGCGGACGTCCATTTGCTCGTTGATACGTTCACGCAAGCGACGATACAGCGCTAACCAAGCACTACCAATGTTGCCACGGCCCACCACCAACACGCCAAGGCTGCGGCGATAGTTAAATAATTGGCTGTGAATACGATTGAGTAAGCGGTTATCCAGCTTTTGCTCCAAAATAGCAATCACTGCATTGTTATCTGGCGAAAACGCCAAACGCCGCAGGTTCTGTGCGCTTAACTCGGTTTTAAAGGTGCTGTACTGGGCCGTCTCTTGAATCCGATTACCTACCAAGGCAATCATCGAGTAGCCTTCCATCTGCACTACATGATCCGCTTTATCTACCTCAAGTAACCACTGCTGTAAAAAGTCGAGATGGTTTTGGTGATAGGCATAATAGGCATGATGTTGTGCTACTTCGTTCCAGCTAATAAGCGGAGTCAGTTCTAAATTTTCAAATTTATCAATCAGCTGGGCATCGCTTAAATCAACTCTAAACAACACCACGTCGGCTAGCGACGTTAACACCTTGCCTTTAGCTTCGGTATCTTCGTATAAGCCGATACGAGTTTGCTGATTCTCTACCTTCAAACTAGAGCGCACCGCAATCACCATGCGCTCGCGGTTAACCGGCTGGAAGGTACGCGGGTGTAACACCGGGCTACCTAACCGTGCCAGTTCTTCTGCTTCTTGCCAATCTAGAATAGGTAGGCTCACCACCCGCTCTACTTTACGCGGATCCGCTGAGTACACCCCAGCCACATCCTTCCAGATAGTGACCTGCTTAGAATCTATTAAGCTACCAACGAGGGTGGCAGAATAGTCACTGCCGTTACGACCTAAAATTAAGGAACGCCCACTAGGGTCGGCACAAATAAAGCCGGTCACAATAAATCTTGTACCCGGGTGAGGTGCAATGCGGTTGAGCAAGCCAGCACGAGATACGGGTACCTGAATCAGTGGCTCGGGTGCATCTTCAGCTACCAAGAAAGTACGCGCATCAATGTAATCGGCGGTGACCCCTTGCTGTTGCAAAAGGGCTGCTAATAAACGGGCACTCCATAACTCGCCGTAAGACAGCAATTCAGGCTTATGGGTAATCACTTCTTGGTCGTTTAACCACCCGTACCAGCGCTTAAAATCATGTTGCGATAATTCTAGTACGCGCTGCTGTTGGTCACCGTTAAGCAGCTCATTGATTAGCCCTTGCTGATATTTTTCAAGTTGTTTCAGCAGCACTTCGGCAACGCCACGGTCATCAGCTTTGGCATCAATAATGGCAAGAATACGGTTGGTGGTATCGCCCGCAGCAGACACTACGACTAAATCACTAGCACCGGCGTATTCGCTAACAATGCGAGCGACGCGACGATAACAGTAGGCATCGGCCAAACTGCTGCCACCAAATTTGTGAACCTGAACTTGCTCGGCCACGGTTTGAATTTGCTCGGGGGTAACTTTAACCTCAACCGTCATGATGCGTGTGCGTTCTCCTGTGTGCAGCGGTCTGCTGATAATGAATGAACAATAATTATAGGGGGTAGCCCCCATTCAATAAAGCGCGCGATGCATAAAGTTGGTTAACCTAGCATGTGCTTACGTGAGTTTTACTGTGCAAGATTAAAACGAACAGATAAAGAAGTATAGACCGCTATACGTATAAAGTTGACTGATTTAATATCCACAGTACAATTCACCACAAGCTTTAAGGTTTTTAACTTTTTATTTTGCTGAGTTTGCTGACTGTCATTAGCAGTTGCAGTCAGCCTAGCCAATGAACAGGGTGTATAGGTACGGTATGGAATGGGATGGTGAGTATATTTACCCGTATGTGGAACACGGTAGAAAGAGCGAGCACGTAAAAAAAATTACGGTATCCATTCCTACCAAGGTACTCAAGGTGCTAACCGATGAGCGAACTCGTCGTCAGGTCAAGAACTTACGCCATGCCACCAACAGTGAGCTGCTGTGTGAAGCTTTTTTGCATGCTTTCACTGGGCAACCGCTGCCTACCGATGATGATTTACGCAAAGATAATCCACATAAAATTCCTGCCGAAGTGCGGGCTGAATTAGAACGGCGTAACCTACCTATTCCGGAAGTAGACGAGCTCTACGACGACGAAGATTAGCTCGGGTTAGTGACGCAGTACGGCGACCAAACAATAACCCGTGGCAGCAGCACTACTTCTACCACGGGTCACTTGCAGGGGCGGTTAAGTCTGGTTATTTCAATAAATACTCAAGCGCGGTCTCGTCACAGTTCTCTTTACGAGGACAGATGTCGCAGTCCTTCATCACTTTTTCTGGTAACGCATCTTTCACCGTCAGCTTAAAGTTCAACTTGCCAAAGAACTCAGGTACTCGGGTTAGCACTATGGTCCGTTTAATCCCAAGCTCACGTGCCTTCCAGAGTAACCAAGCGACCAATTCTGCTCCCAGCCCCTTACCTTGCGCTTGTGGAAATAATCCTAAGCTACGAATTTCGGCCAAGCCAGTGGTGTAGACGTAAAGTGCTGCGCAGCCTACCACTTCATCATTAATTTCTGCTACGGCAAAGCTCTGAATCGCTTGCAATACATCCGCTTTGTCACGAGGTAAGTTTTCACCTTGTTCAGCCCAGTAGGCGATCAATTCACAAATCTTGTCGGCGTCTGCTAAACGAGCTTGGCGCACATGTTTACTTGCCGCTTCGGCCGCATGTAACCAGTCTTCGGCGTGCTTGATAGCTAGTTTAACGGCGCTTGGCCCGGTGCCACCCAGAGCCTGCCGCTTATGCAAACCGTATTGGCTATCAAGAACCTGATAGACATCGGCCTGCAACTGCGGACACACTTGTTGCATGGCGGCTAAATCGAGCTGCTCGAGTGCTACGCCAGCTTGCTGAGCCAAGAGCACTAAGCTACCGGTAAGGTGATGAGCATCCCGAAACGGAATCCCTTGCGCCACCATATAATCAGCCAATTCAGTCGCATTGCTGTAGCCCAACAAAGCTTGCTGGGCGGCATGGTCTTGATTCACCGATAACTCAGGTAAGGCGAACGCGAGCATGGCCAGACAATGCTGATAGGTCTGCAGGGCATCAAACAGGCCTTCTTTATCTTCTTGCATGTCTTTGTTGTAGGCTAATGGCAAGCCTTTCAAGGTGATGAACAGCGCTTGTAAATGGCCCAGAACTCGCCCTGTTTTGCCCCTTAACAACTCAAACAAATCTGGGTTCTTCTTCTGTGGCATTAACGATGAGCCGCTGCTGATACGGTCGCTCATGGCAAAGCAGCCACTTTCGCCAGAACAATAGAAGATGACATCTTCGGCCAGACGCGATAAATGCATCATCCCGGTGCTAGCGATATGCAGCAAATCTAGGGCGAAATCTCGATCCGACACACCATCTAAGCTATTTTCGCATGCTTGACGAAAGCCAAGCTCATGCGCCAACGCCTGCCGATCGATGGCGGCAGTTGTTCCTGCTAAGGCACCGCTACCGAGCGGGCAGACATCCATCCGCTTGGCAGCATCGCGTAGCCGGCTAACATCACGTTGTAGCATCTGTACGTAGGCCATAGCCCAGTGCCCAGCTACTATCGGCTGGGCCCGTTGCAAGTGGGTGTAGCCCGGTAATAAGCTGGTTTGATAGCGTTTAGCAAATTCGAGCAAAGCCTGCACAGCGGCTAAGTTTTCGCGAATGAGTTGCTGGGTAAACTGTTTACACAACAAGCGTAAATCAGTCGCCACTAAATCATTTCTGCTACGGCCGGTGTGAAGCTTCTTCGCGGTATCGCCAATCCGCTTGATCAGCTCGCCTTCCACCCAGCTATGAATGTCTTCAGCCTGACTTTGCAAGGGCAACTGAGGATCAACCGTTACCGCCTGCGCTAAGTCCGCCAAGGCTTGGTCCAGCTGTTGTTGTTCGGCAGAGCTAATCAGCTCTGCACTCAATAAGGCCTCAGCCCACGCCCGAGAAGCCTGGATATCAAATGGTGCCAGTACATAATCAAACCGCAGCGAGTCATTAAACTGCTTGAATTCATCGGCACTGGCTTGGCTAAAACGCCCGCCCCATAAACTCATGGTTGCTCCTTGTCGGCAGCTTCAGCTGCGGCAGTTTGGTGTAAACAACGAATACGACTAGCTAAGCTGTACAAACGAATAAAGCCTTCTGCATGTTTTTGGTTGTAAACAGTATCTTCGTCAAACGTAGCAAAAGCATTGGAGTACAAGCTGTTGGGTGAACGTTTTTGCGTGACGCTCACGGTACCCTTATAGAGTTTGACCACCACATCACCGGTTAAAGGCTTCGCAATTTGTTCTGCCGCAGCTAACATCACATCTTTGAGTGGAGTAAACCAGCGGCCATCGTACATAAGTTGCGCAAACTCGTTGCCCAAACGAATCCGATAATCTTGGGTGGTACGATCTAGAGCTAAGCTTTCAAGGCCTTGCAGGGCTGCATATAAAACCGTACCAGCAGGAGTTTCATAACAGCCGCGTGACTTCATCCCAACCAACCGGTTTTCTACCATGTCTAAGCGGCCAATACCGTGGGCTCCAGCAATTTTATTGAGTCGCTCAATTGCCGCTACTGCCGCAATCGGTTGCTCATTAATCGCAGTGAGGCTGCCAGCAGTAAAGCTTAACTGTAAATATTCTGGTTGTTCCGGCGCTTGCTCTGGGGCGACAGTCCAAGTCCATACTTGCGCTGATGGCTCGTTCCACGGGTCTTCTAATTCACCGCCTTCGGTAGAGATGTGCCATAGGTTAGCATCACGACTGTAAATTTTAGTCGCTGAAGCCGCACACGGAATATTGCGCTCAGCAAGATAGGCCAAGAGATCTGGCCGCGACCGCATGCTCCACTCGCGCCAAGGCGCAATCACGGTAAGATCAGGAGCAAGAGCGGCAAAAGCGGATTCAAAGCGTACTTGGTCATTACCTTTGCCGGTACAGCCATGAGCCAGTGCGTCGGCACCTACTTGGCGCGCTACCGCGACTTGTGCAGCAGCAATAATCGGCCGAGCGAGCGCAGTGCCTAATAAGTATTGGCTTTCGTATAAGGCTCCCGTTTTCAGCGTCGGGTAAATAACCTCTTGAGCAAACTGCTCTTTTAAATCAACAATGTGACAGCTGCTGGCGCCAGAAGCGATAGCTTTTGCTTCAACGCCTTCTAGCTCATCTTCACCTTGGCCCACATCGGCCACGAATGCTACTACCTCACAGTCGTAGTTTTCTTTTAACCAAGGCACAATGGCAGAAGTATCAAGACCACCAGAGTAGGCCAAAACAACTTTTTTAACAGATGCAGTCATGATTAAGCTCCAGCAAATAATTCAACAAGAATGGCGTTTTGTGCAAACAAACGATTTTCCGCTTGGTGTAGCACCAAGCTCTGTGGCCCATCGATAACCTCAGCCGTAACCTCACGACCGCGATAGGCAGGCAAGCAATGCATAAAGAAGCGCGCTCCTAGTTGTTTCATCAGCGCGCTATTAACTTGGTAGCTAGCAAAGTCATGCATCACCTCGTTACTATCGCGCTGCTGCCCCATCGAGAACCAAGTATCGGTATAAATAGCATCGGTTTGTTGCAGCTCCGTGATCTGGGTATGCAAGCTGATCTGGCTGCCCGTGGTTTGTGCCTGCTGTTGCGCTAAGGCCACCAAAGCTGGGTTTGGTTGATAATCAGCGGGGGTTACAATTTGCAAGTTCATCCCGGTAGCGGCAGCGCCAGCCATCAATGCTTGGCAGACGTTATTGCCATCGCCAATATAGGTTAGAGTAAGGTCTGCTAGCTCGCCAGCATGCTCTTTTAAAGTGAGCAGATCCGCTAATGCCTGACAGGGATGGCACTCATCACTAAGAGCATTCACGATGGGTTTATCAGATGCGGCGGCAAGTTCTACCAAGGTCGCCTGAGCGTAAACCCGTGCTACAATAGCATCGTGCCAAAGTGCCAAATTAGCGCCAACATCACTGGCCGGCTCGCGTACTCCCATCAATTGCGCAGCATCAAGGTAGATACTATGGCCACCTAACCGATGAATACCTGCGGCAAAGCTGGCGCGGGTGCGTAATGACGGCTTTTCAAACAACAACGCAATACTTTTGCCTTGTAGGGTTTGCTGCCAAGCGCTCGGACGCTGTTTGATGGTCTGCGCCAACTCCAATAAATGAGTAACCTGTGCGCTGCTTAAATCGCGCATAGCTAATAAATCATGCATAGTAAATTCCAGTAAGTAATCAGATGGATAGCGTCGGCTTAATATCTAACGCGGGTTCCGGCGGATTCACCCTTAGCCAAACGGGTGAGCGCGTTGGCATCTTGCCAGCCGGCCACCGCGATGCTTCGTCGCGAGGCGTGTGCAGCTTGCAATGCTGCTTGTAGTTTCACCACCATCCCGTCTTTGATGACACCACTGGCAATCAGGTCAGGAGCTTGGTCGGCGTGAATGGTATCGATGAGTTGACCGTGCTGATCAAGAATGCCAGGCACGTCGGTCAGTAAAATAAGATCCGCATGTAACACTTGGGCAATCGCTGCAGCAGCAAGGTCGGCATTCACGTTTAGCCGCTCGCCCGCTGCACTCACCCCAATGGAGCTCACAATGGGTAAATAATTTTGTTCAATCAGACTTTCTAGCAGTTGCGCTGAGCCCGGGCTAGGAATTCCAACCGCGCCCCGGCTGGTGTCTTGGCTGCACTGTACGGTGCCGCCAGCGGCTAGGGTTAAACCTACCGCAAGCAATTGATATTGCTGCGCTACTGCGCACAATTGGGTATTGATATCACCGGCTAAGACTCCCGCCACAATCGGCATATGGGCGGCAGGCGTGATCCGTTGCCCATCTACTTTGTGGCTGCTCTGGCCAAGCTGTTGCAATAAGCTTTGTACTTGGTCGCCGCCGCCGTGAACCAGCACCAACGGCCGTAGTGCCGCAAGCCGTGTAACTGTGCTGAACAATTGCTGCAAGCAGTCGTTATCAGTGACCACGCGGCCGCCTAATTTGATTACGAGTGGCACACTCATATCACAGCTCCAGCATGCAGTAAGCCACACTCAGTGGGTAAGCCAATGTATTGATTAGCTAATTGTACAGCTTGTGCAGCGGCTCCTTTTTGTAAGTTATCCAGAGCAACAGACACCACCAGTTGGCTACCTATCACAGTAACGTGCACATCCACATAAGGCGTGCCCACTACTTGCGCCAGCTTGGGTGGGGTTTGGCAAATTCGCACTAGAGGCTGGTCGGCATAGGCTTGATGGAAGGCTTGCTGCACTTGATGTGCGCTTACGCCGGCGGCTAACTGGGCGTACACAGTCGCCAGAATACCCCGTTTGAACGAGCCTAAATGCGGCACGAATAGAAGCTCGCAGCCCAACGTTTGGGCCATTTCAGCTTGGTGGCGGTGAGTACCAATAGCATAGGCTTGCAAGCTTACTTCACAGAAGCTGGTATGAGCTTGAGCTGCGCGTCCTGCACCTGAAACGCCACTAACAGCATTTACAATAGGAGCACTATCTGGCTTGAGCATGGTGCGTACTGGCATCAGTGCAGTTGCTGCCGCGGTAGGATAGCAGCCAGGCACGGCGATAAGCGGCTCGTCACCTTGTAAGTCAACCCATTCGGCTAAGCCATAAGGAACTGGCTGGGCTAAGTGCGGCTGTTTAAAGCCATAGGCCGCTTGATGCTGCTTAGCATCTTGTAACCGAAAAGCGCCAGATAAATCAAACACAGTCATGCCTGCCTTGATTAATAACGGCGCAAGTTCGGCACTGGCTTGATGAGGGAGCGCTAAAAAAGCAACCCGAACTTGCTGGGCGACAGCGCCTAACAAGTTGGGATGCCAAGGTTGCAGAATCAGGTCACAGCGTCCGGCTAGTTGCGGATACAAAGCAGCGATAGGTTCTGCGGGACGTGCGCTAGAGGTAAACCCGTAGGCAACGTTAAATTGCGGGTGATTATGCAGCAGCCATACCAGTTCAACACCGCTATAGCCGCTGGCCCCAAATACAGCACAAGGAATTAATTTACTCTGGTTCATCCACAATCATACGTTACGCAGTTAACAATGGCGTAAGTATAGTGAATAAAAATTCATTAAACAAGCATAAATATATTGCTTATTGAATTATTCCTGCATGTAATTTTTCGGTAGTTTAATCCGTGCAGCGCCTGACGCTATGGCGGCTTCTGCAACGGCTTTAGAAACCCGTGTGCGTAACCGAGGGTCGAGCGGTTTGGGGATGATGTAATCAGGCCCAAACTCAAGTTTATCAACCCCTGCCGCTTCAAGAACCGCAGTTGGCACAGGCTCTTTGGCTAATTGGCGAATGGCTTCGACAGCGGCTAGCTTCATCTCGTCATTGATAGCTCGCGCACGCACATCTAAAGCGCCCCTAAAAATGAACGGAAAACAGAGTACGTTATTCACTTGGTTTGGATAATCTGAACGCCCAGTTGCCATGATCAGATCATCACGCACAGCAACAGCTAACTCAGGTTTAATTTCAGGATCTGGATTAGAACAAGCAAAGACAATAGGCTTAGCGGCCATCAATTTTAACGCATCGGGCGGTAACAGATTCGGACCCGATACCCCAACAAAGACATCGGCCTCGGTAATCACTTCAGCTAACGTACGTTTATCGGTGTTGTTGGCGAATAGGGCTTTGTATTCGTTTAAGTCTTCACGGCGCGTATGAATCACGCCTTTTGAATCGAGCATATAGATATGCTCACGTTGCGCGCCGCATTTTATCAGCAACTCCATACAGGCAATAGCGGCGGCGCCAGCACCTAGACACACGATTTGTGCTTTACGTAATTCTTTGCCCTGAATTTCTAACGCATTGAGCAAACCTGCTGCGGTTACGATAGCGGTGCCATGCTGATCATCATGGAAAATCGGCACATCACAACGTTCAATTAAGGCTTGTTCGATTTCAAAGCATTCTGGAGCCTTGATATCTTCGAGGTTTACCCCACCAAAACTGTCAGCAATATTGGCAACGGTATTGATAAAGTCTTGGGTGGTACGGTGGGTGACTTCAATATCAATCGAGTCTAAGCCAGCAAAACGCTTGAATAATAGAGCCTTACCTTCCATTACGGGCTTAGATGCCATCGGCCCCAAGTTACCTAATCCGAGAATAGCGGTACCATTTGAGATAACAGCGACCATGTTGCCTTTAGCTGTGTATTTGTAAACATCATCAGGGTTTTCAGCGATAGCACGCACAGGTTCAGCAACGCCGGGACTATAGGCTAGCGCTAAATCTTTACTGGTTGCGGCTGGTTTTGTGAGTTCAATACTGATTTTACCTGGCGTTGGATACGCATGATAATCCAAAGCCTGTTTACGAAAGTCGGTCATGGTTGTTATGCACCTTGGGCTATCGCCAATTTAACAGGGGTTATAAAGAATATAACGATGATGAATAATTGATGGGTTAGATGCAATGATTTTTTCAACATGTCATACCTCATAACAAGTTCAGTTAGGCGGTTGAGCGGGCGATATTGAATAACCAAGAGCAGCGATGGTTGGGTCGATATAAGGTGAGATTAAACTATTCGTGACGAGGCAAACAGCGGGATGATACAACAGGTAGAAAGTACAGGTGCTTAAATTAGCACCATATCAAAATCTTTATAAAACAATGGCTAAAGACTATATTCAAACAAAAAAGGCGGCTTTCGGCGCCTTTTCTGCAAATCTCGCTAGAAGAGCTTGAAAACAGCTTACTTCTTGCCGCCCAACACGCTGAAACGCTTGTTGAACTTCTCAATACGACCACCGGTATCCATGATACGTTGCTTACCAGTGTAGAACGGGTGACACTCTGAACATACGTCTAAGTGCAACTCACCGCCTTTGGTTGAGTTGGTGGTGAACGAGTGGCCACATGCACAAGTTACTTTCATTGCGCTGTAATTAGGGTGAATACCTTCTTTCATGGGGGTTACCTCAGTTAGGCTGCATCGCCACCCGATCTGCTGCCGAGCACCATGCAAATTCATCAATACACAATACGATGGATTATTATCCAATCGCTCAAAATTAGGGCGCGAATTGTAACGGATGTTTGGCGCTTAGTAAAGTAGCCGATAAAGCTTTAACCCGAGGCCTGCGCTCAGGTAAACTGGAACTATGACTCAGGTAATTCAAGTTGCGCTGCCGGTACCCTTGCTGCGCCTATTCGACTATGACTGTAGCACCTTGCCAGCGCGAGGGGCGCGGGTACGGGTGCCGTTTGGTAAGCGCGTGATGGTCGGAATTTGTATTGGTGCCGCAGAGCAGCCGCAGCCCTACCAGCGCAAAGCCGTGCTCGAGGTGCTTGACGAGCAATCCTTGTGGCCTGAGCACCTGTGGCAGATGCTGACCTTTGCCGCTGATTACTATCAGCATCCACTCGGCGATGTATTGCAACATGCCTTGCCTGCTTTACTGCGCCAAGGTGAAGGTGCCTCTTATCAAGCAACCACCCTCTACCAAGTGACTAACGCTGGAGCCGCACAAGAGTTAGCACCATTGCAGCGCGCTCCACAGCAGCAACGATTGTTGGCTACCCTGCAGCAGCGTGCGTTGTTAGCACGCGATATTCGCATTGAAGAGTTTTCAGCAAGCGCCCTCAAAGCCCTACAAAGCAAAGGTTGGGTTGAGGCTGTAACTCATGTGCCCGCAGCCGATACGCAGTGGGGCTTTAAGATTGCTGCCGAGCCATTGCAGTTAAATCCTGAGCAGGCCCTTGCGGTTGCGGCTATTGCTGCGGCAACGCAGCCGCGGCCTTATTTGCTGGAAGGCATTACCGGCAGTGGTAAAACCGAAGTGTACCTGCAAGCGATGGCGCAAGTGTTGCGAGAGGGCAAACAAGTGCTGATGCTGGTGCCTGAAATTGGGCTGACACCGCAAACCTTACGGCGTTTTCAACAACGTTTTGACGTCCCTGTGGTGATGTTGCATTCAGCGCTGACTGACCGCGAGCGTTTGGATGCTTGGTTAGATGCGCGCGCGGGTAGCGCTGCCATCATCATTGGTACCCGTTCGGCTATTTTCACGCCCTGCGCCAAGTTAGGCATGATCTTGGTCGATGAAGAACATGATAACTCGCTAAAGCAGCAAGACGGCTTTCGCTATCATGCTCGCGATCTTGCCGTGGTGCGCGCTCAATTAGAGCAGGTGCCGGTGATTCTAGGTTCAGCGACTCCCTCGTTCGAAACTCTCAATAATGCCTTACAGGGGCGTTACGGCTATTTACAACTAACCGAGCGAGCTGGCTTGGCTAAACCTGCCAAGCACGTCGTCATCGACATGAAAAATCAGCCACTTAAGGCTGGTTTATCCAAACCTTTGATTAGCCTCATTGAGCAACAACTAGCTGCAGGACAACAGGTACTACTGTTTTTAAATCGGCGCGGTTATGCACCGGCACTGCTTTGTCATGAATGCGGTTGGCTAGCCCAATGTCGCCGCTGTGATGCTTATTACACTGTCCATCAAGGGGATAAACAGCTACATTGCCATCATTGCGGGGCCACGCAACGCCTGCCGCAGCAATGTCACGACTGTGGTTCAACGCAATTAGTAGGCCGCGGGGTTGGTACTGAACAATTGGAACAAACGCTCACTGAGTTGTTCCCAGCGTATCCAGTGCTGCGTATCGACCGTGACAGTACTCGCCACAAAGGTAGTTTAGCGAAGTACTTAGAAGATGCGCGCGCTAATAAGTATCAGATTTTAGTGGGCACCCAAATGCTAGCCAAAGGACATCATTTTCCTGAAGTAACCTTGGTTGCTTTGCTAGATGTTGATGCCGCTTTATACAGTGCCGATTATCGTGCAGCCGAACGCCTAGGCCAACTCTATACCCAGGTAGCAGGTCGGGCCGGGCGGGCTAGTAAACAAGGCTTAGTGGTGCTGCAAACCCATCATCCGGAGCACGAGCTCGTACAAGACTTGGTCAATAATGGCTACGGGCATTTTGCGCGGACGGCGCTGCATGAGCGTCAGCTTACCCAGTTGCCGCCATTTTCCTATCAAGCATTGTTTCGGGCAGAAGCTCAGCATGCGACTGCAGCCGTCGCGGCACTGGAATTTATTGCCAGCTACTTTAACGAGATTGCTGACATCAGTGTGTTAGGGCCATTACCAGCGTTACTGGAACGCCGAGCAGGTCGCCACCGGTTTCAATTATTGCTGCAATTTCAACAGCGTGGGCTTCGTGCGCAAGTGCTGCGTCATGTTTTGCCTCAATTAGAGCAGCGCGCCGAACTGCGCAAAGTGCGCTGGTCGTTAGATGTCGACCCACAAGACTTCACCTAGCGGTTTTTTTTCTGCCCCCAACAGCGTAAAATGCGGCAAGATATTTTTTGCTTTTCACTCTTTGTTTTTAAGGCCATATCAATGAAAGAACAGTTGGAACAAATTCTTGCCACCGCGATTGCTGATTTACAGCAACAGGGCGTGCTACCAGCCGATGTGCAACCACGCATTCTGCTCGACCGCCCCCGCGATAAAAGCCATGGCGATTTTGCCACCAACTTAGCTCTGACCTTGGCCAAGCCGGCGGGAATGAACCCGCGCGCCCTAGCCGAGGCGTTGATAGCAGCCTTGCCTAAGGTTGATTGGTTAGCTCAAGCGGATATCGCAGGGCCAGGATTTATCAATTTCACCCTGAGCCAACAGCAGCTGATTGATCAATTGGAGCACGCTTTAGCTAGTGCAACTACGGGGATTCAAGCGGCCCCGGCGGCAAAAACCATCGTGATTGATTATTCATCGCCTAACCTCGCCAAAGAAATGCACGTTGGCCATTTGCGTTCAGCTATCATCGGTGACGCTGTGGCGCGGGTACAAGAATTGCTGGGCCACAAGGTGGTACGACAGAATCATGTGGGCGATTGGGGTACCCAGTTCGGGATGCTATTAGCGCACATGGAAGAACTAGGTGATGCTGAGTTAGACATGCAGCTTAGTAATCTGGAGACCTTTTATAAGGCGGCCAAGAAACGTTTTGATGACAGCCCTGAATTTGCTAACCGCGCGCGCGAGCTGGTGGTTGCGCTGCAATCGGGTGAGGCGCGCTGCCGTCAGTTATGGCAACAGTTTATCGATGTGTCGTTAAGCCACTGCCAAGAAGTTTACGACCGTTTAGGCGTTGCGCTTACACGAGCTGATGTGATGGCGGAGAGTGCTTACAATGATGATCTGCCGCAAGTCATCGAAGATTTAAAAGCACAAGGTCTGTTAGTTGAAGACCAAGGTGCACAATGTGTCTTCCTAGACGAATTTAAGAATAAAGATGGTGAAGCGCTACCGGTTATCGTACAAAAATCGGGTGGCGGCTACTTGTATGCAACCACCGATTTGGCAGCAGTACGCTACCGCCAGAATGTGTTGCATGGCGATCATTTGATGTACTTTGTTGACCAACGCCAAGGCTTACACTTTCAGCAGATCTTTACCCTAGCTAAAAAAGCCGGCTTTGCCCGGGCTGATTTGCAAATGGACCACTACGGATTCGGTACCGTGATGGGTAAAGATGGGCGCCCGTATAAGAGTCGTGACGGTGGTGTCACCAAGTTAGCAGATTTGCTTGACGAGGCAGAAAAACGCGCGCTAGAACTGGTGCAGCAGAAAAATTCAGATTTAACTGCCGGCGAGCAAGAGCACGTAGCTAAAGTGGTCGGTATCAGCTCAGTAAAATACGCGGACTTATCAAAGAATCGCACCAGCGATTACATTTTTGATTGGGACACCATGCTTAGCTTTGAAGGCAATACTGCGCCTTATCTGCTGTATGCTTACACGCGGGTGGTCAGTATTTTTAACAAGGCCCAGATCAATCCGGCAGAAGTGAGTGGCGAGTTTGTCTTAAATGATGAGCGTGAACTGGAGTTAGCCAACTTATTAGTTCGCTTTAACGAAGTGGTGCAGCAAGTTGCAGATAAAGCCATGCCACACTTCTTATGTGGCTATCTGTTTGAGTTGGCGGGTAAATTCTCAAGTTTCTATGAAGCCTGTCCGATTTTACAGCAAGACGACCAAGCGCTGCGTCAAAGTCGCTTGAAGTTAGCCGCTTTAACTGCCAAAACGTTACGCCAAGGGTTGCAGTTATTGGGTATTCATACACTTGAGAAGATGTAAGCATGGATTACGCCAATCGTAAGCGTCCACCCAAACGGCCACCGGTAAAGAAAAAGCCAGCCGCAAAAAAGGCCTCAGCTCAACGCGCTGTGCCTTGGCGCATTGTGGTGTTAGCTCTGGTACTGGTTGGCTTGTTCGTGTGGGGTTTGGTTACTATTGCCGGTAAACGCCATCAGCAACCAGCGGTCAGTCCGTCACAGCCCGAGCCTGTGCCAGCGACGGTGCCACAATCCATCAATGAACTGCCAGAGTTACCGCAAGAGCGCTGGGAGTATATTGACGAGCTAGAAAACCAAGAAGTGATTGTGGATGTGCCAGAACGTGAGGTGGGCCCACCGAAAGTGATGCAATGCGGTTCGTTTCGGCAATTGGCCGATGCAGAGCGCTTGCGTGCGCAAATTGCGATGGCCGGCTTAGAGTCGCAAGTCCGTACTACCGAAGGTCAAACTGGCACCTGGCATCGAGTGATTCTAGGGCCTTACGCAACAAAACGCGAAGCCGAAGCCGAGCGCCACAAACTAGAACGTGCCCGCATTCACAATTGCATGATTTGGAATTGGGAATAACCTACCTATTGAATTTCACAAATTCGTCCTCATAACTGGTTCATAGCAACCAAGAGGACGAATTGTGACTACTATCGTATCTGTCCGCCGCGGTGACAAAGTTGTCATCGGTGGCGATGGCCAAGTTTCACTTGGCAACACCGTAATGAAAGGCAATGCACGCAAAGTAAGACGGCTATACAACGGTCAAGTATTGGCTGGGTTTGCTGGCGGTACTGCGGATGCTTTCACCCTATTTGAACGTTTTGAAAAGAAACTTGAGGTGCATCAGGGCAACCTCATGCGCGCTGCTGTTGAGCTTGCCAAAGATTGGCGTACCGACCGTGCTCTACGCCGACTCGAGGCGCTGTTGGCCGTGGCTGACAAGCATACGTCACTGATCATCACTGGTAATGGTGATGTAGTGCAACCCGAGCATGATCTCATTGCGATTGGTTCAGGCGGGCCGTTTGCCCAGTCAGCAGCCACGGCACTACTCGAAAACACCGATTTAAGCGCGCGGGAGATTGTTGAGAAAGCGCTCACTATCGCAGGTGATATCTGTGTCTTTACTAATAGTTTCCAAACCATCGAAGAGCAGGAGTCGGTAGCCAATGTCTGATATGACCCCACGTGAAATTGTTGACGAACTTAACCGTCATATTATTGGCCAAGACAATGCCAAAAAAGCAGTCGCAGTAGCGCTACGTAACAGATGGCGACGGATGCAGTTAAGTGATGAATTGCGTCCTGAAGTGACCCCAAAGAATATTTTGATGATAGGGCCAACCGGGGTGGGCAAAACTGAAATCGCACGGCGGTTAGCTAAGTTAGCCAATGCTCCTTTTATCAAAGTAGAAGCCACTAAATTCACTGAAGTTGGCTATGTTGGTAAAGAAGTGGAGTCTATCATTCGCGATCTTACTGATACAGCAGTGAAGCAAACACGTGAACAGATGATGCAAAAAGTACGTTTCCGAGCTGAAGAAGCCGCTGAAGAACGTATTCTCGACGCGCTATTGCCACCCGCTAAAAAGACCGGTTGGGCTGACGAAGCCGAGCCAGAGCGTGATAGCAGTAATACTCGCCAAGTATTCCGCAAAAAGCTTCGCGAAGGTCAGCTTGATGATAAAGAAATTGAGATTGAGTTAAGCGCGCCGCAAATGGGCGTAGAAATTATGGCGCCACCAGGAATGGAAGAAATGACCTCGCAATTGCAGAGCATGTTCCAAAACCTAGGTAGCGGCAAAGCAAAACCGAAGAAGCTGAAGATCAAAGACGCCTTCAAGCACCTGATTGAAGAAGAAGCGGCGAAAATGCTAAACCCTGAAGAAATCAAGGAGCAGGCGCTGCAGTCGGTTGAGCAAAATGGCATTGTGTTCTTAGACGAAGTGGACAAGATCTGTAAGCGCGGTGATGTCTCGGGCCCAGATGTAAGTCGCGAAGGCGTACAACGCGATTTGCTTCCACTCGTAGAAGGCACCACAGTATCAACCAAGCACGGCATGGTAAAAACCGACCATATCTTGTTCATTGCTTCAGGTGCTTTTCAGATGTCTAAGCCATCAGATCTGATTCCTGAGCTGCAAGGTCGGTTACCTATTCGAGTTGAGCTTAATGCGCTAACCAGCGGTGACTTTGTGCGCATTCTGACCGAGCCGAATGCCTCTTTAACTACCCAGTACAAGGCTTTGATGGCAACCGAAGGGGTAGATATTGAATTTACCGCAGATGGGATTGCTCGGATTGCTGAAACAGCGTTTCATGTGAACGAAACCACGGAAAATATTGGGGCGCGTCGTTTGCACACAGTGCTGGAGCGTTTGATGGAAGAAATATCTTTTAAAGCCAGTGACTTACATGGGCAGAGAATTGAAATTGATGCTGCCTATGTCGAGCAACATGTGGGCCAATTAGCACAAGACGAAGACTTAAGTCGCTTTATTCTGTAAGCGCTTGAGCTAACGCAGTAAAGCCTTGCTTTTGCCTAGGCCGTTTACCCGCTATACTGTGCAAAGTTAACGCATCGGTGCCTACCTGCAAGCCCGCAGGTAGGTTGCCAGCACAGAGAGTAGGGGAATGGCCATGGAATACAATACTTCAGAACTTTGCGATTTATATCCGGACATGATTGATGTGGTCGAGCCCATGTTTATTCATTATGGCGGGCGCATCAGTTTTGGTGGTCAGTTAGTCACCATCAAGTGCTTTGAAGATAAAGGCGTGATTGAAGAAGTCGTACAGCAGCAAGGCACTGGCAAAGTACTTTTAATTGATGGCGGCGGTTCTAATCGACGTGCATTGATTGATATTGCTATCGCTGAATTAGCCTTTGATAACGACTGGGAAGGTATTGTTTGCTATGGCGCAGTGCGCGATGTTGAAGCTCTAGACGAGCTTGATATGGGCATTATGGCAGTCGCTTCTATTCCGGTTGGAGCCATCAGTGAAGGCGTTGGTGAAGTCGACACAGCAGTGAACTTTGGTGGGGTAACCTTCTTACCTGAAGACCATCTTTATGCTGATAGTACCGGCGTGATTATTTCTCCAGAACCTCTCGATATCGAATAACCTATGTTGTTTGAAGCCCTACCCACCGCTACGTGGTTTACCCCTCGTAGCGGTGAAACTCGCTTGGGCCAAGTGCTCACTTGGTTACCACCTGTTGCTGATATCCCTGCTTATAACAAGGCCCTCGCCCATGCTTGGCAGCAAGGCCAAAGAATCGCGATTATTGGCGTGCCTGAAGGTATTGGCCCGCGTGCCAACTTAGGCCGAGGGGGTGCTGAACATGGCTTTCATGCCGCCCTAAAAAGCTGGCTCAATTTACAAGCTAACGCCCACCTAGTAACGGATCAGATACTGATGCTAGGCGCTTTAGCTTGTGATGATTTACAGCAACAAGCGAACCAGCTTGAGGTAACTGAACCGTCACAATTGGCCCAATTAAGGCAGCTGTGTGCCGAGCTTGATAGTCGCCTAAGCGCTGTGTTGACGCCGCTCTTTAGCCAAGGTTTTCGGGTGATTTTAATCGGTGGCGGACATAATAATGCCTATCCGTTATTACAATCATTAGCCACTGCCAAAGCTAGCCCTGTTGCTGCCATTAATTTAGATCCCCATGCTGATTTTCGTGCTTTAGAAGGGCGCCATAGCGGTAATGGTTTTTCTTATGCACATGCGGCTGGGGTGTTACAACATTACCATGTGATGGGGCTACACCTAGCTAAGAACAATGCCGCCAGCCTGCAAGCATTAACTGCTGCTGGGTTTAGCTACAGCAGTATTCAAGCCATTTACCAGCACGGTTGGCAACCGCTGTGGTCAGCGCAACTAGCGCAGCAAGCGCAGGGGCAACTGCCGTTAGGCATAGAAGTGGATATTGATGCGATTCAAGGTGCGCCTGCAAGTGCGATAAATTATTTAGGCGTGAGTGCGGCGCAGGCCTGTCAGTTTGTCGCACAATTGGCGCAGTTACCCCGTGCCGCATACCTGCATTTAGCGGAAGCCGCACCCAGCTTACACCCCGCCGGACAGGCTGTGGGAGACATGGTGTGCGGGCAACTACTCAGCGAATTAATGCTGGCTTTTATCGGCGTTGACCTTGATGCCAGCAACCACGCAATTGCTGCAGGCCAAACTGATAGCTAAGTGTGGCTGGGTCGGCACAGTCCCACCAGCATAGATCAGCCCGCATTCCAGCTTTTAATTGACCGCGGTCGTGAAGCCCCAGTGCTTGTGCGGCCGCCACCGTTACTCCACGTAAACACTCTTCTGGGGTTAGCCGAAACAATGTCGCGCCCATCTGCAACATCAATAACAAACTAAAAATAGGCGAAGTGCCTGGGTTGGCATCCGTTGCTAAGGCAATAGGTACCTGGTACTCACGCAACAATGCTAATGGCGGTAATTGTTGTTCCCGCAAAAAGTAATAAGCTCCGGGTAACAACACCGCAACGGTATTACTCGCCGCCATGGCCGCGACGCCAGCTTCGTCGAGATATTCGAGGTGGTCACAAGATAACGCCTGATAACGCGCGGCTAATTGGCTCCCTGCTTGGTTACTGAGTTGCTCTGCATGTAATTTAACCGGCAGATTTAGCGCTTTGGCTGCAGCAAACACGCGCTCAGTTTGAACCGTGGTAAAGCCCACCTTCTCACAAAAAGCATCCACTGCGTCGGCTAATCCCTCGGCTGCTATTTGCGGTAGAATCTGCTCTACAATGAGGTCGATGTATGCATCAGGCTGCTGTTGATATTCAGGTGGTAAGGCATGGGCCGCGAGCAAAGTGGTTACCACCGACACTGGATTGTTATCGGCTAAGGCTCTAGCCGCTAATAGCTGTTTCCGCTCATGCTCATAGCTGAGGCCATAGCCAGACTTGATCTCGATGGTAGTAACGCCTTCACGCATCAACGCCTCTAAGCGTGGTTGGCTCAGCGCGATTATTTGCTCAAGGCTTGCCGCTCGAGTGGCGGCAACGGTAGCTGCAATACCGCCGCCTTGAGCAGCGATATCAGCGTAGCTAGCGCCATGCAAACGCTGGGCAAACTCATTAGCGCGCGAGCCTGCCCAAACTAAATGAGTATGGCAGTCAATCAGGCCGGGGGTAACCAAGCCGCCGCCACCGTCAAGCAATTCTACTTGGCTTAGATCAGGGCCTCCTTCGGCATGACTGAGATGCTCACCAGCATACTGAATTCCGCTAGCGTTAAACACAATCAGGCCTTGTTCAATAAGACCGTAGCCATCGCCTTGCATGGTGGCTAAACGGACATTGTGGATGGCTTGCAGGGTGGAAGCTGACATGAATTTTCCCTTTGCTACTTGTATATACAATTAAGCTTGCCTACACTCTAGCACAATTTAATAAATCTTAAAGTGTAGAGGCATGGCAAAGTTCTCGGTTATTAAACAACATCTGTATCAAAAAATAGCCTCTGGAGAGTGGCCTGAAAATCATCTGGTAAGCTCAGAAAATGCCTTAGCACAGCAATTTAACGTGAGTCGCATGACCGCGCGGCGTGCCCTGCAAGAACTGGCGGATGAGGGCTTGGTGTTGCGCAACAAAGGCTCTGGTACCTATGTGGCGCCGCTAAAGTCGCAAACATCCTTTATGGCTATACGCAATATTGCCGATGAAATTGCCAATCGCGGCCACCAGCATCAAGCTATTGTGCACACACTTAAAGCTCAACCGGCTAGCCCGCAAGTCGCGGAGTTTCTGCAAGTACCGGTAGCCAGCAAAGTCTTTTTCTCGGTCATCACTCATCTAGAAGACGGGGTGCCGGTGCAGGTAGAAGAGCGTTACGTGAACCCTTCCATGGCCACGCACTACCTCAAACAAGATTTTACCAAGCTCACCCCGCATGAATATTTGAGTGCGGAATCACCGCTAACCGAAGCTAGCCACCAAATTGAAGCGGTTAGCCCTAGTGCACAATTGTGTGAATGGTTGCGCTTAAGCAAGCCAGAGCCGTGCCTACGGATTATTCGCCGTACCTGGAGTCATGCGGGTATTGTCACTTATGCCGTGCTAACCCATCCAGGTTCGCGTTTTGTGCTAGGCGGCCATTTAACCTTTAAATCTTAGTAAGCAAAGGAGCTACGATGAGTTTTACCCGATTAGATAGCAGTCGCCAGATTCGTGCAGACCGCGGTAGTCAGCTCACTACAGCAAACTGGCAGATTGAAGCTGCCAAACGGATGCTGATGAATAATCTCGACCCAGAAGTGGCAGAACATCCGCAAGCGCTCGTGGTGTATGGCGGTATTGGCCGCGCCGCGCGCAGCTGGGAAGCCTACGATAAAATCGTTGAAGTATTAGAACGCTTGCAGCCCCATCAAACTTTATTGGTTCAATCGGGTAAGCCAGTGGGAGTATTCACGACTCATGAAGATGCGCCGCGAGTCCTGATTGCCAACTCAAATTTAGTACCTCAGTGGGCCACTTGGGAGCACTTTAACGAATTAGATCAGCAAGGCTTGATGATGTACGGTCAAATGACCGCAGGGTCTTGGATCTACATCGGCTCGCAAGGCATTGTTCAAGGTACTTACGAAACCTTTGTGGCCGTGGCGCGCCAGCATTTTGGCGGCGAAACTCGTGGCCGTTGGATCCTTACCGGCGGGCTTGGCGGTATGGGTGGAGCGCAGCCGCTGGCGGCAACCATGGCGGGCTACAGTATGCTGGCTGTTGAAGTGGACGAAACTCGAATTGATTTTCGCTTGCGCACGCGCTACCTGGACTACAAAGCCGAAAGCCTAGATCAAGCACTACAACTGCTAGAGCAAGCACGAGCCAAGGGCGAAGCTATTTCGGTTGGCCTGCTTGGCAATGCCGCCGATGTTTATGCGGAGCTGGTAGCCCGTGGGGTTACTCCCGATGTGGTGACAGACCAAACTTCAGCACACGATCCTTTGCATGGCTATGTCCCACAAGGTTGGAGTTTAGCTGACTATCAGCTACAACAGCAGCAAGCCCCAGCCGCCACCGTAGCTGCCGCGAAACAGTCGATGGCGGTACAAGTACAAGCCATGTTAACGCTGCAACAGCGAGGCGCGGCAACCCTTGATTATGGCAATAATATTCGGCAGATGGCAAAGGATGTGGGGGTAGCCAATGCCTTTGATTTTCCTGGCTTTGTGCCAGCTTATATTCGTCCTTTGTTTTGCCAAGGGATAGGCCCATTCCGTTGGGTCGCGTTATCTGGTGACCCTGAAGATATCTATAAAACGGACGCCAAGGTGAAAGAGCTGATCCCAGACGATAAGCACTTACATAATTGGTTAGATATGGCGCGTGAACGTATTGCCTTCCAAGGCTTGCCGGCTCGTATTTGCTGGATTGGCCTAAAAGACCGTGCGCGCATTGCAAAAGCTTTCAATCAGATGGTGAAAGCCGGCGAGTTGAAAGCGCCGATTGTGATTGGCCGCGACCACTTAGATTCAGGTTCTGTCGCCAGCCCTAACCGCGAAACCGAAAGCATGTTAGACGGCTCCGATGCAGTGTCAGATTGGCCGTTGTTAAACGCCTTGTTAAATACCGCAGGTGGCGCAACTTGGGTTAGCCTACATCATGGCGGCGGGGTTGGTATGGGTTACTCCCAACATGCCGGCGTGGTGATTGTTGCTGATGGTAGTGATGCTGCTGAGCAACGCTTAGGCCGAGTGCTATGGAACGATCCTGGCACTGGCGTGATGCGTCATGCCGATGCTGGCTACGAAATTGCACAAGAGTGCGCCCGTGAGCAAGGCTTAGATTTACCTATGGTGGAGCAATCCAAATGACAGCAATGACGAAGATGCCAAGTTTTGAATTACAGCCAGGTGCACTGGGTTTAGAGCAACTGCGCGACTGGTGGCAGCAGCCACAGCAATTGAGTTTGACGAGCGCAGCTTATGAAGCAATTGCTAAGTCACAACAAACCGTAGCTGCGGTGCTGGCCGCCGGCAAAGTGGTCTATGGCATTAATACCGGCTTTGGCTTGCTGGCAAACACTCGTATCCCGCCAGAAAAATTAGAAGATCTACAGCGCCGTATTGTGTTATCCCATGCTGCAGGTACTCAAGAGCTGATGAGTGATACCGTTGTCCGCTTGATGTTGTTACTCAAAATCAACTCGCTCAGCCGTGGCTATTCTGGCGTCCGCCAAGAGGTTATTGATGCGTTGGTTGATTTACTTAATCATCAAGTGTACCCCTGCGTACCCAGCAAAGGCTCAGTAGGTGCGTCGGGTGATTTAGCCCCGCTGGCGCATCTGGTGTTGCCACTACTAGGTGAAGGCCAAGTTCGCATCAATGGCGAGATCTACGATGCGGTTACCGGTTTAGCTAAAGTAGGGTTGCAGCCGCTCGGCCGCTTAGCACCCAAAGAGGGCTTAGCGCTACTTAATGGTACCCAAGCGTCCACGGCTTTGGCGTTGCATGGTTTATTCCAAATCGAGCGGGTATTTGATGCAGCCTTGGTCACTGGAGCTATGTCAGTAGAGGCTGCCATGGGCTCGCGTTCACCCTTTGATGCACGAATTCATGCGGTGCGTGGTCAACCCGGCCAAATCGCTGTCGCAGCGAGCTTCCGGCAGCTCTTGGGTGATACGTCAGAGATTGGTAGTAACCATGCGGATTGCGAAAAAGTTCAAGATCCTTATTCGTTGCGATGCCAACCACAGGTGATGGGTGCGGTCTTTGATCAGCTGCAACATGCCAGCGCTATTTTGGTGCGCGAAGCTAATGGTGTAACCGATAACCCGCTGGTATTTTTTGATAATGGCGACATTATTTCAGGAGGCAACTTCCATGCCGAACCAGTGGCAATGGCAGCTGATATCTTAGCGATTGCGGCCAGTGAGATTGGTGCCTTATCGGAACGCCGTAGTGCACTTTTAATCGACCACCATCTAAGTAACTTGCCACCTTTCTTAGTGAATGACGGTGGGGTTAACTCGGGCTTTATGCTGGCGCAGGTGACTGCAGCTGCTCTTGCTTCAGAGAATAAAACCCTAGCGCATCCGGCATCGGTTGATAGCCTGCCGACCTCGGCAAACCAAGAAGATCATGTGTCTATGGCTACCTTTGCCGCACGAAGATTATCAGATATTGCAGCTAACGTGCGTGATATTGTGGCTATTGAGCTATTAGAAGCGGCTCAAGGGTTAGATTTTAGACGCCCGTTAAAAGCTGCTAATGCAGTAGAACAGGCGCATGCCATGGTAAGGTCAAAGGTAGGTTTTTATGATCAAGATCGTTACTTTTCGCCTGATATCGCTGCTATTTCACAGCTTATCAAGCAAGGTGAGTTATCTTCATTAATAACCACCGGGGCATTACTTGAGGACGCTTAAGCGTCCTCTTCTTCATCTTTAAGCGCTTGGCAGTCAACACACAGAGCAACGTCTGGTTTGGCTGCTAGCCGCGCTGCTGAAATTTCGTCACCGCACTCAATACAATAGCCATATTCGCCACTACGCATACGTTGCAGTGCAGCTTGTGCGCTTTCAGCGTTACGGCTGTTGGGTTGCTCGTTGACCACGGTTTCTAACTTACTACGGATGCGTAACAACTGCTGGGCGGTTAATGATTCACTCATGTTTACGTCCTTTTTATTTTTTCTTCGCTAAAACAACAAACTGGCCAGTAAATTCTGCGACCGGTTTATCGCCATCGTAAATTTGCGACTTAAGCGTTACGCGTGCGTTTTGCCCCTGGCTAAGGCTGCTTAAATCCCCGGTAAAACTTGATAAGCGAGCCAGCGCTCTAGGTTCTTTACTCACCGGTTTGTGATAGCTGATCTGCCCATCGGCTAACACAATGGCTCCGGCTAACTCTCTTTCGCGCAATTGTAAATGCAGTAAGCCCCAGCATGTCAAGGTTGCGAGTGAATAAATACTGCCGGCAAACATAGTGCCATGCACATTAATATTGCGCGACAAGATGGCAGCCGTCTCAAATTCGCGCCCCGTATACTGAGTAATACGTATGCCCATGGTATCCGTGATAGGAATTTCTTGATGCCAGGTTTGTTGTAGATCTTGGCACCAGCTAGGACGATAAATAATGCGGTTAAACTCGGTAAAGGTTTTGCGCAACTGGTGCTCGGCTTGCGGGTTTTTCACGGTATCGCCTTCTTCTACCACCTCGTAGCCGCATTTAATGTAAAAACCGAGGGTATTATCACGTGAGTTAATCACAACATGCTTGGCACCTTCAGCACGAGCTACCTTTTCTAGTTCATGCACGATAGCTACGCCATGGCCTTCGCCCCGGTGCTCAGGAGCCGAGGCCATAAACCTGATTTGTCCCTCGTCAGGGCTATTAAAATGTAAACGGCCAATAGCAATGGCTTCGCCGGCACTGTTCACCACCATACGATGTTGACCTACACCATCATATTCATCTTGTTCAGAGCCGCGTGGACGTTGAAAAGGCTCGCGCAATACCCGCCAGCGCAGATAATAATAACTTTCCCATTGTTCTGGCGTAGACGGCGTAATTACTCGATACATAAATGTTTTTATCCTTTACTAAGTCTTTGCTGCGGGTACCTGCAGTAAGAAAGTCACGGGGCCATCGTTCACCAGGCTAACTTGCATGTCGGCACCAAACTGACCGGTTTGGCAGAAGATACCAAGCTTAGTTAACTCTGCAACAAAGGCCTCATAAAGAGGCTCTGCTTGAGCCGGAGCTGCCGCAGTAGAGAAACTTGGCCGTCGGCCAGAATCAGTATCGGCTGCCAAGGTAAACTGCGACACCACTAACGCTTGGCCACGGGCATCGATTAAACTCACATTCATTTTGTCATCGGCATCGGCAAAGACGCGATAGTGAGCCACTTTGTTCGCTAACTTGTGCGCATCAGCTAGGGTATCGCTGGTGGCTACCCCGAGCAAGATCAGTAAGCCCTGTTCTATCGCACCAACCTTAACATCAGCCACACTCACGCTAGCTTGGCGCACTCGTTGAATTAAAGCTTTCATTCAGACCCCTGATCTCCAGTGTTAGAGGTTGCTGCTGCAGCGGGATCGGCCTCAGGAGGTGCCGCTGGGGTAGTGAACTCTTCAATACTTGCGGTTAATTCGGCACCCAGCAACACAATATTCCATGACACGAAAATCCACAGTAACAAAATTGGGATAGCAGCCAAAGCCCCATAAATGGCTTCGTAACTAGGGAACGCAGTGATATAGGCCGCAAAGCCTCTTTTGCTGACTTCGAATAAGATGGCAGCTAGCAGCGCCCCCCAAAAGGCATGTCGCACGCGTACGATACGGTTTGGCATCATCACGTACAGCAGTAAAAAAGCAACCAGCGAGGTGACAATCGGCACTGCGCTGAGGAGCGTGGTACGAATTCCTGATACGTAATCTTCAGCAAATGCTGTCAAAGATATCAGATAAGAGCTCACGGCCATCCCCGAACCCATCAGAATAGGGCCCAAGGTTAAAATCATCCAGTACACAGCTAACGCAACCACAATGCGTCGGCGTTGATGATTACGCCAAATACGGTTCATGGTGGCATCAATAGTGCTGATAAGATTTACCGCCACCACAATCACAAAAACCACCCCAATGGTGGTCATCTTAGAAACATTACCAACAAAGGTATTTAAGTACTCGCTAATGACTTCGCTAGAAGTGGGCAGCAAATTGGCGAATAAAAAGGCTTCTAGCTGTTCACGTAACTCTTCAAACATAGGAAAAGCCGAGAAAATCGAAAACATCACCACCATCATCGGCACCAACGCCAACATGCTAACAAAGGTTAAGTGGCCGGCAATAATGGTGACGCGGTCGTCTAAACAGCGCTTACCAAAATACAACAAAAACCGCCCCGCGTAGCGCAGCCGTTCTAACCCTTGTTGTTGCCAAGATGACAGCTCGGTCATGGTGATTCCTTGAGTTAATCTGACTATTTAGTAGGGCGTTATAATCCCAAACCCTAGTGCTTGCGTAAAGACTATATCAAGATAGAGGAGCAAGTATGCGGATAATTATAGGTGCAAATGGTGGTTTAGGTCGTGCGTTGGTGGATTATTACAGCCAAGCTGAACCTGTGATTGCTGTTTCTCGAACAGCGCCGCCGGTATCCTTGGCCGCTGAGGTGACTTGGGTACAAGTCGCAGGTTACCAGCCAGAGCATTTAGCGCCGCTGTTTGAAGTCTTAACGGAGCAGTTGACCGCCGGTCAGGTCGTGAGTGGGGTGCTTAGCGCTATTGGGTTATTACACACCGATAGTTATCAGCCAGAAAAGCGTTTAGCGGATCTTAATCTGGCGCAGTTACAACATCAATATCAGGTGAATGCCATATTGCCGCTATTGCTGTTACAGCAATTAGTGCCTTACTTACCTCGGCAGCAACCATGCAGCTTTGTGCAATTGAGCGCCAAGGTTGGCAGTATCACTGATAACCATTTGGGAGGCTGGTACAGTTATCGAGCCAGTAAAGCGGCCCTAAACATGTTGCTTAAAACCGCCGCTATAGAGTTACGACGTACACATAAACAGCTCACCATCGCAGCGATTCATCCGGGTACCACGGATACCGAACTTTCTAAACCCTTCCAAGCCCGACTCACGCCAGATAAGCTCTACTCTGCGCAACTATCGGCACAACGTATTGCAGCTGTCATCGCACAACTCGATCCGCAGCACAGCGGTGCGCTTTGGCATTGGGACGGTACCTTACTACCTTATTAGCCTAGCGCAGCAATAGTTTCTTTTTCAAACAGCCGCCTTGCAGGTATACTGTGGCGAATACCACAGCAAATAAGGAGATGTTATGCGAGTTCTGCTGCAGATTGCCAGTGTTGCCTTAGGCGCAGTACTGTTAACGGGCTGCCAAAGTGCTTACTACGGCGCCATGGAAAAAGTCGGCATTCACAAGCGCGATATTCTCGTGGATAGAGTGGACGATGCTCGTGAAGCGCAAGGCGATGCCCAGCAAGAATTTAAATCAGCGTTAGAACAACTTGATGCGTTGTTGAACATTGACGGTGGTGAGCTAGAGCAGCGCTACAATGCGTTAAATGATGATTATGAAGCCAGTAAAGCGGCGGCCGAGCGGGTTAACGATCGCATTGAAGCTATTCATGATGTCGCCGAAGCACTGTTTGACGAATGGCAAGATGAACTTGCGATGTACTCTAATGACGCCATGCGTCGCCAAAGCGAGCGCTCACTTCGTGATACCGAACGGCGTTACAAAAGTCTGTTAGCAAGTATGGAGCGGGCCGCGGCAACCATGGACCCCGTGTTAGCTAAACTGCAGGACAACGTTCTATTTTTAAAGCATAACCTCAATGCGTCGGCGGTAGATGCCATTCGCGGCGAGTATCGTAGTTTAGAAACGGATATCGCTGTGTTGATCAAAGAAATGGAAGCGGCAATAGCGGAATCTGACGCCTTTATTAAAGCCATGCAAGAGGGACAATCATGAGTTTACTTATCATTGCCGGCAGCAGCCGCGAAGATTCTATTAATGCCGTGTTGCAGCAACGAATTGCGGCAGTCGCAACGGCTGCGGGCGAGGCCTGCCACCTGTATGCTGCCGCCGATTTAGATGCACCTTTGTATCAAGGCGACTACGAGCAAGAAAATGGAGTACCGTCAAATATTCAGAAGCTAGCGACAGCTATCAACGACGTCACCAAAGTGATTATTGTATCGCCTGAATACAATAGTTCGATTCCGCCTTTATTAAAAAATGCGATTGATTGGTCGACCCGGCTACCACAGAATCCGTGGCAGGGTAAAACCGTGTTACTAGCTGGCGCTGCGCCAGGTCGCTTAGGCTGTATGCGGGTATTGACCCATTTAAATACAGTGATGAGTGCTGTACAAAGTTGGGTTGCACCCATGTTTCTTAGCTGCGCTAATGCCAGCGCAGAAAGCCTCGCTGAGTTTGACCAAGCAGCTATTGAGAGCTTTATTGCGCAAGGTGGCTAATTTTAAGCCGAGTTAAGCCTGCAAGCCCTTGAAGTAACATTCAATGGCTTGTTTGGCGGTACTGTTTAAATCAAACAAGCTTTTATCGAGTAGCCAGTTGTACATCAGCCCATCAACCAAGCTGAATAATCCCAACACAATAGCTTGAGAATTAAGATCGGCACCAATAAGGCCTTTCTTTTTTGCTTCATCAAGCAAAATACAAGACTCTTCAATGCAAGCGTTACGACCACCTAGATGGCGCAAATGAATCGGTAAGGCATCGTCCACGTATTCGCATTTGTGCAGCAAGATATTGATCAGTGCTTGCATGTGCGGATCGTGCTCAACCTGGTGAATAATATGAAAGCACCGCGCTTTTAGAATAGCTAGTGGATTATCCTGATGAGCTTGGACAATTTCTTCTAGCATTTCATCCACAGGTAATTTAACCCGATCCATCAATGCATTGATAAGATCCAGTTTGTTTTGAAAGTGATGATAAATAGCGCCGCGTGTTACCCCAGCGGCTTCGGCAACTTGCATCATCGAGGTATTAGCTACCCCGTTGCTACTAAATACTAGCTCAGCGGCATCGAGTAACTCAGTGCGGGTTGTTAATGCATCAGCTTTTGTACGGCGTACCACAATTCACCTCAATAGAATAAACTATGGACTATTATAAACTATTTTATACAAACATTCATGTATGTATGTATAAATGAAAAACTTGCAAGATAAGATCTTAATCCCCATAGCTTAACTATAGAGTTAAAGTATAGAGTTAAAGACAAAAAATAGTCATTGTTGAACCGCAAGTGCTATGCTCAAACGTAGCCTAATAAGTTTTAACAGGGGGTTGCCATGAAGAATGAGATTGATCAACGCTTAGTATTAGATGCTTATGAGACAATTCATGAATACGGTAAAGCCGAACAAGGTAAGCATACCTTAGAGGGTATTTCGGCCTATACCGACCACGATGGCTATACCGTCTTTTTAGAGGGACATGGCGTACGTATGACGCTAGAGTTCCACAATAAATATCATTTGGATTATGAAAATGAACGCCAGTATGAAATGTTCATGCGGGCACTAGAAAATATTAGCCAAGGCCATTACGAGCCCAAACGCACCGAAACTTAACCCAGAGTAGGATGGCATGACCAAGATAAAGCACAAAGCCTATAGTGTGGCTGAAGAAGTCGCCCATGCGTTAACCCATGGTGCCGGCGCCATAGCAGCCATTGTCGGATTAGTGCTGATGCTGGCTTGGGCCAGTACTTATGGTGACACTTTTCATGTGGTCAGTGCGGCTATTTATGGCGGAAGTTTGATTTTATTGTATTCGGCCTCGACGCTTTATCATGCATTTCCGTGGCCGCGAATTAAGGCGTTTTTCCAGCATCTTGATCATGCCGCCATTTATGTACTGATTGCCGGCACCTACACCCCGTTCGCCTTGGTAAACTTACGTGGCGCTTGGGGTTGGACCCTGCTAGCCGTGGTGTGGAGCATTGCTATCTTCGGTGTGGTTATTGAGCTTGCGCTTAAAGAACGCAAAAAATGGCTTTCGCTAAGCCTCTACTTAGGGCTAGGTTGGATGGCCATTTTAGTGATAAAACCCATGCTAGATAACGTTGCCGCCGGAGGTTTATGGTTATTATTAGGCGGTGGCCTAGCTTACACTTTTGGCGTGATTTTTTATGTCTGGAAGTCATTGCCATTTCATCACGCCATATGGCATCTCTTTGTTTTAGCCGGTAGTGTACTGCACTTCTTATCCGTCTTTTATTACGTTTTGCCCCAGCCAAATATGATCTAAGTTATGGTGGCTTGCCTTTCCTAAATGAAAGGGCTATGGTTGCGCCTAAGCAAAGAGGGTAACCAGTTTTATTATGTTTAAGTACGATTATTCAATTCTAAGTACCGCACTCACCTTTCCAAATTAAGCCGATTGCAGTTTAAGCAATCGGCGTATCTTGTTTTTTCCAAAGCAACTAGCCATGTAGCTAATTAATGATTTTTCGTGTTTTAGTTCGGTAGGAGTAAAGCCGTGCTTGCGCGTATTTGGGGTTATTGTAACTCCGCCGCTTGTTTACATCAGTCATGGTTTCAATGTCAGCAATTTAGGGTACTACAAGACCCTTTGTTACTTGCCGATCTCTATCAACGCTTAGAACTCAGCGACCGTCCTGCATCAAAAATGAATGCGCGGGTGGTGATAGGTTCGCGGGTAACCGTGCGTCAATTAAATGCCCATGATAAACAAGTTTTTCATCTGACAATTGTCGAGCCAAGTAGCGCTAACTTACAGCGACATAAGATCTCTTATCTTTCGCCGATGGGGTTAGCGCTACTTTCTTTGCCGTTAGGCGCTACTTTTTATTTGTCTGATAGGGCCAGTGAAAGTCACTGGTGTGTTGTTGCCATCAACTCAGCAGGAGATCATCATGAGTAAAGAAAAGCAGAAGAAAAAGCCGCAAAAAACGTTGAAAGAAAAACGTAGAGAAAAGAAGAACAAAGCGGACTAACCGGTACCATCAGGATAACCGAAAAAAAAGCCAGTCAGAACCTTCTGACTGGTTTTCTTAATCAAGCTGTTGTGACTAATCAATTAGCTACGGCTAGCTCGTTTACGCTCGTTCTCAGTAAGCAAGCGCTTACGAACACGAATTGATTTTGGTGTGATTTCTACCAATTCATCGTCATCAATAAACTCAAGAGCTTGCTCTAATGACATCCGAATAGGTGGCGTTAGTAACAAGGCATCATCAGTACCAGCTGCACGGATGTTGGTTAATTGCTTACCTTTCAGACAGTTTACGGTTAGGTCGTTAGACCGGCTATGAATACCAATCACCATACCTTCGTAAACTTCTTCCGCGTGGCCAAGCATTAACCGGCCGCGTTCTTGTAGGTTAAACAAGGCGTAGGCTAGGGCTTTACCTTGGGCGTTAGAAATCAAGACGCCGTTGATGCGCTGGCCAATGTTGCCGCCTTTAAACGGACCATAGTGATCAAAGCTATGGTAAAGCAAACCGGTGCCTGAGGTTAAGGTCATAAACTCAGTCTGGAAGCCAATCAAACCACGGCTAGGTACAACGAAGTCGATACGAATACGGCCTTTACCATCTGGGGTCATGTTGGTCATTTCAGCTTTACGCAAGCCAAGTTTTTCCATCACTGAACCCTGGTGTTGTTCTTCAATATCCACGGTCAGGTTTTCAAACGGTTCTTCTTTCACGCCGTCAACTTCGCGCATGATAACTTCAGGGCGAGATACCGCCAGCTCAAAGCCTTCGCGACGCATATTTTCAATAAGTACGCCTAAGTGAAGTTCACCACGGCCAGACACCCGGAAGCGGTCTGGGTTGTCAGTTTCTTCTACGCGTAAGGCAACGTTGTGCTTAAGCTCTTGTTGCAGGCGCTCAAGAATTTGACGCGAAGTAACATACTTACCTTCTTTACCAGCAAACGGAGAGGTGTTTACTTGGAACGTCATGGTTACTGTTGGCTCATCTACAGTTAATGCAGGCAGAGCTTCTACTGAGCCAGCCGCACATACGGTGTCAGAGATTTTTAATTCGCCTAAGCCAGTAATAGCAACGATGTCGCCGGCACTCGCTTTATCGGTTTCGATACGGTCTAAGCCCAAATAACCAAAGACTTGGCCAACTTTACCGTTACGAGTAGAACCATCAGCGCCAACCACAGTTACCTGCTGGCCAACTTTCAATGAACCACGTTTAATCCGGCCAATACCGATAATGCCCACGTAGCTTGAGTAATCAAGCTGTGAAATTTGCATTTGCAATGGACCATCACGATCCGCATCGGGCGGAGATACTTTGTCTAGAATGGTTTCAAACAACGCGGTCATGTTGTCAGTCACCACGTTATAATCGTGGGTTGCCCAACCGTTTAATGCAGAAGCATAAACAACTGGAAAATCTAGCTGCTCATCGGTAGCACCTAGGTTATCAAACAGATCAAAAATTTGGTCGATAACCCAATCAGGACGTGCGCCCGGACGGTCGATTTTGTTTACAACAACAATCGGCTTCAAGCCATGCGCAAAAGCTTTTTGCGTAACGAAGCGGGTTTGTGGCATAGGTCCGTCAACGGCATCAACCACCAACAACACTGAATCGGCCATCGACAATACCCGCTCAACTTCACCACCAAAATCGGCGTGTCCAGGGGTATCAAGAATGTTGATACGGTAGTCTTGATAATTTACCGCTGTATTTTTCGCCAAAATGGTAATGCCACGTTCTTTCTCAAGATCGTTGGAGTCCATCACCCGTTCTTCAGCGCCACCGCGGCTTTCTAAAGTGCCGGAGCTTTGAAGAAGTTTGTCAACAAGGGTGGTTTTGCCGTGGTCAACGTGCGCAATAATTGCAATATTGCGCAGCTTGGAAAGTTCAGTTGCTTGAATTGTCATTGATAAAGCCTGTAAAAACGCGAGGATAGGACCCCAAAATGGCCACGCCGCGAGAATGTCACGAGTGGTTAAAATAGCGGCGTATTATACGCATACAGCTAACACTACGCTAGTTTTTTTACAGGCTTGTGGCAGCAAAAGACTTAATTTACGCTGTTATTGTCGTGTTTGAGGCGCTTACCCCAGCGTTGCTGGGCATAGCGACGAAGGCTCGGAACCGTATCAGTTTCGTCCATAATAGGCTGGCCGAGGATGGTTTCAATGATATCTTCTAGTGTCACTAAGCCCATCCAAGTGCCATGCTCATCGTACACCAATGCCATATGTTGACGCTGCTGAATGAGTCTTGCCATCAGTTTTTCAACGTTCACCATCTCGCTAACAATTTCGGCTTCGCGGGCTAATTCAGCAATGCTTTGCGAGGTGTCTGACTCCAGCGCTTCATTGCGCAAGATAATGCCATGAGGTACTTCGTCTGCATCAATAATCGGAAAGCGCGAATAGGGCATCGATTTTACCCGATACAAAAAGTCACTGACGGTCTCATCTGGGCGTACGGATTCACACACCGTACGTGGTGTCATCACATCCCGCACACGAATGGTGTGCAGGTCCAGAATATTACTGATCACTCGACGCTCATCGGTATCGATGATTTTTTGCTCTTCACCCAAGGTCGCTAGCGCCTTAATTTCTGAGCGCACATCAACATCTTCTTCTCCACCAATACGTTTGGTGACTTGATCGGATAGCCAAATGAAAGGCTTCAAGATGAGGATCATCAGATTCAGGATGCCAGGCAATAAAGGAGCTAGCTGACGCCAGAATTTGGCACCGATAGTTTTAGGGAGGATTTCTGAGAGCACCAAAATTAAGACGGTCATGACTGCTGAGGCAATCGCTAAATAACCATCGCCAAACACCACACCAACTTGTGCACCTACGCCCGCTGCACCTGCAGTATGGGCTACGGTATTGAGGGTAAGAATAGCCGCAAGGGGGCGGTCAATATTATCTTTGAGCGCTTGTAGTTTGCCATGCAATACCGGTTGTTCTGCCTTAAGTTGCGCCACGTAACTTGGCGTGATAGAGAGCAAGGCAGCTTCAAGAATGGAGCATAAAAAAGAAATACCAACGGCAATAAAAGCAAACAGAATCAGCAGGAACATGGGTTTCACATAAGTTAAATAAGACAAGCGATTGTGGCACAACTGTAAGCACAAAAAAAGGGGCCGCAGCCCCTCTTCGCAAGTACTTAAACGCTGGTTATTAGAAGCTGTAGCTGGCTGAGAACCAGAAGCTGCGGGCGCGTTCAGCCGTGTTGTAATCGGGCGAACATAAGTACTCAACTTCATTGTCGGCTAGCAAACAGCTGCGGCTAGACAAGTCGGTATCAAGCAAGTTGTTGATTCTGGCCCGTAAAGTCCATGATTCAGAGAGCTCGTAGTTAGCCCCTAAATGCAACAGTTCGTAAGCTTTGTAATATTCCTCAACGGTTTCAGGGCCGGCCGGGCCGGTCACGTTGGCGGTTCCACGGAAGCGCTCACCACGTACTTCGGCACGTAAATCAAAGCTCAGTGCATCGGTTAGGGCGTAACTTAGCGTAGCATTGGCCATGTGCTCAGGCGTATTGACCAAGGGTAAACCTTTGTCAGCGCCGCTGCGCACTTCACTGTGAGTGTAGGTGTAGTTACCGCGTACGCTTAAAGCATCGGTAATATCGTATTCAGCATACACCTCAGCACCTTTGGTGACCGCTTTGTCAACGTTGGCATATTGAGTAAAGTAGTCGTAGCCAAGGTCCGCCCAACCCTCACCAATGTCTACACAATACTGACCTGGCTGTGCGATCTCACAGTTAGGGGCACTGTCTTGACGAATGATTTTGTCGTCAAACTCGTTGTAGAACACGGTGAGGTTGGCGGTAAAGTCGTATGCGTTATCAAAATACACGGCCGCTTCGTAGTTCACGCTCGTTTCTGGTTGCAGGTTAGGGCTACCCACCAAAGGAATGGTACCTTGGCGACCAAAGCCAGTGATGCCAGGGAAGAGATCATTGGGTTTAGGTGCTTTGTAGCCGGTGCTGATCCCGCCTTTAACGGTCCAGTCTGGGTTAATGCTGTAGTTTAAGTAAACTCGCGGACTCCACTGTCCAGAGAAGATATTGTGATGATCGTAACGAGCGCCGGTCGTTAAGGTCAGCGAGTTGGTTGCATCAAAACTGTTCTCTGCAAAAATAGCCCATTGGCGATGGTCTTGAGTGGTTCCTGCGCGATAATCACTACCGTAAAAACCAAACACCCCGTCTTCCATGGAGACATCAAGGTATTGCACCCCAGTCACCAGCTTATTGCGGGCGAAGCTCATCTCAAAAGTCGAATCAAAAATCCAGTTGGTCAGTTTTAGTGGTCGATTAGGGCGAGGTAAGTATTCGCTCTCAATCACCGCGCGAATATCATCAGTCAGTACCGGTCGGCTCACGCCTTGGTCTGCGACTGCTTGGTCCCACAGCTGTTGAAACGCAGCACGTTCTGCCAAAGACAGCGGTAAGCTACGGCCTAAGTTCTCGCTGATACTATGGGTGATGCTATTGCGCCATACGCCAGCATCAAAGGTACCAATATGAGAGAGCACAGCTTGCTCACGTTGCACCCGCTGGTAAGGCGCATAACCAACCCGGGGCTCAACTAAACCGTTGCCGCCAGCTCGCCACATGTTCTCGGCAGAATCAAGCGTACCCACTTGGCTTTGAGTGTTATCGTAGCGCTGTTTAGCTAAATCGTAACTAAGCGCAAAGCGCTGCTTTTCAGTCAGGTTATAGTCTAAAGTAGCACCGTAGTTCCAAGACTTACCGCCGACAATCTTGCGGTCGCCAAAGCTGCCTGAATCGGTCCAAGTGCTGCCATCGGGCAACGGCAGTTCAGTCACGTAGCCCGGTTCACTAGGCTCGCGCCAATAACCACTGCCGCGTAAGGCAAGGCTCAAGGCCTCGTTAATAGGACCGGTAAGGTAAAAATCAACTTTTTGGTCATTGCCGTATTGGTCATCTTCTTGCAAAGTACCAGCTACCGACACATCTCCGTGCCAGGCATCCAGGGTGCGGCGAGTAATAATATTCACCACCCCACCAATGGCATCGGTACCATACAAAGTAGACATAGGCCCGCGCACCACTTCAATGCGCTCAATAGCTGCCAACGGCGGCATGTACATATACTGACTGTTACCGAAGTTGTTAGGCCCAATATCACCGGTATCATTTTGGCGACGGCCATCAATCAACACTAAGGTGTATTCAGCGGGTAAGCCGCGCATGGTGATACTTAAGTTACCGTTCTTATCCTGTCCAGAACCTACATCAATACCTTCTATATCACGCAAGGCATCGGCTAAGCCCGAATAGGGTTTGGTTGCCAAATCTTCGCGAGTTACCACGGTTACACTCGCTGGTGCATCAATAACCTTGGTTTCGTAGCCCGCAGCAGTAACCACGATCCGCTCTACGCGGTCTTTTGCATCAGGGTCTGGAACCGGTTCGCCAGCAGCCATAGCTGGCGCTTGGATAGTGGTGAATACCAGTGATGCAATCATTAAAGCAAGCGGTGTAGGACGAGTCCGAAGTGACATAAAACAACCTTTTAATGAAAATTAATGAATTCGATGTTGCAAATGATAATAACTCTCATTTATCATGTAAACAGTTAAATGATAATAATTCTCAAAAACATTGACCGAGTCGGTTTTTGCTTTGAGAGCTCAACTAGGTAGAACGGATTCGAAGAATGTGCCCAATCACTTCATCAACAAGTCAATCGCCTAAATCCAAGCGCCGTCATGCTGCACAGGATAAACCCACGCGCCGCAAATCAGGCTGGCGCGATCTGAAAGCTTGGCATTGGGTTAGTTCAGCCGCCTGCTTAGTTGCGACACTTTTGTTCGCGCTTACGGGCATCACCTTAAACCATGCGCATCAGCTAGAAGCCTCGCCCTCTACAACAGTGATAGAGCAGCAGCTGCCCACGGCTGTGGTACAGGCAATGCAAGCCCGCCAGCAGCAATTACTCGAAGGGTCTTACAGCGCGGAAGGGCCTCTACCAGCGGTGTTCAGAGGTTGGTACTTAAGTTCGCAGCAGCAATCCTTGCCTGCTGAAAAAGCCGCCCAGTGGGACGAGTTTGAGGCCTATTTTGGCTTACCTCGGGCCGGTGGTGATCTCTGGTTTCGAGTCGATTTAGAGACCGGCATGTTTTACCAAGAAAGCATTGATCGAGGCTGGATTGCCTATTTCAACGATTTACACAAGGGCCGCAATACCGGCTGGGGATGGATAACTATGTTAGATATTTTAGCGGTCGTGATGCTGGTGTTTTCAGTAAGCGGTTTGTTGTTATTAAAGCGCTATGCCAAAGGTCGTAAATCTACTTGGTGGTGGGTAGCTCTGGGCGTGGTTGTTCCTTGGTTCGCCTTGTTGGTACCAGCCCATGCAGCAGAAGCCGCTTCGCCCAAGCAGATGCTATTGCACGTAGAGATCCCGCAGTTAGATGTGGCTGAATACCATCGACCTTATGTTGCTATCTGGTTAGCCGATGCGAAACATCAACGGGTGGCCGACCTTGCTGTTTGGTATGACGGCAAACTAGCAAACAAAGAGGGCGAAAAATGGCTCAAGGATATGCGTCAATGGTGGCGCCGCAGTGGCCGCATGGCCACCATGCCGATTGATGGAGTTACTGGAGCAACCCGCCGCCCGGGCAGCCATAACCTTAATTTAAGCCAATTTTTACCGCAGTTAGCCGAGCTACCGCCAGGTGAGTATCGGTTGAATATTGAAGCCGCGCGTGAGGTTGGTGGTCGTGAACATCTACAACTGCCTATCACCTTGCCATTACAGGCACCGGCTAGTGCGCAAGTGCAAGGTCAACACGAGCTCGGCCTGATTAAGTTAAGCGTAACAGCACAATAATCACGCGAATCTGAATGTGAACACTTACTATCTTTGATTGAAATAGAACGAAAGGAAACTAGCATGCGTTATATTATTTTATTCGGGGCCCTCGCCCTAAGTTTTTCGGCCGAGGCGCATCGCGCTTGGATCAAACCTGATGCCACGGTGATTTCTAAAGAAAATGCTTGGGTTACCTTTGAGGCGGCAGTTTCTAACGAAATATTTGCTCGTGACCATGTGGCGTTCCGCCTGAATGGGGTTGTGGCATTAGCACCCAACGGTCAGCCGCTAGAGTTACAGAATGCCCATACGGGTAAATTGCGCTCCGTTTTTGATTTGCAGCTTACCGAAAATGGCACCTATAAAGTTGTTACCGCATCGCAAAACCTGCAAGCCCGCTGGGTAGATGCCAACGGTGAACGTCAATTCTGGCCAGGTCGTGGGGTTACGCCTAAGCCGGGTGATTTTGAGCGTGAAGTGCCAAAACAAGCGCAAGATTTAACCATTACTGAATACTCGCGTCGGATTGAAACTTTTGTGACCAACGGAGCCCCGAGCGATACGGTGTTGGCGCCAACTAACCAGGGCTTTGAAGTGGTTCCAGTAACTCATCCAAACGATTTGTACGCTGGCGAAACCGCAGACTTTAAAGTGCTGTTTGATGGCAAGCCTGTAGCTGGTGCTGAAGTTACTGTTATTCGTGAAGGCATGCGCTACCGTGCGCAGCAAGAAGAGCAAACAGTGACCAGTAATGGTGCCGGCGAATTCTCAGTAACTTGGACCGAGGCCGGCCAGTATTTTATGGAAGCTGAGTATCAAGACGACCAAGGTAAGGCTCCGGCAACTCAGCGCCGAGGCAGTTACGGCGCGGTTTTCGAAGTTCTTTAGAAAAAAGCGAAATAAATCATCCCAAGTTGCTAGAATATGCTCTATAATTTTTTCTATAGAGATTTCTAGCAAGGGGATGAAGATGATTTTAAATCGTAGTTTAGTCGGCCTGATGTTCAGCGCCGCACTCGTTTTAGTCACCAGCAGTGGCATGGCTCACGCCACCGATTACACCGTAAAGCAAGCATCTATTGCTGAATACATTCATTTGCAAGGGGTGGTTGAGTCAACCAACAGCGCGACCGTATCAGCGCAAGTTTCTGGCCGTATTGAAGCCGTTAACGTGGATGTTGGTGACCAGGTTGAAGCGGGTGCCACCATAGTCACCATCACCTCCGTTGATCAATATCAAGCTGTGGCTCAGGCCCAAGCCCAAGTAGCGGCAGCACGAGCAACCCTAGTGGCTGAGCAGCAGGAATTTGATCGAGTCACTAAATTAGTGGCGCAAAAGTTAGTGCCCGATGCCGAACTCGATCGGGCTAAAGCGCGCTTAGACAACGCTAATGCCCAGTTAAAAGCGGCGCAAGCAGCAGCCAAGCGCGCCCAAGAGCAACTGTCTTATACCGCAGTCAAAGCTCCTTACAGCGGTGTCGTGAGTGAGCGTTTAGTAGAGCCAGGTGAGTTAGTGCAGCCAGGCACCCCGTTGATGTCGGGCTTTGATCCGGCCGAATTACGAGTGCATGTTGATATTCCTGCGCTGTTTGCAACGGCGGTCGAGCAATTCAAATGGGCTGAAGTAGCCGGCTTAAAACCCGTAGCACAGCGTCTATTTCCCACCATTCATAGTGCCTCCAGTACCGTGCGATTACGGTTAAATTTGCCTGCAGACGGTAATCTATTGCCCGGTCAGTGGTTACCGGTGGTCGTGCAAGTGGGTGAGCACGAGGGCCTTCTAGTACCACAGCAAGCGGTGTTGCAACGTGGTGAACTGACCATGGTGCGAATGCAAGATAATAGCTGGCGTGCGGTTCGCTTAGGCCTCACTCAAAATGGTCAAGTAGAAGTGGTCAGCGGGCTAAAAGCTGGCGAGGTTATTCGTTATGAGTAATAAACCACTAGGGATTGCAGGTAAGTTTGCAGCCTGGGGTGAGCGCTCCCAACTAACCCCGCTGTTGGCGGTATTTGGCTTAATTCTGGGGATTATGGCGGCGATGATCACGCCGCGCGAAGAAGAGCCCCAAATTGATGTGACCATGGCTGATATCATGATCGCCTTTCCTGGTGCCGATGTGAGTCAAGTTGAACAGCAACTGACCACACCGTTAGAGCGTCATTTTGCCCGCATGCAGGGTATTGAACATATTTTCTCGGTGTCGCAGCCTGGCCAAGCCTTAGTGACGGTGCAGTTTGAAGTTGGCATCGCGCGCGACACGGCATTGGTGCAATTGTTTGATACGTTAGCCGGTTGGCAGCAACAGCATCCGCAGTTTACGCAACCGCTTGTGAAAGCTCGAGGCATTGATGATGTACCAATTTTAGGGCTAACCCTAACCGGCGCAGACTTAGAGCTGAAGGATGTAGCTGATAGTTTGATTGAGCCGCTGCAAAACGTCGCCGGGGTGCGAGACATCAGTATTATTGGTGCCGAGCCCGAGCAAATAAATGTCACCTTAGATAACACCGCCCTCACTCGTGTTGGTTTGGATTTTAATGCGGTTAGCCAAGCGCTAGCTAGCCAAAACCAAAGTGGGCAAGCGGGGTATCGATTACAGGGCAATCAGTACATCCCAGTGCAAGTAGGTGGGTTTATTGAAAGTGCTGAGGCGCTGAGCAATCTGATTGTAGCCAATGTTGATGGTAAGCCAGTGCGCTTGCATCAAGTGGCGGAAATATCAACCCAAGCAGAAGTACCGTCACAGTACGTGTGGTCGCGGCAAAAGGGGGGTGAGCTTGCACCAGCAATAACCTTAGCCATTACCAAAAAGGCAGGCGAAAACGCCGTGGTGGTAGCCGAGCAAGTACTCGCTCGTTTAGCTACCATGCAGCAGCAATTGTTGCCTGAACAATTGCAGGTAGAAGTCACTCGCAATTACGGCCAAACTGCAGACGATAAAGCTTCTAAGCTGATCCAAAAACTGATCTTTGCGACTATCTCGGTGGTGGCTTTAGTGCTGCTCACACTTGGTAAACGTGAGGCCGTGGTGGTGGGCAGTGCGGTGGTCTTAACCCTAGCCATGACCTTATTTGCATCGTGGGCGTGGGGCTTTACCTTAAACCGCGTGTCGCTGTTTGCCCTGATCTTCTCGATTGGTATTTTGGTGGATGACGCTATCGTGGTGGTAGAAAATATTCACCGCCATTTAGGGCTGGGCAAGTCACTTAAAACGTCCATTCCTGCTGCTGTAGACGAAGTAGGTGGGCCAACGATATTGGCAACCTTCACGGTGATTGCCGCGCTCTTGCCCATGGCCTTTGTTAGTGGCTTAATGGGCCCATACATGAGCCCCATTCCTATCAATGCATCTTTGGGAATGTTGCTGTCGCTGCTGATTGCGTTAACCGTTACCCCTTGGCTGGCGCGCCACTTACTCAAAGATGAGCATCATCAAGAGCAGCAAAGTGATAAATTGCATCGTTTCTTTCATAAGCTGATGCTACCGCTGCTAACTCATCGCAAACGTCGCTACCTGATGGGCTTTGGCCTCATTGGCCTGATTGTGGCGATGCTCGGTCTTGCGGTGGTGCAAGCAGTGGTGATGAAAATGCTCCCGTTTGACAACAAAAGTGAAATTAAGCTGGTGTTGGATATGCCCGAAGGCAGCACCTTAGAGCAGACCAACGCGGTGCTGGTGGAACTAGCGCAGACGCTTGATAGCGTGGACGAAGTAGCCGCGACGCAGATTTATGCGGGTACCGCATCACCGATAGGCTTTAATGGTTTAGTGCGGCAGTACTATTTGCGCCAAGGCGCTAACATGGGCGATGTGCAAGTCACTCTGAAAGAGCTTGGCGAGCGAGAGCGGGCAAGCCATGAGTTGGCCTTAGCCATTCGCCCGTTACTGACACCTATTGCCGAAGCTGTTGGCGCGTCATTGAAAATCGTTGAAGTGCCGCCAGGGCCACCGGTGATGGCACCCATTGTTGCAGAAATTTACGGCCCAAGTGCACAGGCTCGGGCTGATGCCGCTCAGTTAACCTTGGCACAACTGCAGCAAACCGAAGGTGTGGTGGATATTGATAGCACCTTGGTGAGCGATAGTTTAGAAGAAGTTTGGCAGGTTAACCGCGAGCGTGCGGCGCAATTAGGAGTGACGGCTGAACAAGTGGTACGGGTATTGCAAACGGCCTTGGCAGGGATGGATGTCACTTATTTAGCCATTCCCCATCAAACCCAACCGGTAGCAGTAAAAGTACGGTTACCAAACACTTGGCAAGGTCAGTTAAGCCAGCTGCAAAATGTCACTGTGCTATCACAAACCAGTGGCCAGGCGATTCCGGTGGCGGAGCTTATCGACCGAGTTCAGCGCCCTTATGCCCAGCCGATTTACCACAAAGACCTACGTCCGGTGGTTTATGTGACGGCAGATATGGCGGGTGATTTGGATAGTCCTTTATACGGTTTGTTTGCCGCAGCTGGTGACATTGAGTTGCCACAAACCTACATCAGCCAGCCCGATGTGTGGGATACGGCTGCACTAAAATGGGATGGAGAGTGGCAAATCACCTACGAGACCTTCCGTGATATGGGAGCTGCCTATGCCGTCGGTTTGTTGTTGATTTACTTGCTGGTTGTGGGCCACTTTGGCAGCTACGCGGTACCGCTGGTAATCATGGCTCCGATCCCGCTCACCCTGATAGGGATTATGCCAGGGCATGCGTTACTGGGAGCACAGTTTACCGCAACCTCGATGATCGGGATGATTGCGTTGGCTGGCATCATTGTGCGCAACTCCATTCTCTTGGTGGATTTTGTCCGCGAAGAAGTGGCGGCTGGCAAGGATTTGAACGAGGCAGTGATAGAAGCTGCAGCGGTGCGAGCTAAGCCGATTGTATTAACGGCACTAGCGGCCATGTTGGGGGCGTTCTTCATTCTGGATGACCCGATTTTCAGTGGTTTAGCAGTGAGTTTGATCTTCGGTATCGCAGTATCAACAGCATTAACCTTGGTGGTTATTCCGCTGCTGTATGCGTCGTTATTACGACGCAAGGCTAAGCATCTTTAATTGTTCAACCTTGTTCGTTACTGATTGATTGCGAAGGGCTCCGTGGGTGGGGCCCTTTTTTTGTGCATTTTACCGGTTGCACTATCGCGATGCACTATCACAATGCACGCAAATGCACTATCATGGTGCAAAAGGTGAGTAAAAGCACCTCCTAATATCGTTAGCATAATTATTAGTTATTGATTTAATTGATATTTAAATAGTTGGCACGGGGTTTGCTTTAGTTTTGTGCAAACGCAGTGCAGAAAGTTTCAGTGCACGCTATACTCATTGTTCATTTTGACGATTGCGATCGCGGAGGATCACATGTCTACACCACAAGACGTTATGGCTTTTATTGAAGAAAACGAAGTTAAATTTGTAGATTTGCGCTTTACCGATACCAAAGGTAAAGAGCAGCACGTGACCATTCCGGTGTCGCAAATTAACGAAGAATTCTTTGAAGAAGGCAAAATGTTTGACGGCTCGTCGATTGGCGGCTGGAAAGGTATTAACGAATCAGACATGGTACTGATGCCAGATTGCAGTACCCTAGTATTAGACCCGTTTACTGACGAAGTCACCATGAACGTGGTTTGTGATATCCTCGAGCCAGACACCATGCAAGGTTACGATCGTGACCCACGCTCTATCGCTCGTCGCGCTGAAGAATACTTACAAAGCATGAACATCGGTGACACCGCGTTCTTTGGTCCAGAGCCAGAGTTCTTCTTGTTCAACGATGTACGTTTTCATACTGACATGAGCGGCAGCTTCTACAAAATTGAAGCCGACGAAGCAAAATGGAACTCAGGTAAAGAATTCAAAGACGGCAACTTAGCGCACCGTCCTGGCGTAAAAGGCGGTTACTTCCCTGTGCCTCCGGTAGACTCAGCGCACGACATCCGCAGCACTATGAGTACCGTGATGGAAGACATGGGCTTAGTGGTTGAAGCGCATCACCACGAGGTTGCTACTGCTGGCCAGAACGAAGTTGCCACCCGTTTTAACACATTGGTTAAAAAAGCTGACGAGATTCAAACCTACAAGTATGTGGTCCACAACGTAGCCCATTCTTACGGTATGACCGCAACCTTTATGCCGAAGCCGATTGTTGGCGATAACGGTTCAGGTATGCACGTTCACATGTCGATTAGCAAAGATGGTAAAAACCTGTTTGCTGGCGACCAGTACGGCGGTTTGAGCGAAATGGCGTTGTATTACATCGGCGGTATCATCAAGCACGCACGTGCCTTGAACGCTTTCTGTAACCCAACCACCAACTCATACAAGCGGTTAGTCCCTGGTTACGAAGCACCGGTCATGTTGGCCTACTCAGCACGTAACCGTTCTGCCTCTATTCGTATCCCAGTGGTTGCTAGTGCAAAAGCACGTCGTATCGAAGTTCGCTTCCCAGACCCAGCCGCTAACCCATACTTATGTTTTGCGGCACTCTTAATGGCTGGTTTAGACGGTATTAAAAACAAGATTCATCCTGGCGATGCTATGGATAAAGACTTGTACGACTTACCACCAGAAGAAGCGAAAGAAATTCCAACCGTGTGTCATTCATTAGAAATGGCCCTAGAAGCGTTGGATAAAGATCGCGAGTTCTTAACCGCTGGTGGCGTGATGACGGACGACATGATTGATGCGTACATTAAGCTGAAACACAAAGAAGTAATGACGCTGAAAATGACCACTCACCCAATCGAGTTCGACCTTTACTACAGCGTCTAATTCAGCTGAGGTTTGAACCTAGGAGGACCGATGCTTATTAGCCGCCTCATGGTTGTGATAATGCTGGCCGTTGCAGTTTCAACTGCAGCGGCACAGCAAGTTTACAAACGGCAAAATGCTGATGGCTCGGTCACATATTCGGATCAACCCTTACCCCAAGCTGAAGTGATTAACTTACAGCCGGTGCCAGTCACCGAATTCACCACGCACACCCCGGTTACTACCCAAACTCAAACCGCCATGCCAACGGTTACTGATACCGCAGCGCCCACGGCCCAGATCATTGCGCCCGCGCAACAAGCCGCGGTGCGTGCCAACGATGGTTCAGTTGCGGTGCGGTGGCAAACCACACCCAACCCACTACCCGATGGCTATCAGTTACAATTGCGAGTTGATCAGCGCATTGCTTGGCAGGGTTCCAGCCAAACCGAACTGACCTTGACTGATATCGACCGCGGCGAGCGGCGCTTGCAACTGCGGGTGCTTGATGCCGAAGGTAACGAAGTATCGCGCTCAGATACTATTGTGGTGTATGTGCTGCGGGCTAATATCAACAGCCCAGCCTTGGCGACCGGAGCAACTAGCGGTGATGGTGGTGGCAATGACGGCAACTAACGCTGATTGCACCACTGTGGTGCAACCTAGTTTAGATCAGCTCTTAACCGCGGTGGTGCAACTCGATACCGATTATTGTATTGCCTACATGAACACCGCGGCCGAGGCGCTTCTTGATGGCAGTCGTAATCGGCTGCAACAGCAGGATTTTTTTAGTCTGTTTAGCTACAGCAGCATCGACCCCAACACCCTCAAGCAAGCGCTCAATGACGACCAATCGGTATCCGACAGCGACGTGACCTTAGTTTTTCATGACGGCCAACGCATCACGGTCGAGCTAGTTGCGCAGCCACTGAAACTAGAGCAGCAGCGCATTGGCGTATTGCTTGAGCTGCGGCAAATGGACCAAATTAGGCGCATTAATCAAGAAACCGTACAACAGCAGCAACTACTGGCAGTGCAAAGCATGGTGCGCGGCATGGCCCATGAAATCAAAAACCCGTTAGGTGGCTTACGTGGCGCTGCGCAGTTGCTGGCAAGCGAACTTGATGATGCCGAATTACAAGAGTATACCGATTTAATCATTAACCAAGCCGATCGTCTCAGCACCTTGGTTAATCGCATGTTAGGGTCAAATCAGTTGCCCCAACCAGAGCCCAGCAACATCCATGCGGTGCTCGAGCGGGTGCTGCAAGTGGCCCGTTTAGCTGGTGCCGAACAGATTCGTTGGCAACGAGATTACGACCCAAGTTTGCCTGAGTTAACCATGGCCGCAGACCAGATTGAGCAAGCGTTACTCAATATTGTCATGAACGCATGTGAAGCGCTGGCGCCAGAAGCTGGTGGCGAGATTGTGCTACGAACCCGCATCGCCCACCAACAAACCTTGTATGGTAAGCGCTACCGGCAATGTGCGGTGATCGTGATTCAAGATAACGGCCCGGGTATTGCCGAAGCACTCCGCGATACCCTGTTTTATCCTATGGTAAGTGGGCGAGCCGGCGGTACTGGCTTGGGCTTAGCGATAGCGCAGAATATCGTGCACCAACATAGTGGCAAGATTGAGTTGCAATCGCGCCCAGGGCACACCGAATTTACCCTTTATCTACCCTATGTAGAAACCTTAACATGAACAACCTAAGCAGCAACGAAGCAAACCGCAGCAGCAATGCGGACATTTGGATTCTGGATGATGACAGCTCCATTCGCTGGGTATTAGAGCGGGCGCTCGCCCGGGCGGGTTTAAGCTGTCGCAGTTTTGCCGATGCCAGCAGTGTGTATCAGGCCTTGGCACAGCAAGCGCCCAGCAGCCAGCCGCGGGTGCTGTTAAGTGACATTCGGATGCCCGGTGATGATGGCTTAGCGGTGCTAGAGCATATGCGTCATCATTATCCGGAGCTAGCCGTAATCGTGATGACTGCCCATTCTGATTTACAATCAGCGGTGAGTGCGTTTCAGGGTGGTGCCTTTGAATACCTCGCCAAACCCTTTGATTTAAACGACGTGGTGCAAACGGTGAGTCGCGCCTTACAAAGAGAGCGCAGCCAAGCTCCCACTCCAGCTACCGCGGTTGAACCTAGCAGCGGGCTGCGTGGTTTGATTGGCTCAGCACCAGCGATGCAAGATGTGTTTCGGGCCATTGGGCGGCTCTCTCATTCTAGCGTGACGGTACTGATCAATGGTGCATCGGGCACTGGTAAAGAACTGGTCGCCCGAGCGCTACATGATAATAGCCCGCGCGCGCACAAACCCTTTATTGCGCTCAACATGGCGGCGATTCCTGCTGACTTGATAGAAGCTGAACTGTTTGGGCACGAAAAAGGTGCTTTTACCGGGGCCAGCAATGCCCGCCAAGGCCGTTTTGCGCAAGCGCATGGCGGCACACTCTTTTTAGATGAAATTGGTGATATGCCGTTAGCGGTGCAGACGCGCTTGTTACGAGTACTCGCAGAAGGCCAGTTTTATCCCATCGGTAGCTATGAACCTGTTACTGTTGATGTGCGTATCATCGCAGCCACCCATCAGAATCTCGAACAACGAGTCAAAGACGGGTTGTTTCGAGAGGATTTGCTGCATCGGCTCAACGTGATCCGACTAACCTTGCCCACTTTAGCTGAACGGCGTAGCGACATTCCGCAATTGGTGGAACATTTTCTGCAGCAAGCAGCGCAAGAACTCGGTGGTCAACCCAAGCGTATCAGTGCGGCTGCCATGGCAGTGTTGCAGCAAGCGCCTTGGCCAGGAAACGTACGCCAACTCGAGAACAGCTGCCGCTGGCTAACTGTAATGGCCCCCGCCGCCGTGGTCGAAGTAAGCGATCTGCCCCCTGAGTTGCAAGCCGAAAGACATTCGGCCCCAGCTACGGAGCTGGGGCCAGAGCTGGGTCTGCAAGTGGTTCTTCAGACGGAGTTGAAGCGGCGCATCGCGGCCGGCGAGCAAGATATTTTGGCACCTTTGTGCAAAGAAGTGGAACAACTGGCGTTGGAGCTTGCCTTAGAACATACTCAAGGACACAAGCAAAACGCCGCGAAGATCCTGGGTTGGGGGCGCAATACCTTAGCGCGCAAACTTAACGAAGCGTAAAGTTAAGGTAAACCCTGTGTAAAGCAACGAGCTTTCTTTACATAATTAAGAAAACTATACTTCTAGAAAACTCAGGAACAACACCATGACCAAGTTATTGTTAGTAGATGATGATGCCGAATTAAGCAGTATGCTGGAGCAGATTCTGACCAAAGAAGGCTATCAATTAACCTTAGCCGCCGATGGTGAGACGGGTTTAGAGCGTGCCCTTAGCGGCTCTTATCATCTCATTCTGTTAGATGTGATGCTGCCTGGTATTAACGGTTTTCAGTTATTACAGCGCTTACGCCAGCAGCAACGCAGCACCCCAGTGTTGATGCTAACCGCGCGTGGTGATGATGATGACCGCGTACAAGGCCTTGAGCTAGGTGCTGACGACTACCTGCCTAAACCTTTTAACCCGCGCGAGTTAGTTGCAAGAGTGAAAGCCTTGTTGCGACGCACTCCAAATACGACAGTGGTGCCTGAGCCTATTCATTATGCGGGCTTTTGGGTTGACCCTCAGCAAAACGAAGTGCGCTGCGATGAAGCTAAGCTAGAACTGACCCCCACTGAGTTTGATATTTTACGAACCTTAGTGCAGGGACAAGGCCAAGTTGTGAGCAAAGATCAGTTATCAGTAGCAGCGTTGGGACGTCAACTTGCGCCATTTGATCGCAGCCTTGATGTGCATATCAGCAACATCCGTAAAAAAATTGAGCTTAACCCCGAGCGCATTCAAACCGTGCGTGGCCGCGGTTACCGCCTACTGCAACTGGCCTAAGCTAGGGACAGCATGGCTATTCGCTGGTATCAATCGCTTACCTTAAGACTATTGCTGTTGTTCTGGCTACTGCTCTTTGCGGTAGCCACCAGCGGTTATCTATTAGCGCTATGGTATGCCAAACCAGCCCAGCCAGAACCCTTACAAGACAGTATTAAAACTGCCTTGGCGCCGCTGTTATCCGATCAAGTAACCTTCAGCTCACTATCGCCAGGGCGTTTAGTAGCAGCCCAGTACCGAGTGGCAGCGGCTGTCACTTCCGAGGCCGGGCCCAACCGCCTGCAGCTAGAGCCTAATTTAGCCAGTACCCATTACGAAGTGCTGCTAAGCCAGTTAGCCGCCGACCAGCCCGAACAATTACGGCTCGCCAATGGCTTATTGATCGGCCCTTTTAGTTTAGGCGAACAAAAGATTCTGTTGATTCGACCGCTGAGTGCAACCGAGCAAGCAGAGCAACAAGCCGACGCCCAGCAATCAGAGCAAGCACAAACTCTAACCTTGGTGTTTGGCAGTTTGCTCATCGCCGTCTTGCTTGGCTTTTGGTTGGTGCAGCCGCTGAAGCGGCTCACCTTTGCTACCAAGGAAATTGCCGAAGGTGCAGAGCGACTGCATCTAAAAAAGCTCCCTAAACGTTCCGATGAGTTGGGCGAACTAGCTCGCTCATTAGAGTCTGCCGCACACGATCTTACCGTGTCACGAAACGCCCAACGGCGTTTATTGAGTGATGTCTCGCACGAGTTGCGATCACCGCTGGCGCGGATGCAAGTAGCCTTGATGCTAAGCCAAGACGATGATAACCCTGATAGCAACCCACACTTAAGCCAGATGGCCCGTGACGTGGATCGCTTAGGCACCATCATTGAGCGAATTTTATCTTTATCGCGCCTAGAAAACGGCTTAGTACCGCTACAGCGTGAACAACTTGATGTCGGCGAACTCATGCGCGTACTCGCAGCTGATTTGGCTTACGTAGATGCCAGCTACGGGGAGCGGGTGAGGGTACTAGATGGTGATTGGCCGATTACTGCTAGCGATGACGAACTGTTGCGCCTAGTGATAGAAAACTTAGTGCGTAATGCGCTGCAATATACCGACCATGGTATTGAGATCAGTTGCGAGCTTGGCGATAGCGAGTGCTTTATCTTGGTGCGTGACCACGGTGATGGCGTGCCAGAAGAGCAACTAGCGCAGCTGTTCGAACCTTTCTATCGTGGTGACCCATCGCGCCATCATAAAGCTGGCGTTGGGCTAGGCATGGCGTTAAGCTTAAGGGCAGCAAATGTGTTAGGCGGCTCGGTGAGCGCGCGCAATCATCCTGACGGTGGCTTAGAAGTGACAGTAACACTACCCTTAGTGAGCGAGGATGAAACCGCAGCACAAGCACCATCTGCCTAAGTTGAGGCCCAATAGTTAACCAGCGGTAACCATGCAATGACGCAGCAATCTGTGCCAGCCGATAATGATCCTCAATGGCTGCGCTTTTATCTACAAACCATCACTCCCTTTTGGCAGCAGCAAGTACAAACCCTGCAGTTAGTGCGCCCTGATAAGGTTAACTTAACCTGGTATTTGCATCAGCCGGAGCAAGCCAAAGCCTTGGTGCTGATTAGCCCAGGGCGAGTAGAAGCGGGCTTAAAATATCAAGAATTAGTCTGGTGGCTAGCCCAACAAGACTACGCCGTGGCCGTGTTAGATCACCGTGGCCAAGGTTTCTCAGATAGGTTAAGTAATAATCCTCACCATGGCCATATCGACCAATTTGAAGATTTTGTCACCGACCTTGAAGCCGTTGCTGCCGCCGCCACCGAACTGTGTCCGCAGTTGCCACAATACCTGCTGGCTCACTCCATGGGCGGCGCTATTGCCAGTTTGATGCTAGCTCGTGGCAACCATAAGATTGAGAAAGCCGTGTTTTCAGCGCCTATGTTGGGGCTAGATACCGGCCGTACGCCCAAGTGGCTGGCGCAAACCATTGCAGTATCAGGCGCTTTGTTGAATCGATGGGTACAGCCGCGCAAGCCTTGGTACTTTATTGGGATGGAAGATTACCGCACGGTGCCCTTTGACGAAAACGAACTCACGCATAGCGAAGCTCGTTATCAGATGTTCCGTGACTTGTACGATCAGCATCCGCAAGTACAACTAGGCGGGCCTACATTTAATTGGGTAGCACAGGCCTTTGCGGCTGTGCGCGCAGCTCAGCAACAAGCAGCGCAAATCAGTATTCCGATCTTAATGTTGCAAGCTGGGGCTGACACCATTGTCGATAACCAAGGCCAACGACAGTTTGTGCAGCAACTACCGCATGCGGCTAGCCGCATCGAAGTGATAAAGGGAGCTCGGCATGAATTATTCATCGAAGCAGACCCGTATCGGCAACAAGCGCTAACGCACATTCAAGCTTGGTTTAACCAAGCGCATCCCTAAAAAGGCGTGTCGTCGTTATCTGGTACCACCGATTGTGGATCCATGTGCACAATCACATCGGTAGGCGGAAACAGCGCCGCTACTTGGCGTTCAACCGTATCAGCAATGTGATGAGCTTGACGAATCGACAAATGATCATCTAATTCTATATGGCATTGTACAAAACGAACTTGGCCGGCTTCGCGAGTGCGTAAATCGTGCACGCCCAACACCCCCGGTACCGCTTTAATGGTGGCTAAAATCTGCTGCTTCTCAGCTTCTGGTAGTTCTCTATCCATCAAGCTTTGAAACGCATCCCAGCCGATGCGCACCGCGCCATAGGCCAAGAAAATAGCAATCCCGATAGCAAACACACTATCCGCCCAGCCCATGCCATAGGCATTGAACAGGAGCGCAACAATAACTGCGGTATTTAAGGCTAAATCAGAGGTAAAGTGCAACGAATCAGCAGCAATGGCTTTAGATTGTGTTTTTGCCACCACAATGCGCTGCAAGATCACCAAGGCCAAGGTGGCGACAATAGCAAATAGCGACACATAGATACCAATCTGGTGTTGTTGCACCGGTGAGCCTTGCACCCATTGCTGAATACTATGCACAAACAACAACAGCGCGGAGCCCGTGATGAGCGCCGACTGCACTAACGCGGCTAGCGATTCAGCTTTACCATGGCCAAAGCGGTGCTCGTTATCGGCTGGCTGAATAGCATAACGAACGGCGAAAAAGGTGAACAGGCTGGCTAAGCTATCTAGCATGGAATCCGTCAGCGAGGCCAACATACTCGATGAGTCTGTCATCAGCCAAGCACCGGCTTTAACCACAATCAACAACAGTGCCACCGACACCGATGCCCGTGTTGCTAGTTTTACCCAAAAGCCATAATCACGCATTGCGTTACCTATTGTCCTTGTGCGAAACCCTGCTGACGCCAAGCTTCGTAGCTCACCAGCGCCGCCGTGTTAGATAAATTGAGTGAGCGGTTGTTGGGCATCATGGGAACTCGCAAACGTTGGGCTGGTGCAATTTGCTCCATCACCTCAGGCGCTAAGCCACTGGTCTCGGAACCAAACAGCAGCACATCGTCGGGCTGATAAGCTACCTCGGTATAACCTACAGTACCTTTGGTGGTAATCGCATAAAGGGTACGCTCACCCATAGCCTGCTTAAACGCTGCAAAATCAGGATAGCGCTCAACCCGGCTTAAATCGTGATAATCCAACCCTGCTCGGCGTAGTTTTTTCTCTTCAAAGTCAAAACCCAGCGGCTCAATTAAGTGCAACATACAGCCATTGTTCGCACATAAACGGATAATATTACCGGTGTTGGCTGCCATCACCGGGTTAAACAAAGCAATATGAAACATGCAAATGAACTCTCTTTACTCATTAGCAGCGGATGCTACTAACGATCTTTGTCAGTATCTAACTGGGCGTGCTCAAGTTCCGGCTCAGAGTAAAATTGACGAATCTCGCCTGAGCTCACCAACTCTCTAAATTGGGTATCAAACCAATCTCGCAGCAGGCGCCCGCGTGGGGTGTTGTGAAATAACACATGAATAGGGTCAGCCTCACGAAGTTTCAATTCGTGATATGGGGCAGTTATCCAATCGGGTTGATTGGCCCTGAAGGTGACCACTGCACCAACGCGTCCTTTGTCTAACATCACAAAGCAATCCAGCGCGTTGCTGCCATGATAAAAGGATGTACCGGTCGGAAAATAATGCTCGTAATGGTACCCGGCAACAAAACACACGGGCCGCTTCAACGCCCCCTGCATGGCCGCGGTGATGCTGTGTTGATTGAGGGCAAACACATATAAATCCATGTCGTAATCAACATGCAAGCGAGAACTGACAGCATCCACACGAACCTGCTCGATATTGCTACCAATGAGCATATCGAAGCGCTGATCTTGCAGCCCCAATACCGCGCGCTGAAAGCTGCTGGTATGTAAATCAAGTTCGTCTGCGACGGGTTCAAAAACGTGCCGAATGACATCCCAATAACGGCCTGACCCATCCACCGAGGTGCGCGTTCGCCATAACCCGGCAGCGGCTGACACTAACTGAAAATGGGGCGGCTGGTTAAACTCTTGTAGCGGCTCGATAATCACTTGATGGTCATTAAAAATTTGCGTGATACGACCGTTATCGTGCATCTCGTCAAGGGTGCTATCGAGCTTGGCCAGCAAGGCTTCATGCTGCTTGTGTAGGTAATGATAACCAACGATGTATTTGAGTGGCACAATCACCAAATGTTTTTGCTGATAGTAACCCAATTGACGCGCTTCAAAATCGTTGATGAGCAGCGCCCGAACGCGATTATTACTAAACATCAAGTGCAACTGGTGCAGGTCTTGAGCCTGTACTGTCGGGCCCTTAAAAGACTCCTGTTTGAGTAGTTGCACCGGCCCTTGTTGACCATTGATGTAGGCTAGGTTTTCGACATCTTGCAAATTACACACGCCGCAATAACGACGATCGGCAACCAGCACTAATTGAAAGCCAAACAACGGAAAGCTGCTGCGGCGTAAATTCGGATAGTTTTCGTCTAAATCAGGCAAGCGCCCTAGCTCGCCGGCAATTCGGCCGTTGTTGGCTTCAACTAAACTGCGCGTACGCGGCATCTCCACGTACTCAACTTGCACGTTATGCTGGGCATAAGCTTCTTGCATAATCTCTTGCAGCGCATGGCTTAGGGGGCCAGGCTCGGGCGCACGAAATACCAAGGTCTGAGAAGGCGTTGGGACGGCTACATTTGCTGTCGCCTGGGCCGCTTGGGCCGCGGGTAGGGCTAATGTCAGCAGCAAGCTAACTAGGAGCGCAGCAACCAGCAGGCAGCTAGAGCGCTGCCAAGCAGAGCCAACAGTGTGTGTGGTTGTGATTGTGGCAAACCCCATCAGCAACACCTATCCAGCCATGAAAAATTAAACCTTCCGCAGTATATCAGGTCAAAATGCCAATAACAGCTAAACTTAATTGACTGTAAGCGCCTAACTCGTTAGCTTGGGCGCCATTCAATGGTGGGAGTAGACGTATGAAACCAAATGTGTGGTCGTGGCTAGCAGCCATCGGCATCAGTGTGAGTGCCGGCTTGCCAGGCAGCAGCTTAGCGCAACAAACAGGCCCCGAATACCAGCTCTTTTTAGCGGGCGACGAACTTGCGCTCTGTAGCAGCTTGGCTTGGCAACATTGCGATGATACCAACTGGATTGATAACACCAGCATGCGTACGGATCGCTACCTAAACCTCACGGATAAGTACGTGAAGCCGCTGTTGGCCGACGAACGCTGGCCGCAACATCGACGCGAAACCCGTGATGATGTAGCTGATGCCATTGTCATTATTCGCAACCGACTCAACGAAGACATCGTGCCAGAGCGGGTCTTTTTAGAAGAGTTTACGCGGCGCGCCACCCGTTATTTGTACGACAATTTGTCCGAGCGCGAATGGAACCTAGTGGTTGATCACTTAGAGATGCCGGTACCGCAAGGTAAAACGGATACCGCACGCTTGGATGAGCTGGTATTGCCTGCCAAACGCGACATTCTTGAGGCGTTTATTCGCCAAGCAAGCCTGGTGAAACAAGCACAATCCAAAGACGACAAAGTACCTACCATAGTGATTGCCGCGGTTGGGGCGCGAGACCCCTTTACCGCCGTCGAACCTTTCTTGAGTGGATTTGCCCAAGCCGGCGCTAACGTACAGTGGCTACCCCTAGATGCAGCAGTGAATACCGCGCAGCGCACCAAACAATGCAACGAGTTAGAAGCCCTGCGCGAAACCGAACTCGGCACTTGGCATCGGGCTCGCGTGCATGCTGACAAACATCGTCAGCAGCTAGAGTTTTGTAACAACCCCTTGGCTGGCATCAAAATGATTGACCAAGCCGACGGCTTATTTATTGTGGGTAACGACCCGAGCCTAGTGCGGGCCGCATTATTAAACCCGCTTAGTCAGCCGACCGATATCATGACATCCATTTATTTAAAAATGAAAGCGAACCGATTAGTAGTGGGCGCAACCAGCGATGCCATGAACGCACTCACAGCGCGCGCCATGGTGGCCAGCGGCACCAGTGCTGAAGCCTTGCGAAGTGGAGCCATTGCTGGCGAAGCTCCTCCTTTTGCCTGCAATAAAGACGACAGCTGTCCACGCAACATGAATCAAGATAGCGTCAGCTATCACCCTTTAGGCGGAGTAGGTTTGTTCGAGTTTGCTAGCTTAGACGGACAATTCTCCGATTTAGGCCGGCATGGGCGCCTTTTAAGCGTTGCGGCCACCACCGCCACACCACTTGCTGTAGGCATCGATGCGCGCACTGCCTTAGCCGTCAACGTTCATAGCGGCGCCTTTACCGTGCTTGGTGAACGCGGCGTCTTCTTTGCTCCAGCCCCGCAACAAGTAGAGCATTCAGTAGTATCGGCGTTTCACTACCTGACCGCAGGTGCCAGCGGACAGTTTGCTGACAACGATATTAGCAACGTGACCTTTGCCAAACGCGATAATGTGGTGCAAGAAGACCCCACCACACGTTTCTTGAACAAACGCGGTGCGGTAGACTCCTTACGATTGATTTGCCAACAGCGCGACCAGCTTAATCTGATCGAAAACGAATTTCGCTTGATGGTGATTGCCGATGATGCCACACAGCGACAAAAATCTGGCGGCGAATGCCAAGTGATGAATGCCCGCATGGGTATATCGTGGCAACCAGAGAAGTTCTAGCCAATACAGGTTCGCAGAGAGGTTAAAAAAAAGCTGGTGGACTTGTTCAAGCCACCAGCTTTTTTATTGCGAGATGAGAACTGCTTTCAGGTGGACTGGTTAAGCCACACCATACTGCGCACGATAAGCTTTTACTGCAGGCAAAAACTCAGCTAAATCGGGGCTGTCTTGTACGTAAGCAATCACATCGTTTAACTTCACAATGCTAATCACCTGCGCTTGATAATCACGCTCAACCTCTTGAATCGCGCTCAGCTCACCTTGGCCCTTTTCTTGCCTATCTAAGGCAATCAACACCCCAGCCAGCTCTGCGCCATTGGCCTCCACAATCGCCATAGACTCACGAATAGCGGTGCCAGCGGTAATCACATCGTCGACTAACATCACTCGCCCAGTAAGAGCGGAACCCACTAAGTTACCGCCTTCGCCGTGATCTTTTTTCTCTTTACGGTTGAAGCAGTAAGGCACGTCTTTTTGATAGGTGTCATACAAGGCAATAGCTGCTGCAGTCGCAATAGGAATGCCTTTATAAGCAGGGCCAAACAGCAGATCATAATCGACCCCGCTGTCTTGCAATGCCGCCGCATAAAAACGCCCTAGGCGCGCCAAATCAGAGCCTTTATTAAACAGTCCAGCATTAAAGAAATACGGACTAGTACGCCCCGACTTCAGCGTAAACTCACCAAACTTTAAAACACCACGTGCAATGGCAAATTCAATAAAATCTTTTTGATACTGTTTCATATGAGAGCCGTTATTCGTTATTCGTTATTCGTTGTTCGTGCGCTGCGCTGGTCGTGCGCGCTTCGCGCTGTCCGTGTTGTTTACGCCAATGCTTGTTTTTGTAAATCCATCAGTTCGCGGATGGCGTGTTTGGCGAGGTCTAGCATAGCGTTCATCTCTTCGCTCGAGAACGGTTCGCCCTCAGCGGTACCCTGAACTTCAATAAATTTACCAGCTTCAGTCATCACCACGTTCATGTCGGTTTCAGCTTTTGAGTCCTCTGGATAGTCTAAATCAGCTACCGGATTACCTTCGTACATCCCCACAGAAACCGCAGCAACCAAGCCCTTCAGCGGATTAGTCTTAACCAAACCTTCTTTACGCATCCAGTTCAAAGCATCCACCAACGCCACGCAAGCACCGGTAATCGACGCTGTACGCGTACCACCATCAGCCTGCAGCACATCACAGTCGATGGTAATGGTGTTCTCACCCAAGGCCGCCATATCCACACAAGCCCGCAACGAGCGGCCAATCAAACGCTGAATCTCTACTGTGCGACCACCTTGCTTGCCACGCGCCGCCTCACGGTCCATGCGCGTGTGCGTTGACCGCGGCAACATACCGTATTCAGCCGTGACCCAACCTTGACCCTTGCCCTTTAAAAAGCGCGGTACATTGCGGTCCACACTTGCGGTACACAACACCTTAGTGTCACCAAACTCAATCAGCACCGAACCTTCGGCATGGCGAGTAAAATTCCGGGTAATAGTCACCGGGCGAATCTGTTGGGCTGTACGACCACTTGGACGCATGTTGAATTCCTCTGCTGCGCAAAAATAATGGCGGCGATTATATCAGATATGGATGTGAAATTCCGTTGCTTTGCGAGAGGTGCTAAACTATCCGTATTACAAACCTAAGGAATACCAATGATTCAATCAATGACCGGCTATGCGCGCCATGAACTCAAAGCTGAGTGGGGCACCGCCACGTGGGAAATGCGCTCAGTAAACCAACGCTTTTTAGAAACTTATTTTCGGTTACCAGAGCAAATTCGTTCATTAGAAAACAGCCTGCGCGATCGCTTACGCAAGCAGCTACAGCGCGGCAAAGTAGAGTGTAATTTGCGCCTACACATTGAGCAAAAAGCCGAAGGCGGGTTAAGCCTCAACGAAGAACTAGCACGTAGCGTTATTTCTTCTGCAAATTGGGTCGCCAACCAAAGCTCGAGCGCCCAACTAAACCCATTAGACGTGCTACGTTGGCCGGGCGTAGTCGCTCAGCAAGAAGAAGATATGGATGCCATTCAAGCTGACGTACTAGGTGCGTTTGACGCCTGTTTGGGTGAATTCATTGATAACCGCGGCAGCGAAGGCAAAGCCCTAGAGCGCATGATTGAAGAGCGCCTTGAAGGCATTTCTACCCAAGTTACTTTTGTGCGCGGCCGTATGCCAGAGGTATTGCAGTGGCAGCGCGACAAGCTGTTAGGGCGCTTTGAAGAGGCCCGCGTAGAACTCGACCCAACCCGCCTTGAAGCCGAAATGGTGATGCTAGCGCAAAAAGTGGACGTCGCCGAAGAGCTCGATCGCCTCAACGCCCACGTTGTTGAAACCCGCAAAATTCTGCGCAAAGGCGGAGCCTGCGGCCGTCGCTTAGATTTCATGATGCAAGAGTTCAACCGCGAAGCGAATACTCTGGGCTCCAAGTCAATTAACGCTGACATTACTGCCGCTGCGGTAGAGTTGAAGGTGTTGATTGAGCAGATGCGCGAGCAGATCCAAAATATCGAATAACCTGGCGTTTTTTCCGCAAGGTAAGCCGGGTGGCGCATTGCAGATGCAGCTTGCTTGCAAACGCAGTTTTGGACGCAAGTAGTCAGTGACAATATTGTGAGTACTTATGGACGAATTTCTGATTGGTTCCT
>NZ_JANFPJ010000014.1:0-97671 GCF_032227045.1 Pseudidiomarina fusca
TCGGTCAACCGATCGCTAAAATATTTCTTAACTGATCGGCATTAGACCAAGGGCCAGCTCTTTTTTTACTTACATTAACCTAGGTTAATGGTTGGAATGATGTTTGCTTTCGCCGCGGCTTCAGCCGCACGGAAGGCATCCATTTGATCAAAGTTTAAGTACTTATAAACTTCGCCAGCCATTGAGTTAATGTCTTTAGCGTATTCCATGTACTCTGCAGGCGTTGGTAATTTACCTAAAATCGCACCCACGGCAGCTAATTCAGCTGAAGTTAAGTACACGTTAGCGCCGTCGCCTAAACGGTTCGGGAAGTTACGCGTAGAGGTAGATAATACCGTTGCACCTGGCTCCACTCGTGCTTGGTTACCCATACACAATGAACAGCCTGGCATTTCAGTGCGCACGCCATTGTTTGCGTAGATGTTGTAGTAACCTTCTTCACGTAGTTGCGCTTCGTCCATCTTGGTTGGCGGCGCAATCCACAGACGCGTGTTGAGCTCTTCGGTGTTTTTCTCTAACAACTTACCAGCTGCACGGAAGTGACCAATGTTGGTCATACAAGAACCAATAAACACTTCGTCTACTTTATCGCCAGCAACTTCGCTTAAGAACTTAGCGTCGTCTGGGTCGTTTGGACAACAAACAATCGGCTCTTTAATATCAGCTAAATCGATCTCGATAACTGCGGTGTATTCAGCGTCAGCATCAGCACGCATTAATTGCGGGTTCGCTAACCATTCTTCCATTTTACGTGCGCGACGCTCAAGGGTACGGGCATCGCCGTAGCCTTCGTTGATCATCCAACGCAACATGGTGATGTTAGAACGCAAGTACTCAGCGACCGACTCTTCTGACAAGTTGATGGTACAACCCGCAGCTGAACGCTCAGCTGACGCATCAGATAATTCAAAGGCTTGCTCAACGGTTAAGTGATCAAGGCCTTCGATTTCTAAGATGCGGCCAGAGAAGATGTTTTTCTTGCCGCGTTTTTCTACGGTCAACAAACCTTCTTTGATAGCAAAGGCAGGAATCGCATGAACCAAATCACGTAAGGTGATACCAGGCTGCATCTCGCCTTTAAAGCGCACCAATACTGATTCAGGCATATCTAGTGGCATGACGCCGGTAGCAGCTGCGAAAGCAACCAAGCCTGAACCTGCTGGGAATGAAATACCTAGCGGGAAACGGGTGTGTGAGTCGCCACCAGTACCTACGGTATCGGGTAACAACATGCGGTTTAACCAGCTGTGGATGATACCGTCACCTGGACGCAAGCTTACGCCGCCACGGTTCATGATGAAATCAGGCAGAGTATGCTGGGTTTCAATATCAACCGGTTTTGGATAAGCCGCGGTATGGCAGAATGACTGCATGGTCAAATCAGCAGTAAAGCCTAAACAAGCTAAATCTTTTAGCTCGTCACGTGTCATTGGGCCGGTGGTGTCTTGTGAGCCCACGGTGGTCATTTTCGGCTCGCAATAAGTACCCGGACGGACGCCAGCCATACCACAAGCCTTACCGACCATTTTCTGCGCTAAGGTGTAGCCTTTACCTGTATCTGCTGGCTGCTCTGGCTTCAAGAATAGCTCAGACGGACCTAAACCTAGAGCTTCGCGAGCTTTTTCAGTTAAACCACGACCGATGATCAGGTTGATCCGACCGCCAGCACGTACTTCGTCTAAAATCACGCGTGAGGCATAGTCGTACTCAGCAATCACTTCGCCAGCTTCGTTTTCAATTTTGCCAGCATAAGGGTAGATGGTAATCACATCACCCATGTTCATTTTTTCGACGTCTGCTTCAAACACTAACGCACCGGCGTCTTTCATGGTGTTGAAGAAGATTGGTGCTACTTTGCCACCAATACAGATACCACCAGCACGCTTGTTTGGCGTACCAGGCATGTCTTCACCAATAAACCACAACACTGAGTTGGTGGCTGATTTACGTGATGAACCTGTACCAACCACGTCACCTACAAACGCGACAGGGTGGCCTTTTTGCTTCAGTTCTTCAATTTGCTTAGCCGCGTCAGTAATACCTTCGCGTGGCATTTTGTACATGGCTTTGGCATGTAATGGGATATCTGGACGAGACCAAGCGTCTGGCGCTGGTGACAAGTCGTCGGTGTTAGTTTCACCAGTGACTTTGAAGACGGTAGTTTTGATTGCTTCAGGCAATTCATCACGGCTGGTAAACCATTCAGCGTCAGCCCAAGATTCAATCACTTGCTTGGCTAGCTGGTTACCCTTTTTCATTTTCTCTTCCACATCGTGGAAGGCATCGAACATCAGTAGGGTATGCTTCAATTCTTCTGCGGCTAACTCGCCTAATTCAGCGTCGTCTAGCAGCTCTACTAGGGTCACGATGTTATAACCACCGTGCATGTTACCTAACAGAGCAACAGCTGCTTCTCTGCTAACGATCGGGCTACTGGTTTCGCCTTTAACGATGGCTGATAAAAAGCCGGCTTTAACATAAGCAGCTTCGTCTACGCCTGGCGGTACACGCTCAGACACTAGCTCGACTAGGAAGTCTTCTTCGCCCGCTGGTGGGTTTTTTAATAATTCTACTAAATCAGCAACTTGCTCTGCTGTCAGTGGCTTTGGCGGAATGCCTTCTGCGGCCCGCTCTTCGACATGCTTACGATATTCTTGCAGCACTGGGTACCCCTTTTGCTGTTGCGGTTAATAAAGTGCCACGAATTATACGGGCTTTTGTTACATATTTGAATTGGCATAAGTGTTTTCCCGCATATTTTTGCGATAAACATGATGAATACTAAACAAGTAAGACATAACTAATAATTAAAATTGATATCAAAACAAGCGGTTAAACATTTGTGATAGCTGTCGCCTTGATAAAATAGGAACTTTGCATAATCTTTACTTTGTTGCCTGTAAATCAAGCAGCACCAATAACAAAAGTTATGATTAATCCTAGGTTTTACGGCTGTTTCAATGAAATCTCCTATTAAATCATAACGATTAGACAAAACTTTGAGCTCAATGGAGAGCTGTTATGAACAACATCAAATTACTAGTTGCCGTATGCCTATCCTTGTTACTGACCGCCTGTGCTATGGGGCCGCAATTGGCCCAGCCTAATCAACTAAGATCGCCAACCCCAATTCAAGATAACAGTGGTAGTTACATGAGCCCCTACACCTCAGACGGGGTGCTAGCCGAGTGGGTTAATAACGCCCGAAATGCCGAAATGGGTAGTTCTATCGGTGGTATGGCCGGAGCCTATGCAGGCCAAAAGCTAGCTGAAAATATTCCTTTCTTTGGTGGCATGCTCGGTCAGGCTGTAGGTGAAAGTATCGGCCGCGAAGTGGCGCTAGAGATGGCCGGTGGCGAAGAAGTGATTCGTGGTAGCTCAGATATCTCGTTTAACTCGCTGCAAGATCTGGCGGTTTGGATGTATGTGAATCACTCCTCTCATCCGCACTATCAAGATGCTCTTAATTCAGTGATGTCGATTTATCCAGAAATGAAAACCAACTACATGCAGTACCTGTATAACGCCTCAGCTGGGGCGGGTGTCGGTTACTAACTTGAACCTACCCATCAGCCTATCAAACAAGCTGCAATGAGGACGTTACCATGAGACAGTTCGTATTAACCGGCATCATGCTTATCGGTGGGCTCTTGCTCACCGGTTGCGGTGCTACCAAGATTGATAACAGCGCCGGCCGCGCCACCGTCTATGAAGATGCACGGTCACCGGGAAAAATCCAAGGGGTAGGCGTTGAGTCCCAAGACATCATGGCGGTCACCGACCAAATGATGCGCGATATGCTCAGCAACCCGCAATTGGTGAATCGCGAGATCGCCCCCCGCATCATTATCGACAGCGAATATTTTACCAACGAGAGCTCGTCGCGCATCAACAAAAACATGCTCACCGACCGCTTACGCATCAACCTGAATCGTGCCGCCAATGGTCGACTCACCTTCGTCGGCCGGGAATTTGCCGACATGGTTGAGAAAGAGCGTGAACTGAAGCGGATGGGCGTGGTGGATGGCGGTACCATTCGTAGCACCCAAGCTACTGCTGGCGCAGATTTTCGCTTAGTGGGACGAATCATGTCCCTTGATGCGATGGATACCCGCAGCCAAGAGCGCTCGCGTTACCATCAAATTACCTTTGAGTTAATCGACCTAGAACTTGGCACTTATGTGTGGAGCGGCATGTATGAATTCCAGAAAACCGCGCAAGATGACATCATCTACCGCTAATACGGCAAAGCAAACGGTGCGGCTGGCGGGGCTGGCCGTTGTCAGTTTAGCGGTAGCCGCCTGTGGAGCCACGGGGCCAGCTACTTACCAACCCTTGCAGCTTAATCAGCAAGAGCAAAGCAGGGTGGCAGAGCAACCCAGCTATGCCCAAGCACAATATCAAAAGTTATTTGCCGAGGGTAAGCGTAACGAAGTGCTCAACCGCATGGAGATAGGTACCGCTGCTTTTTATCGGGGCGATCTCGATCTTGCGCGCGAGAACTTTGATGCTGCGTTAGCGGTGATTGAAACTGTGTATGCAGATAACCAAGCCGCACTTCAAGCGCGCAGCCTGTGGCACGAAGAAGGCCGCAAAGACTTCAAAGGTGAGCCCTACGAACGTGCTATGGCTTACTACTATCGCGGCCTGATTTACCTAGCTGACGGTGAGTACGACAATGCTCGCGCCAGTTTTATCAGCGGGCTGTTGCAAGATGCCTTTGCCGAAGAAGAACAGAATCGTGCAGATTTTGCGGTGTTACTGTTGCTGGCCGGCTGGTCGGCGCAAAAAATGGGCAGCCCCGGCTTAGCCGCCGAGGCGTACGCTGAGTTACAGCAATTGCGGCCAGATATCGTCATTCCGGATGCCAACGATAATGTGCTTGTGCTAGCTGAAACGGGCTTTGCGCCGCGTAAGTTAGCCGACGGTATGGGCCATTACGAGCTGGTGTTTCGCCCGGGGAAAAACTTCACCGAGAAACAAGTAACCCTAACCATGGCGGGCCAAACGCAACAGTTAGCTCCTATTGAGAGTGTGTATTGGCAAGCCACCTCACGTGGCGGTAGGCCAGTAGATGCGATTATTGAAGGCAAAGCTAGTTTTGCCAATACCACCGCGGATATTGGTGCGGATTTAGCTAAGTTAGGGGTAGCAGCACGAGTCTGGTCACCGGCAGTTGGCGGCAGTAGCGGGCAGGTGGGTAATACTTTGGCCTTGATTGGGGTGGCTAGCATGGCGTTATCGGCCAATGTTAAACCGCGCGCCGACACGCGTTATTGGGCTAGTTTGCCAGATGCCATTCATGTCAGCACCTTTTCCGGCTCGCCCACTGATATTAGTGATTGGCAGGCAACTTATGCAGATTTAGACGGACAGCCGGTTTCACTCCCGTCCGGGGTGTTTTGGCATTATCAAGATCAGCGTGGCAATCATCTGATTTGGCATAGCTCACGCGCGCGCTGAGTCAGCATTCTAAACAAGATGATGGCATCGGCAGCAAAAGGATAACAACAATGAACAGTCATTTAGGCACCAAGTTAGTAGCTATTGCAGCGGTCACCTTGCTGGCAGCAGGCTGCGGCAGTACCACCCAAAACGGCTACCAAGGCGCGCACCCAGTGCAGCGCACCACCACCAATGAATTGAACACCATCGTGTTTATTGATCACCAGCTTAACCGCACGGATATCACTAAAACCATCTTCGGTGAGCGGGTACAAGATACGGTTAAAGTAACTCTTGATCGCAGCGGCATCAGTAACAGCGCAACTGGGCAATTAGAAGTCTGGACCATGATTCGTAACCGTACCGACTACGATTTACAAATTGAAGGCAAGGCGTTGTTTTTTGATGCCAACCAAGCGCCTTTGATGGATGAAACCATGTGGCGGCGGGTGTATGTACCAGCCAATGGCACGGCTATCTATAAAGAAACCTCACTGAACGACCGTGCCGCCTACTTTTTAGTTGAGCTACGCGAAGGACGCTAACATGAACAGGTATGCTGATCGTTCGAGTGTTACTGGTAAGTTTTTAGGGCCCAGCAAGTTGCTGTTGGCGGCCTTGGGGCTAGGCCTGGCGACCTGGCCCGTAGCCAGTACTCCACTAAAGCAACAAGATGCCCCCGCCCAACCTATGCTTAAAGAGCCTTATTTTGACCGGGCTCGCGCCGAACGAGCAGCTCCTAAGCCCTTAATCAGGGTAGATGAGGCGACCTTTCGCACGGCCTATGAAGCAGCCGGACGCCCGCAACTGATCATGTTAGTGGGAGAGCCCTTCAGTGCCATGGTGTCGGATTGGCAGATGCAACGGCGGGTAAGTATCAATAGCCAAGCTACAGGTACCGAAGGCACCTTTACACCCAGCTCGCAAGATATCCAGATTGGGGTAGAGCAGCGACGTGGCCAAGGTGATTATCGCGACCCTATGCTCACGTCGGCACAATGGCAAGAGTATCAACGCGGCTATCAAGGCACCTTGCTTAAATACGGGGTGCGTTTGGTAAATCGGGCGGTGGCCATGCGGCTACTAGACGCCGAAATCCGCTCTAGTACCGAGCGTAATCCGCAGGATGACCAGCAGCGCCTAGAAATGGACATGCTGCGTAAACATACTAAGCTGTTGATAGAAGTCTTGCCCTACCGCGAGCAAACGTTGAACTACGAGCCGATTGGTTACCATATCAGCATGACCTCCATGACAGATGCCACCTTGCTGGCAGACGAGCGCATTAAAATTCCACAGGCAGCGCAGTCCTATCGAGGCCGAGCCGGTGGCTACAATTTAGAGCGTGAGCGCCAAGTGGCCGGTGTGAGCGCAAGCCGCGGCGGTTATCAAGTTATCGAGCAACCGCTAGAAATTTGGGCAGAACAAGGTGAACGAGCAGCAGAGGCGACGTTGCAGTTATTGTATGACAGGTATCTCTAAACGCTGCAGATTGGCGCTGGGCGGGTTGTTGCTGGCGCTCAGTGGTTGCACTGCGAGTTTAGCCCCACAACAGTTAGAGATTGCCGATGGGGTGTATTGGTCAGCCCAATACCACAGCTACCTTGAAGCCAACGACGGCCTGTTAACGCGCTATCAATATACGCCCAGCCAATGCTGGAGTGCCGATGCCGGCTTACTGCCACGGGTGTTTTCTAGTGCTTACAACCCTGGCCAGCACGAATGGGTAGGAGCGGGCCGCAACACCTTGGTGTTACGCCGTTTATCTGATGGCATACCGGTATTTTTTACCCGTGAGCCCTTGTTACCCGCTCCTTGTCGGCAACCACCCGAGGCCTCCGCCAGCGCCGTCATCGATACCTTAGCCGAGGTACTTACGCAGTTTCAGCATGGCCTAAGCCAAACGGAATTATTGCGCTGGCGCTATCAGGCGCAACGGCTGGATGTTCAACATAACCTTACCGATACGGATAAGTCCGTCGCTTTGTATCAACTGGTGCGCGAAGTCTTGGTAGATAGCGATGATCGCCACGCCTTTGTGCTGGCGCGCGAGCTTGGAGCTTATTATCGCGTTAACCCATTTAGCGTAGGCGAGGCGCAACGCGAATTATCCCGCCAGCAATGGCTGCAGGAGTTGCAACAAAGTGCGCTCTATAACGGTTGCGAACAAGCCTTGTGGTGGGGCCTGCTGAGCTCTGGCGAATATTATTTGGGCGTGTTACGCCTGCATGGTTTTACCAGCGTGCAACAAGGCCTGCAGCAGGTTAAAGTGAGTTATAGCGAGGCTGGTCAGCGCTGCTTACAACGCGCGTTAGATAAGCTCGCCAGCGATCTCAAAAAAGCCAGTCAGAGCCTTGGCAAGCCCCCCAGCTTACTCATAGATTTGCGTTTCAACGAAGGCGGCAGCCTGCTACTGGCCAGCCAACTAGCCTTGAGTTTGCAAGCGCAACCCTTACCTTTTGCGAGTATCAATCAGCATCAGCTAACCGAGCAACGGCGTCCCGATTTGAGTCGTCTGTATCAAGGGGGGCGGGTGTTAGTGAGTGAAATAACCGCCAGTGCCGCTGAACACCTAGCCCAAGCGCTGCGTTTACGCGGCTTTAGCTTGCATGGCCAAACCACTCGCGGGGCCTTCTCGCCAACCATTGTGAAGAGCTTACCCAATGGCTGGATCATCGGGGTCTCTATGTACGCCCCAGCCACCCTGCTTGACGGTCATGGTCAGGCGTTACCCGAAGGCGCCGGCTTAGTTCCCGATCAGGAATTGCCGGCGACTTGGGTATTTCCGGTGCGTTAGCTGTTAGCTTGCGTTTGCACGCTAGCATCAATCCAAGCCCGCACTTCTTGTTCCAAGACATCGAGCGGCACACTGCCGTTTTTCAGCACCTGATGGTGAAACTCGCGAATATCAAAACGAGCACCTAGGGCATCTTCGGCTTCAATGCGTAGCTTACGGATCAGCATCTCACCTAGTTTGTACGACAAAGCTTGCCCAGGCCAGGTAATGTATCGATCGATTTCTGTTTGCACGTTGTGCATACTCAGTGCCGTATTCGAAGCCATAAACTCCATCGCTTGGTCACGGCTCCAGCCCATGGCGTGCATGCCTGTATCTACCACCAATCGAGCGGCACGCCACATTTCGTAACTGAGCCGGCCAAAGTCACTGTAAGGGTCTTGATAAAATCCAGCTTCTTTACCTAGCCACTCGGCATACAAGCCCCAACCTTCGCCAAAAGCAGAAATGTACGTGTGGCGACGGTAAGCCGGTAAGTCTTCCATTTCACGCGCTAGCGCTCCCTGCAAGTGATGCCCAGGCACCGCCTCGTGCAAGGTTAACGCCTCCATCTGATACAGCGGGCGGCGATCCAGCGCATAGGTATTGACCCAATAAAAGCTGGCACGGTCATCACGGCCGGTACCGGCATAGCGGCCGGTGGTGTACTTAGGCGCAATCTCTGCTGGCACCGGGGCTATGCCATAGGGCTGGCGCGGCAGCAATTTAAAGAACTTAGGAAGCTCACCATCCATCTTCTTAGCAATATAAGACGCGTATTGCAGCAGCTCCTCGGCACTTTGCGGATAAAACTTCGGATCGCTGCGCAAATAATCAGTGAACTCTGCAAAACTGCCTTCAAAGCCAGTTTTTTCAATCACTAACGCCATCTCGTTACGGATACGTTTGACTTCAGCTAGGCCCATTTGATGGATCTCAGCAGGAGTCAAATCTAAGGTGGTGTAATGCTTGATGCGATTTTGGTAATAGTCAGCGCCGTTTGGTAGCTCACTCGCACCGATGCTGGTGCGACTACTGGGTAAATAATCCATCACCATGTAATTAAACAATTGCTGATAGGCAGGCACCACCTCGTCGTCAATGATGTCCTGCGCGCGGGCGCCAAATTGTTGCCACTGCTGGTCGCTAACAAACGCTGGTTTGGCTTCGGTGAAAGGGGCAAAGAACACGCTCTCACTTGGGTCTTGCACAATGTAGGCGCTGATACTTTCTTCAAAGCCCTTCATAGCCGCTTGTGGTTGACTGTAACCAGCCGCCAAGCCGCGTTGCAACCATGCAGTTTGTTGCTCTAAATAACGCGGAATAGATTGCAGCCGAGTTAAGTAATCTTGATAATCCTGGGCGCTGCGAAAGGCGGTGTTACTGACCATAAAACTAAGATTGCTATGAAAGCCACCCTCGGCATTGAGCGGTTGGTAATGGTCGTTGTAATCGTAGCTATCAACCGCATTTTGGAGCCGATAAACCAGCATTCGGTGGTTAATTTGCTGCTGGCGCGATAGCTCAGCTACCGGTACTTGCTGCAACTGTTGTAGCCATTGCCGTTGTTGCTCGGCGCGTGCGGTTACCGCCACTGGGCTCATATCCGTTAATTCTACCCCACGGCCTTGGTTCAAATAAGCCTGATAAATGCTATCAGCGAGCTCGCTAAAAGCTTGGTCAGCACTGGCCGCGCGGGTAACCGCAGTGGCGGCTGGCGCATCAGCGCTAGCAGTACCAGCACCACTACTAGCACAGCCTGAAAGGGTTACCGCTAAGGCAGCAACTAAAGCCGTTGATAAGTAAGACGAAGGGGTATGCATAGGTTCTCCAAAAAGACATTTATTTTGCTACACTACTTTTTTGCTACAAAGCTTGGCAGAATAGACTAACCAAACATAACATTGTGCGGGGCCAACGGATAATTGCAAACATTAATCGACCGATACGCGTTTTTTTTCGAGGAATTTACCAGGTAGGTAAGCGACCATGACGGCACAAGCACAATCAGGCGTATACGCAGAACCTAATTTGCACGGCATCACGTTACTGTTGAACGTGATGACTGATGAGGTGGAAACCGTGCGGCGCAAGCTGGCACGAGTGCCGATGTTACTCGAAGGCCTAGATGCACGTTTCTCTGAAGCCATGCTCAATGGCATGGTGGCCATCGGTAGTGATTATTGGGATATTCTTTACAGTCATGTGCGGCCGTTACAATTAACCGGCTTTCCTGAGGTGAGCGATGGCGACCGACAAGCGCCGCGGGAGTCTTTTGATTTATTACTCAACATTCGTTCAGATCGGTTCGATGTTAACTTTCAAGCAGCTCGCACCTTACTTGAATGGCTCGGTCATGACGTCGAGCTCGTTGAGCAGATCACCACCTTCAGATTTATGGATGGCCGTGATTTATTGGGCTTTATTGAAGCGCCTGATAACCCACGAGGGCTGCGTCGTCGGCAAGTGGCCTTGGTGCAGGACGATCCTGTGTTTGCCGCTGGTAGCTACATTTACTTGCAGAAGTTTCGGCACGATTTACGGCGCTGGGAACAGCTCAGCACCGATATGCAAGAGCATGTGATGGGGCGCAAGAAAGTGACGGGCGAGCGCATCAGTGAAGCCTTGCTAAGCCAAGTCAGCCACAGTCGCGCCGCGCGGTTACTGGATGCCAACGAGCAACCGTTAGAGCTGCTACGACAAAACATGCCATGGGGAAATTTGCGCGAGCAGGGCTTGTTAGGCTTGTATTGCACCGGCCAACCCAGCCACCTGCATACCTGGCTCAAACAACGTTATCTGGCCGATAGCCAAGGTGATTACGACCCGCTGCTAGATTACATCGAGGCCATCAGTAATAGCGCTTACTTCGCCCCGTCCGTTGATTTCTTACAGCAGCAAGGACAGCTCTAACTGACGCTATCGAACAACTGTTGCACGTTGCGCATGGTTTCTTCAATCTGCGCAACCTTCACCGGGGCAATAAAGATAGTATCGTCGCCGGCAATGGTGCCGAGCACGCCTTCTTGCTTGCCCACCGAATCTAACAACCGCGCAATCAACTGGGCGGCGCCAGGGGTGGTACGAATGATCACCATCACATCATTGTGTTGAATATCTAAAACAAGCTGCGTTAATGGCGCATGGGTGCTCGGGATGCCCAGCTCAGGCGGTAAACAATAGACCATTTCTTGGCGCGCATTGCGGGTGCGCACGGCGCCGTATTTGCTCAACATACGCGACACTTTAGACTGGCTAATGTTAGTAAAACCAAGCTCTTTTAGCTGTTCAACAATCTCTCCCTGCGAGCCATAACACTCCTCTTTGAGTAGCGCTTTGAAGGCTTCAATTAAATCAGCAGCTTTAGGGTCGGCCATGCGTATATCTCTCTATGATTTTCTGGTTGCTAGTTATTATTATGGATTTACAGAGTAGCTGCTGAGTGTACAGCAATACAAGATAAGCGCCTAGTCAGGCGGTCGCCCGTTGTATTTTTCGCTAAAAGAGAGTAGAGTTTTTGGCCTAAATTTCCCCACATAAATGGATGGAGTCTGAGATGAAAGTTGCAGTTTTAGGTGCAGCCGGTGGTATCGGTCAAGCACTATCATTACTTTTGAAAACCCAATTACCAGTTGGTACAGAGTTGGCTTTATACGATGTAGCGCCAGTTGTTCCTGGTGTTGCTGTCGATCTCAGCCACATCCCAACTGCGGTTAGCGTAAAAGGTTACGGCAAAGACGACCTAGCTTCTGCGTTAGTGGGCAGCGACATCGTATTAATCCCAGCTGGTGTACCACGTAAGCCAGGTATGGACCGTTCTGACCTGTTCAACATCAACGCTGGTATCGTTGCTAACCTGATCGAAGCTATTGCGGACAATTGCCCAACGGCTTGCATCGGCATTATCACCAACCCAGTGAATACTACCGTTGCTATCGCTAAAAAAGTGTTAGAGAAAAAAGGCGTTTACAACAAAAACAAATTGTTTGGTGTGACTACCTTAGACGTGATTCGTGCAGAAACGTTTGTGGCTGAAATTCACGGTAAAAACCCAGCTGAAGTCACAGTTCCTGTGATTGGTGGCCACAGCGGTACCACCATCCTGCCATTGTTGTCACAAACAGGCCTAAGCTTTACCGACGAGCAAATTGAAGCGCTAACTAAGCGTATTCAAAATGCGGGTACTGAAGTGGTTGAAGCTAAAGCTGGCGGCGGCTCTGCTACCTTATCTATGGGCCAAGCAGCAGCGCGCTTCTGCTTGTCACTGGTGAAGGCACTGCAAGGCGACAACAGCGTCGTAGAGTGCACTTACGTTGAAACCGACGGTAACGATGCCTTATTCTTCGCTCACCCAGTTCGCCTTGGCGCTAACGGTGTTGAAGAAATCCTGTCTTACGGCGAATTAAGCGCGTACGAAGAGAAAGCCAAAGCCGACATGTTAGACGGTTTGAAAAACGACATCCAAATTGGTTTAGACTTCGTTAAGTAAGCTAACCCATTGAAGACGTTCAAGCAGAGCCTATGGGTACCTAGTGCACTTAGCGCTCTGCTTGTTGTCTGTTATTACCTGCTAACACCTTGGCATTCCGCCTGGTTTATGGTCACCGCGCAAGTTTACGCAGGCGCTTGGTGGCAACCCCTCACCGCCAACCTGATGCATCATGACCAAGCCCATCTGTGGTTTAATGTCGCTGGTATTTGGATTGCTTGGCTGTTATTTCCGGCCCAATTGCAACGAAATCAAGACTGGTGGATCCTGCTCCCAGTAGCCATTGTAAGTAGCTTGAGCCAACTCTGGTTTGCCCCAGGCCACGAAATCTATGCCGGCTTTTCTGGCGCCTTGTATGGCTTATTCGCCTACGCCGCGTTGCAAGATGCGTTGGCTAAACAATGGATCGGCGCAGCTATCGTGCTAGGTATCCTGATCAAAAGCCTGCTTGATTTTAGCTTTCCTAGCTTGGTTGAAGGCATAGCTCTGTACGCCCATAGTGGCGGTATCGTTAGTGGATTTGTGCTAGCGCTGGTGGTTTTTCGCTGCTCCCAAGCAAAAAATAGTGTACAATCTGCGCCATGATTTTACTTGTGGCAGCTAAGCAGCACTAAGCAATGAACCTAAAACAGATCAATGCGTTAATGGCCGAAGACATGGCCGGCGTCAATCAATTAATTGGCAGCGAATTACAATCAGATGTAGCACTGATTAACCAACTCGGCTTATACATTGTGAATAGTGGCGGCAAACGCTTGCGCCCACTGTTAGCGGTAACTGCCGCACGTGCCGTGGGTTACCAAGGCCATGGCCATCTCACGTTAGCCACCATCGTCGAGTTTATCCACACCGCTACCTTGTTACATGACGATGTGGTTGATGCTTCTGAATTACGCCGCGGCGAAAAAACCGCCAATGCCGTGTTTGGCAACGAAGCCAGCGTACTCGTCGGCGACTTTTTATACACGCGCGCCTTTCAATTAATGGTCACCTTAAACTCCATGAAGGTGATGAAAATCCTAGCTGACGCCACCAATATTATTTCTGAAGGCGAAGTGCTGCAGTTGATGAACTGTAACGACCCGGACACTACAGAAACCAGCTACTTTGAGGTGATTTACGGCAAAACCGGCAAACTGTTTGAAGCGGCCACCCAGTTAGGCGCAGTACTGGCGGCTCAGCCGGAGCCCGTCGAAGCTGCCTTAGCAGCCTACGGCCGCCACCTTGGCACCGCTTTCCAGCTGGTCGATGACTTGTTGGATTACACCGCCGATAGCGACACTATGGGTAAACAAGCCGGTGATGACCTGGCCGAAGGTAAGCCAACGCTGCCGCTGTTGTACGCCATGTGGCACGGCAACGATAGCGAAGCTAACCTGATTCGACAAGCCATCGAGCAGGGCAATGGCCGCCAGCATTTAGCCGCGGTACTAGCTGCCATGCAGCGTACCGGCGCACTAGAATACACCCGTAACCGCGCCTTGGCCGAAGCCGAATTAGCCCAACAACAATTACAACAGCTACCGCCATCGCCTTATCGCGATGCGCTGCACGCCCTCGCCGCCATCGCCGTCGACCGGATCGCGTAATTTTAAGAGCAAGAGCGCGATTGGCTATAAGTCATTAGCTATTGGTTTGAAGAGCAAGAGCGGTTTTGTGTCGCACTTAATATCTAATAGCTAACAGCGTATTTGCACTTTACTCGCCTCGCGAGTTTATGTACAATTCGCGCCCAGATTTAAATAAAGAAACCCTCACCACCTCGGTGAGGATCAATCGGAGAAAATCTATGTACGCAGTATTCCAAAGTGGCGGTAAGCAACACCGTGTAACTGAAGGCCAAATCGTCCGCCTGGAAAAGCTGGAAGCAGCCACCGGTGATGTGGTTGAGTTCGATCAAGTATTAATGCTATCGAACGGTGACGACGTTAAAATCGGCGCACCTTTTGTTTCTGGTGGATCTATCAAGGCGGAAGTTATCAATCATGGTCGTGCAGACAAAGTGAACATTATCAAGTTCCGTCGTCGTAAGCACCACATGAAACGCCAAGGTCATCGTCAGTGGTTCACCGAAGTGAAAATCACTGGTATTAACGGTTAATTAAGGAGTAACGACAAATGGCACACAAGAAAGCCGCAGGCTCAACTCGTAACGGTCGTGACTCAGAAAGTAAACGTCTGGGTGTGAAACGCTTTGGTGGTGAATCAGTATTAGCTGGCAGCATCATCGTTCGTCAACGTGGTACTAAGTTCCACGCTGGTGATAACGTAGGTATCGGTCGTGACCATACTTTGTTCGCGTTAGCGGACGGCAAAGTTTCTTTTGCGGAAAAAGGTCCTAAAAACCGCAAATACGTAAGCATCGTTACTGAATAATTTCAGTTTAAACGAGCTCACGAAAGAAATAAGAAACCCCGTCCGATGTGGCGGGGTTTTTTCATGTAAGCAGGTAGGTAATCATGAAGTTTGTAGATGAAGTTCAAATTCGCGTAGAAGCAGGCGACGGCGGTAACGGCGTGGTAGGCTTTCGCCGTGAAAAATACATCCCAAAAGGGGGACCTGATGGGGGTGATGGCGGCGATGGCGGTGACGTTTATCTAGAAGCTGATGAAAATATCAATACCTTAATTGATTATCAGTTTGAGCGCTTTCATCGGGCTCAGCGCGGTGAAAACGGTTCAGGCAAAAACTGTACTGGTAAGCGTGGCGAAGATTTGGTGCTGAAGGTGCCTGTGGGTACCCGCGCTACCGATATCGAAACCGGCGAAGTACTGGGCGATTTAACTCGCCATGGGTTACGTAGAATGGTCGCCAAGGGCGGCTTTCACGGCCTTGGTAACGCTCGTTTTAAGAGCTCAACCAACCGCGCCCCACGGCAAAAAACCATGGGTACGCCGGGCGAAATTCGTAACCTAAAGTTAGAATTAATGCTGTTGGCTGACGTTGGTTTGCTGGGCATGCCAAATGCTGGTAAATCTACTTTTATTCGTTCCGTATCGGCGGCAAAACCTAAAGTAGCGGATTATCCGTTTACCACCTTGGTGCCTAACTTAGGCGTGGTACGTCCGGTGCCACATGCGAGCTTTGTGATCGCAGATATTCCAGGCTTGATTGAAGGTGCTGCTGAAGGCGCTGGCTTAGGTATTCGTTTCTTAAAGCATCTTGAGCGCTGCCGTTTGTTATTACATCTTGTTGATTTGGCTCCCTATGATGAGACAGATCCAGCTGAGCAAGCAGTAACGATCGTGCAAGAGTTAGAGAAATACAGCCCTGAGTTGGCTGCTAAACCGCGTTGGTTGGTGGTGAACAAAGTAGACTTGCTGTCTGAAGAAGAAATAGCCGAAGGCATTGCTCGAGTGAAAGAAGCTTTGCAATGGGACGGCCCAGTTTATCAGATCTCCGGCTTAGCTCATGTGAACACGGACGCTCTGTGTAAAGAGATCGTCAATTACTTAGAAGCACTGCCCAAGCCAACTCCAGAAGAAATGGAAGCCGAGGCTAAAGCTAACGTTGAGTTTAAGTGGGATGACTATCATAAGCAGCAATTAGAAGCTTATGAAGATGACTACGATGACGAAGACGATGATGACGATTTTGACGACGATGATTATGATGTCGAGGTCGTTTACCAGAAATAGGATGGAAAGCCCATGTTAATTGCTCTTGTTGCTGCGATGGCAGCCAATCGTGTGATCGGTAAAGATGGCGATATGCCATGGCATTTGCCAGCTGAGCTGAAGCACTTTAAGCAAGTAACCTTGGGCAAGCCTGTGGTGATGGGCCGTACCACCTATGAATCTATTGGGCGCCCATTACCCGGGCGCACCAACATTGTTTTAAGCCGTAAGCATCAGCAGCCTCATACCGATGAACTAGGAGTGATTTGGGTGAATAGCCCGCATTATGCGGTGCAAGCTGCCGGCCATGCCGATGAGCTGATGGTTATCGGCGGCGGCCATGTGTATGCTGAGTTTTTACCTCGTGCCGACAAACTCTACCTCACCAAAATCGATTTAGACACCGCCGGAGATACCTATTTTCCTGATTACCAAGCCGTCGCAGATTGGGACCTCATCGAAGCCGTTGAACACCCCGCCGATGCCAGTAACCCGCACGCATTTGTAACAGAAGTTTACCTACGCAAGAGTTAACGGCGAGATCGGAACGCAGCGCCTTTAAAGTGTAATTATTCTGTAAAGACCTCCGCATTAGTTAACATTTTATTCCGTTGCAAGCCCTGGCCACGCTCAGTAATATGATTGCAACAGTAGGTAGCTAAGATCAGCGAAAAGTTTAGCTGAAGATGTGAAGGGTAGGGTTGCGGTGCAGCGTTCTAGTTATTATGCAGTTCAAGTGACAGTCATGTTAGCCGTGGTGCTAGCGACACTTGTGGCTGCGCGCCCGGTGCAGGCCAAACCGCTGTTGCAACCTTACGACGAAAATCTGGTTCTTAGCCTATGCAGTTATGTGCGCGCCAACGATAGCATAGGTTTTCGCGACAAGCTGCGAGACTACCGTCTACGTATCCGCGATATCTATAGTGACGTGCGTTGCAACCATAGCACCATGATCCAATTCGCAATCGAACATCGTGCCGATGACATCGGCCGCCTTTTGGTGTTAAGCCTAAGCCCACGTGATTTAGCCGCCAATGGCGATGTCGATTGGGTGCGGCAACATAGCAGCAGTGTAGAAAAACCTACCAGCAGTTTCGCTAACGGTAATGTCATTGAACTGTTACGGCAGCGCATCGCTGACTACTCCCAAGAATAACCATCCAGCTTAAATAATCATTTACAGTTTAACGCTTCCCAGACTCTGTGCTTCTCGTTACACTTAGGCAACTTGTTACAATCGGATAACAACCTATGAGAACGAACGGAATGTCCACCATGCTGCTGACCAAACTAGCAGTGGCGTCTAGCTTATTGATGAGTTTGCTGTTGCCCGCCGTTGCGCAAACCGCACCTGAAGCCGACAGTACAGCTGCTACTAGCAGCACTCCCACCAGCAAATTAACCGGCTGCTACCTCAAAGGGATCAGCGAGCAGGTACAATGCGGAAGTTTATCGGTACCGCAAGATTATGCGGCGCCAGACGCTAAACAACTGACCATTAACTACGCAGTGTTACCAGCCGTCAGCGAAAGTAAACGTCCCGACCCCTTATTGATTTTAGCTGGTGGCCCCGGCCAAGCAGCGGTTGAGTTGGCGCCCATGATTAATCGCATCTTCGCTGAGGTGCGCAAACGTCGCGATATTTTGCTTATCGACCAGCGCGGTACCGGTCAGTCCGAGCCACTGAGCTGTAGCCTGAGTCACGAGCAAGAATTGGTAAAAACCGATGATGATGTAAAACTAGATGAGATGGCGCGTGAGTGTTTGGCGCAGTTTGAGCAATACGATCTTACTCAGTTCCATAGCTTGCATGCGATTAAAGATTTTGAGCAAGTACGCCAACATTTGGGTTATCAACAAGTTAACCTCTATGGCGGCTCTTACGGTAGCCGCGCCGGCTTAATCTACCTGCGTGAATTTCCGCAATCTGTGCGTACTGCTGTACTCGATGCCGTGGCACCACCTCAGGTGATTGTCGGGCCGTTCGGTCGTCATGGTGCTGACGCCTTCAATAAATTATTAGAGCAATGCCGCGCGAGTAGTGCCTGTGCGGATACCTTCCCTAACTTGGGCGACACTTACGTGCAGGTGTTAAAGCAGTTAGAGCAACAGCCGCAACTGATTAGCATTAAAGACCCGCTCACTAATGAGCCGTTAGAGATCATGGTCACTGCCGGGCGTTTTAGTAGCGTCATGCGGGTGGGTTTGTATCATCCCACCACCCGCCAAATGTTGCCGTACGTGATTGATCAAACCGCCAAAGCTAATTACACCCCGTTAGTGGGCTTGTTAGGCACCACTACTGCCCAGGCAGAAATTTACATGGGCCTGATGCTGTCCGTGCTTTGTAGCGAAGATCTAGCCCGCGCAACCCCAGAGCTGCTAGCTGCCGACGGCGATAATGATTTTATCGGCAGTCGCACCGGTGATGCTTTTGTACAAATGTGTTCCGTTTGGCCACAGGCCGAGCGGCCGAGCGAATGGTTCGCCCCAGTCGCAAGCGATATTCCAACGTTACTCTTGTCTGGCCGCTTAGATCCGGTCACGCCACCTACCTGGGGTGCCTTAGCGGCGCAGACCTTAACCAACAGCCGTCACGTGATTGCTGAGCATGGTTCACACATTATTGTTAGCCACACCTGTGCTAACCAATTAGTAGCCAAGTTCTTGGAAACTGCTGACCCAGCCGGGTTAGACACCAGCTGTATTGAAACGAAAAAGGCCGTGCCTTTTATTTTAAACAGCAACGGCAAAGGCTTATAGGGGGCTAGCATGATTGAAGTATCTGAACTACGGAAAAGCTTCGGTAAGGTGAATGCCCTCAATGGCTTAAGCTTTGTGGCCCCGGAGGGGCAAATCACCGGCTTGCTAGGCCCTAATGGTGCCGGCAAAACCACTTGTCTGCGTACCATTTACGGCTTGCTTAAGGCCGATAGTGGACATGCCCTTATTGATGGCATAGATACCAGTAAGCAACCCCTTGAAGCGCGTCGCAATATTGGCATCTTCCCGGATAAATTCGGGCTCTATGAGCGGCTCACCGCGCGCGAGCAAATCGCTTATTTCGCAGCCTTGCACGGGTTTAGTGGTGGCCAGCTTGAACAAGCAACCCAAACCGCGATTGACCGCCTAGATATGAGCGCCATCGCCGACCGTAAAGCCCAAGGCTTTTCGCAGGGTCAGCGAATGAAAGTCGCGCTGGCACAGGCTATTGTGCATCAGCCCAAGCACCTGATTTTAGACGAACCAAGCCGCGGCTTAGATGTGATGAGCACACGTATTTTGCGTGATCTGCTGCGTGATTTAAGAGCCCAGGGCACCAGTATCCTGTTCTCTAGCCATGTGATGCAAGAAGTCGCCGCACTGTGCGACCAAGTGGTGGTGATAGCTGCCGGTAAAGTAGCAGCGCAAGGCACCACCGAGCAATTATGCGAACTCACGGGTGAAACGGCTTTAGAAGAAGCCTTTGTTAAAATTATCGGAACTGACGAGGGCATTGCGGCATGAGCAACCCCATTGCAACTGTATGGCGTAAAGAACTGAAAGATGCCCTGCGTGATAAACGCTCGGTGATGGCGGCGATGTCTTATGCCTTTTTTGGTCCGCTGTTCATGGCCGTGGCCTTTTATTTTCTTATCAGCCAATTAACCGCCCCCAGTGATGTCGAAATTGATATCAGTGGCACGGATCACGCACCGGCGCTGGTCGAACACCTGAATCAACAGGGTATCGTCCAACGCGACAAACCTTGGCCTGCCGGTACTACTCCTATTGAGCTGGAGATTCCCGCCAACTGGGGCGAGCAAATCGGCAAAGGTATCCCCGTTGAAGTGATCATTACCGCGGATTTCAGTGCGCAGAAGCAGACCACAGATTTGCGTCGTCTGGAAAAAGCCATCTCGGCTTACGGCAACCAAATTGCTTTTATGCGATTACAAATGCGCGGAATTGATCCAAATGTCGCTAATCCGATTACTTTAATAAAGCATGACACTGCTACTCAAGGCTCGCGTGCAGCATTGTTGATGGGGAGTGTGCTGATTTTCTTCTTGATGTCAGTGTTTTTCTCCGGCATGAACGTAGCGATAGATATTAGTGCTGGCGAACGCGAGCGCAATTCCCTGGAACTACTGCTAGCGCAGCCGTTAAGTAGTCACCAATTGGTGTACGGTAAAGCGCTGGCAGCTAGTTGTTTTGCGATGTTCGGGGGCGTGTTATGCGTGTTGTTAACGCCTTTAGTGTTTCAATTTTTGCCGCTCCACGAAATCGGCATGAGTGTGTCCTTGTCGGCCGCTGATCTACTGCTCATCATTGCCCTGTTAGCCCCCTTAGCATTACTGGCTACGGCACTGCAATTGTTTGTGAGTTTCCGCGCCAAGAGCTTCAAAGAAGCCCAAACCTACATCTCGCTACTATTGATGGTGCCGATGATTGCAGTGTTTGGGGTAGAGTTTGCGCGCTTAAAAAGCCCAGCACTTTATTACCTACCAGTTACCGGACAGCATCAAGCCCTGTTAGATTTAATCAAAGGTGAGTCATTACAGTGGCTGCCATTGGGTTTAAGTGCCTTAGCGACACTGGTGGTATCTTGGATATTGATGCGCTTGATTGGCAAAATGCTGGCCAGCGAAAAAGTGGTGTTCGGGCTTTAATAATTAACAATTAATAATTAACGATGAACATAGTAATAAAGCCGTTGGCCCAGTCGGCGAAACCGCGCGAATGGAAAGCGCGGTAACGCCGATTGATAAAACGGTAGTGCCGGTAGCTCAGCGCCCATGGCCAGCTGAGCTACCCGTTGCCCCGCTAACTGAGTAAAAGTCACGCCCGCCCCACAGTAACCCATGCTGGTAAAAACCCCTGGGCTTGGTGAATAAATCCGCGGGTAGTCATCCAAGGCGACACTCACCCAACCACTCCAAAAGTACTCGGCTTGAATACCACGCAAACAACTGAAGGTATCGGCCAAGGCGGCTAGTAAGTGCTCACGATAGCGCGGTTTATCCGCATCTTTGCCGGTAATGGCACCACGTCCGCCAAACAAGAGACGCTGATCTGGCAGTAATCTAAAATAATATTTCAGCGCTCGGGTATCCATTACCAAGCGTTGACTCGTCAGTTTGATGGTGGCTAGCTCGATTGGGGTTAGCGGCCGCGTCACCACCACACTCGATAACACCGGCAGGGTGCGTCCCTGAACACTTGGATGTAAGTTCTGGGCGCTGTAGCCATTGCTAGCAATAATCACTTTGGCGCAGCGAATGGTGCCCGCTGGCGTGGTGAGATGATGCTGTTGCTGCGGACCCGGACACGAATCATGAAGCGGGTCGTACATTATTATTTAAATCTCAAGATCATCTCGCCGGCGCTACAGTAACAAATACCGTCACACACCGGGCAGTGATAACCATCGTTGACGGATAAATCGTACCAACGCTTACCATGCTCTTCGATAAGCTCACCGCCGCAACGAGTAAAGTATTCAAAGGCAGCGTTATCTGGGCTTTGCATCCAAATGTGCGCCAAGCCGGCACGACAGCCAAGCTTCTTCGCTTCGTTAATGCTGCGCTCTAGCATACCGCGACCAATCCCAGCGCCGCGAATATCAGGATCCACCGCCACGCATTTAAAGTAGCACATCTGCTCAGGGGCCACCGGCCACTCTGCCGGTGTACAGTGGTCATCTAACTCCCAGTTACCCGGCGCAAAGGTCAATCGGATGCCCGCTAATTGGCCATCCACAAACGCCAACCAATTGAGGTTAATCCCATCTTTGATGCCACGCTCGGCATAATCGGCCAATGATTCATCGGTAAGATAATTATCACCATGAACCTTGTTGCCAAGTTCTATCACGGCGTCGAAATCAGCCGCGGTAAGTTGTTTATATGAAACCATAAATAGCTACCTTGCTAAGCAAGTAAATGTAAACTGCAGTTTAGCGCGCTAGTTTATCATTGTTTTTTTTCCTACGCCCAATCGCTCGATAAAAAAAGGCTGCCGTCCAGAACCTGAACGGCAGCCTGCAACAAATAAGCTTTAACTTGCTTAGTAACGGTAATCGTCAGATTTGAATGGCCCTTCAACCGTGACATGAATGTAGTCTGCTTGCTGCTGGGTAAGTTTGGTCATAACCCCACCAAAACCCTGCACCATGTAACGCGCTACTTCTTCATCTAACTGTTTAGGCAACACTTCTACCCGCAATTGTGCCGCCTTATCGGCAGCTGGCAAGTCAGCAAATTTCTCGCTGAACAAATGCATTTGCGCCAATACTTGGTTAGCAAAGCTGCCATCCATGATTCGGCTTGGGTGACCTGTGGCATTACCTAAATTCACCAAACGTCCTTCAGACAACAAGAGTAAGTGGTCACTAGCATCATCGCTACGATAGATTTTGTGAACCTGTGGCTTCACTTCTTCCCAGCGCCAGTTGTCACGCATAAACTTGGTATCAATTTCATTATCAAAGTGACCAATGTTACAGACCACAGCAGTTGATTTAAGCGCCGCTAACATGTGCTTGTCGCACACATTCACGTTACCCGTGGTGGTGACTAGCAAATCGGTGTTTTGTAACAAATCGCGGTTAATGCCATCAGCGCTGCCAGTGTTAACACCGTTCAGGTAAGGCGATACTACTTCGTAGCCATCCATACAGGCTTGCATCGCACAAATCGGGTCTACTTCAGTCACTTTAACAATCATGCCTTCTTGACGGAGGCTAGCGGCAGAACCTTTACCCACATCTCCGTAGCCAATAACTAACGCTTTTTTACCAGCCAACAAGTGATCAGTAGCGCGCTTAATGGCATCGTTTAAGGAATGGCGGCAGCCGTATTTGTTATCGTTCTTAGACTTGGTGACAGAGTCGTTGACGTTAATCGCAGGTACTTTCAGCTCACCATGCTTCAACATTTCTAACAAGCGATGCACACCGGTAGTGGTTTCTTCGGTAATACCATGAATCTTGTCTAGCATTTGTGGGTATTTTTGATGGATCAGCAAGGTTAAATCGCCGCCGTCATCAAGGATCATGTTGGCATCCCACAATTCACCGTTCTCGTGGCAAGTTTGCTCTAAACACCACTCGTATTCTTCTTCGGTTTCGCCTTTCCATGCAAATACTGGCACCCCAGCTGCTGCCATAGCTGCCGCAGCGTGGTCTTGGGTAGAAAAGATATTGCACGACGACCAGCGCACTTGTGCGCCTAATTCAATCAGAGTCTCAATCAACACAGCTGTTTGAATGGTCATATGGATACAACCAATAATACGCGCACCAGCCAGTGGCTTGCTATCCGCGTATTTGCGACGAATGGTCATCAAAGCTGGCATCTCTGTCTCAGCAATGGCAATTTCTTTGCGGCCCCAAGCGGCCAAATTAATATCTGCTACTTTGTAATCTTGCATGTAAAACCTCGTTAAAACCGCAAGCCCAAAGCTCACGGCGTTGTTGCCTTTACCCAGCGAATTCTGGTTGATGCTGTAATCGGATCAGCAGCTGTTGCTGGCGATCAGGGCTCAGGCGTGGGCCAAAATTAGAAACGACCTCAGCTGCGGCATGGCTTGCCAATAGTCCGCAAGCGGCTAGGCTATAGCCGCGGGTGATGCCGTACATCATAGCGCCGGCAAACATATCGCCAGCACCGTTGGTGTCGACTGCTTTAACCTTCACGCCAGGCACCGCTACTTGGCGGCTACCGTCGCCGAGTAGCGCACCGTCTTTACCTAAGGTAATAGCCACTAAATGAGCGCGCTGCTGCAATAGCTGCATGGCTTCTTGTACGTCATCAGTACCAGTTAGGATCCGTGCTTCTTCTTGATTGCAGAACATCACGTCTACGCCACCATCAAGAATGGCTTCGATGCCGTCACCAAAGTATTTCACCATGGCAGGATCGGAGCAGGTCATGGCAATCTTGGTACCGTTAGCACGCGCGATTTCTTTCGCCCGGGCAATGGCTTCTAGAGCAATCGGCGACGTCACCAAATAACCTTCAATATAAAGGTACTCGGCACGGGCAATGGCCGCTTCGTCTAATTCAGCTACGGATAAGTCGGCAGTGATACCTAGGTAGGTACGCATGGTGCGCTCGGCATCAGGCGTGACCATCACTAAACAACGACCGGTTTTGCCTTGGTGCTTCTGGCTGCCGGTGTTGGTGGTGATACCTACGGCTTCTAAGTCTTCGCAATAGAACTTACCGGCTTCGTCGTCGGCTACTTTGCAGCAATAAAAGGCTTTGCCACCAAATTGGGCAAAGCCCACTAAAGAGTTAGCAGCAGAGCCACCACCCGATTGTTTCTTTAATTCGCCGCGGTTAGCTAGTTCAGCGATTAAACGTTCTTGGTCGGCGTCTTCAATCAGCGTCATCATGCCTTTTTCGATCTGATGCTGCTGCAAAAACTCATCGGTTACTTCAAATTCTTGATCGACGAGCGCGTTGCCGATACCAACGATATCAATAGGTTCCATCTTGTCCTCAATCGGGCAGTCATGTAAGGTTCTAAAACAAAAAAATCCGGCCGCACAGTATACCGCAGCCGGATTGGTAGGTCGATATTTTGGCTTAAGCTTTAAAGCCGCCTGGGATACCTTTGGTGGTAATACTTACCGCATCATGCGCATGCAATGATTCGTAGTGGTTTACCCGAATCCAGAAGTCGGCAAACCCAGCGTGCTGATGCAATTCATGTTGTAAGCGCCGTGCGGCATCTTCACAGAACATCAGGTTTTGGCCATTGAGGCGGGCAAACTCTTGCTCATCTTCGCGTTTAACCGCTGCTTGAACCGGGGTTTTCAAGGCATCTTCAATGGCATCGATCAACATGATAATCGGCAACTCGTTGGCTTGCTCCGCTAAAGCTACTTTCACTTGGGCGATTGAGCGCTGGCTATGTGGGGTTGCCACGATACCTTGGGTGGTGCCTAACCAGCGATGTACTAACTCGGCATCAACCTCTTGCTCGGTGCCAAACTGCTCGGCAAAAGCTTCTTGAATTAATTGCCGCGCCAACGCTGCCGAACATGGGCAGGTAGACGAGTAGGGCACTTCAACGCTAAGCTCAAGCTGCAGGTTGCCATTATCGTAGCGACCAACTACAGTCACAGGATAGGCTTTCCAACCTTGCTTTTTGCTGATCAACGACTTGCGGCGTAAATGATAGTCAAAACTAAATTTTACATAGGCTTGATCGGCCAAACCTTCGTGACTATCAATAAAATCGTGCAATAATGTGCGCAACGATTGATGGCTTAACACATCGTTATTGGATAAATCTTCCAGTAACAGGTATAAACGAGACATGTGAATGCCTTTCGCTTTCGGATCGGTCAGATTCACAAAGGCATCAACGCGAGCGCTGACTGGGCGCTCTGGCTCGTTGGCGGCACCGACTACCAGCGGCATCTCGATGTTGCTCATGCCAACCCAATCAAGCTTACCCTCGGTTTGCGCGCGGGTTTGATTGGCGATATCTGGCATCATAGTAGGGGTTGCTGTTGGCATGCTGTACGGCTCCAAACGTTACAAATTAGCTGATGTACCCAAAAAGGGTCGGTATTATACTAGATTCAAGCTGATTACGGTAGTTTGCCATACTTGGTTCATTTTTTAGGTTAAACTTTATCGATTGGGGATATCGAAAATCCCATCCCATAACACAAGGAAGCGGACAAGATGTTAGACGAAAAATTACTCACGCAGTATCACGAGCTACTTGGCAACGAAGGCGTGCAAGAAATGTACGAAGCCTTTGCCAGCAATATTGGCGGTTATGTCGATTACCTCACCCGGCTGATCAAAGCCCGTGATGAAGAGCAAACCCGCTCGCAGGCGCACAAAGTTAAAGGCGCGTGTCGTACGCTTGGTTTACGCCAATTGGCGGCACACATGGAATGGCTGGAACGCGAAGAGTGGCACTGGGATCAAGTGGATGACATGTTGGCACAGTGGGTTTTAGAATTACCACTGCACCAACATCAACTACGTCACTGGTTAAAGGCTCGGGGAATTGAGTGACGGTTGTTCTAAATGTTTGATATTGACGTCGCCGACAAAACGGTAACCCTCACCATGAATGGTGGTGATTAAGTTTGGCGAGGTCGTATCACTTTCAAAGTGACGACGAATACGACGAATGGCAACATCAACGGTGCGGTCATTCGGACGTAATTCACGATCAAGCATCTTCTTAACTAAGGTTTCGCGGTCTAAAATTTTACCTGGGTTGGTCAGGAATAATTCCATTGCGCGGTACTCGCTCTTCGGTAACCGGAACATTTTACCATCCGGTGAGAACAAGCAGCGGCTATCGCTTTCAAGGCGCCAGCCATTAAAGTCGTACACAATACTGTCGTGACCAACGGCTTTCTGTTGGCTTTTCAAGGCTTCAATACGACGGTACAAGTTGCGTACGCGAATAATCAATTCTTTGGGGTTGTATGGCTTGATGAGGTAGTCATCAGCACCTAGCTCTAACGCCAGCAGGCGATCTTCTTCAGCATCACGGCCAGTTAAGAACACTAACCCGATGTTATCGTTTTCACGTAACTTTTCAGCAAGCTCGATACCGCTCTTGCCTGGTAGGTTCACGTCCATGATCACCAAATCGATTGCCTGACGCGCCATAATACGCTGCATTTGCATGCCGTCGGCAGCATCAAATACATCGTAGCCCTCTTGTTGGAACAAGCGGGTAAGAGTGTTTCGGGTGACAACTTCGTCTTCAACAATCAGTAGTCTTGCGCTCATAATGTCGGTCCAGGAATTCTGTTAACATGTGTTGAAATTTGGTAATAGGAAAATAGTGTAGCATGTAAATTAACATATCGCCCAATTTTTTTCGTACAGCTGTTCGATAATGCCAATCGAAATTTTCATCGGGCCTAATCGGCGCTAGCCAAATGTGTTTAATTAGCCACCAATTCAACCGGTATGGAAATTCTAAAAGCCGCACCGTGATTGGCAATCGGGTCGATTTCTATGGTCCCTTTTAAAACCTGATGCACCAGGTTATACACCAAATGCATGCCTAAGCCGGTCGCACCTTGGCCACGTTTACTGGTTACAAACGGCTCAAAGATATGACCACTAATAGACTCAGGAATTCCCTCGCCATTATCACGATAGTGGATCAGTAGCCGGCCACTATGGTTGCTGCTGCTGTTATCCGGTACAAAACTGAAATGGAGGTGAATGTGTGGGTTTTCAACTGTATGAAAAGCATGCTGTGCAGAATTTTGGAATAGCTGTGAAATCACCGAGGCTAGCGGGCCGGCCAAACAACGCACGGTAAGTTGCGCCGACACGTCAATCACAATGTGCACCCGGTCTAATTCTGGATAGCGGCTATGCAACTGCTGCAAAATGTCTTGGCTGAAGCTACCTAGGGTAATCGCCCGCTCTGAATCACTGTACTGCTCTAGCCCTAACTGCTGGAAGGCATTCACAATATCAGCGGTACGACCGAGGTTGCGAGTTACCAATTCTAAGTTTTCCGTAAACGAGGTTAAAAAGTGCTGCATGTCGTCGCTCGTCAGCTTTTTCTCGTTGAACTTAGTCGCAAGGGCCTCCAGCTTGTCTTGCAAAATAGAACTGGACGTCACCGCCAAACCCACCGGTGTGTTCATCTCGTGGGAGATCCCTGAAATCAGGCGACCAAGCGATTGCATTTTGCGTGCCTCAACAATCTCATGCTGATACTGATGCAGCTCATCTACCACATCGGTTAGATCTTGGTTGGCCGCGCGCAGCTGTTGCGTGCGTACCTCAACCTGGCGTTCAAGCTCTTTATTGAGTTCGCTAGCGCGCTGCTCGGCAATATCTTGTTTTTCGATATGCTGCTGAATGCGCTCTAACAGTGAGTTAAAAGCGTGGCTCACTTGGTCTAATTCCGCCAACTGCACTTCGGCTAACTTAGAGCTGTAGTCGCGATTACGGGCAATGGCGTTGATATCAGCTACCATGCTATCCAAGGGCTGGGTAATACGGCGGCGCAACCACAGGCTTAAGGTCCAGCTCAGGGCAAAGCCCGCTGAGATAGCCGCTAGAGTGAGCCCGGTGCTCAGTGCTATGGCATGATCTAGCTCACTGCGCGAACTGCGTAAATAAACGTAACCGAGTAACTTGCCATCCAGCATGATGGGCTTAGCAAATTCATAATAACGCTCGCTTCGTACCGGCTGTGACAGCTCTTGGGCGCGGTCATAACGCACCGGGATCGGACTGCTTTGCTCGGCGTAAAAGCTCGCAAAAAACGTCAAACTTTCGCTGATAGGCTCAAATTTATAGACATGTACATGCTGCACCAAAGGCAGATAGGTGAGGCTGGTTAGCCAAGTATCGGCTTGTTCCGGCTGCGCAAAAACCAGCGCCGGGGTAACATTACGCTCCACATAAGCCACCAAATTACGCGTGTCTTGGCGAAGGTTTTGGTCAATATCACGAACATACATCAAACTAAGGGTTACACTAGCAACCGCCACCAATAAGGTGGTGATGAGAATCACCAGTTGCGTGACGCTGCGTTTGATGGAGCCGATCTGATAATTGACCATAATAAACTAACCGCTATTGCCACTGCCGCTGGCGTGGTTTGCGCTGACGGCTAGCTGCAGGTGCTGGTTTGGGCTTGCTGGGGCTGGCGCGGCGCACGGATTTAATCGCCTTGTAGACGGCAAACTTATTATCTTGGGCAACCCGTTCGCAATGGCCAAAAGCTTGCTCTATCAGCTCTGGCCAAGGTAAGAAGCGGTTCGCCACCACCCACAACTCACCGCCTTGACACAAATGCTGATTCACCTGCTGTAAAAACTGCTGGCCAATACTGTAATCCGTGGCTGTGCCCGTGTGGAAAGGTGGATGGCTTACCACATAGTTAAAGCCATGCTTAAAACTGGGCTCTTTGCTAGCAGCCGTTAAGCTATCAGCGGCAATCAAATGGCCCTTCAGCTGGTTGCTACGCAGGGTTTCAGCACAGGCGGCCAAGGCCATTGCGCTGACATCCAAATAACTCACCTCTAACTGCGGTTGTGCTTGTTGCAGCACAGCTCCTAACACGCCATGACCACAGGCAAAGTCAAGCACCCGGCCGTGACTGATGCGGGGCAAATGCTGCAGCAGCATAGCGCTACCTTCATCAATGCTCGGAAACGCAAACACCCCAGGTAAACTAGCTAAAGTTAATGGCGCTTGCTCAGCCGCGCCCTGATAATCCGTATAAACCAGGTAATCAGCTAGCTCAAACTGGGCGAGTGGCTCACTGATTTGACAGTGCAGCAACAGCGAGTGATTTCCATTAGCGACCTTATGCGCGGCTGTAACTGACGCTGGTAAGTTCTTATGAATGCTTTTGATACCACCACGATTTTCACCAACCAACCAAATATCAGTGCTGACTGGGAACAAAGCTCGCAGCGCATCGAGCAGAAACAGTGTCAGGGCCTTTTCTTTAGGTAACCAAACCAACGCAGCTGCGGCAGCTGGCACGTCCGTCAACGACGGTGGTTGCGCGCCAAAATGCTGAGCCACGTGCGGTTGCTGGGCCTGCCATTGCGCTGCATAACCAGCATGTAAATGCCATACCCCCGCTACGTTAAGTTCGCTCGCCACACTGGCATCAGGAGCGTTAACTAGCAACAAGGGTTGCTGAGTAAACTGCTGCTGTTGGCGCAGAACAAGTTGTGAGGGTGGCTGCAATGCCTGCATAAGTTTCTTACTCGCGGTTAAATGGGCTTCTGCGCATAGGCTTCAGCAAAAACATCAACGTTTTCGCTGGCATGCTCAATCACTTCACTGTCAAATTGCGCCACATTAAACAGCGCCTCGCCTTCATTAGCCACCGGGATGTTACTAATACCAATCACGATGCCATGATAGGGGCTTTTAATCGCATGCAGCTCTTCGCCGTGGGGGTTTACAGTTTGCGCAATCACTTGGCCCTTGGTAATGGTTTGGCCCAATTCAATTTTAGGGATCACCAAGCCATCGTATTCGTTGCGCACCCAGCCACTGCGATGGGCCACCACCGGCCGTACTTTTTTACGACTGCGCCGACCTTTTAGCATCTTTAACGACTTCATCACGTTCTGCACGCCGGTTACCCCGGCTTTTATGGCTGCATAGTCAAACCGCAGAGCCTCACCGGCTTCGTATAGAATCAGCGGAATACCAAGTTCTGTGGCCAGAGAGCGCAACGAACCATCGCGTTCTTTTGAGTGCAAGATCACCGGCGTACCAAAGGCCTCAGCCATATCTAGCGCTTCAGCGTTATCGGTATCGACGCGAATTTGTGGCAAGTTGCTACGGTGAATGGCGCCGGTATGCAAATCAATAATATGGGTGGCGTTTTGTACCAGCATTTCGTTAAACAAGAAGGCTAGCCGACTACCTAAAGCCCCCCGCTCAGAGCCTGGAAAACAGCGATTCAAGTCGCGTCTATCAGGCAGGTAACGTGACTGCTGAATAAAGCCAAATACATTCACCACCGGCACAATAATCACGGTGCCGGCTAATTCTTTAGCATCTAAAATGCCCATCAAGCGTCGGCATACTTCAATGCCGTTCAGCTCATCGCCATGAATGGCGGCACAGACCAACAAGCAAGGGCCCGGCTTAACGCCATGAAACACCTCAGCATGCAAATCCATCGGGGTATCGTTGTAGAGTCGAGCGGCTGGGATTTTGACGCTATGGCGCGAGCCCGGAGCTATTTTTTTGCCAGCTAATTCAAACGAGCGTTGTTTCATGCAGAAACCCTAAGTCAAAAGGCGGGAGCGGACTTAGCCGCGCCCCTTGGTACGAGTTTTATTGACTGCTGCGTTTTTTTCAATAAACGAAATAATCTGGTCAGCAACATCTTTGCCAGTGGCCGCTTCAATCCCTTCTAGCCCAGGCGACGAGTTCACTTCCATCACCAACGGACCATGGTTAGAGCGTAAAATATCCACACCCGCGACATTTAAGCCCATGGTTTTCGCTGCTTTAACCGCAGTAGCACGTTCAGCAGGAGTTAATTTAACTAAGCTGGCGGTACCACCTCGGTGTAAGTTAGAACGAAACTCACCGGCTTTGGCTTGGCGCTTCATGGCGGCAATTACTTTATCGCCAATCACAAAGCAGCGAATATCCGCACCACCTGCTTCTTTAATGTACTCTTGCACCATAATGTGCGATTCCAAGCCCATAAAGGCTTCAATCACGCTCTCAGCCGCTTGCCGGGTTTCAGCTAATACCACGCCAATACCTTGGGTGCCTTCCAGTAACTTAATCACCAGCGGGGCGCCACCCACCATGTCAATTAAATCAGGAATATCTTGCGGCTGACTAGCAAAGCCGGTGGTTGGTAAGCCAATGCCTTTACGGCTTAACAGCTGTAACGAGCGCAGCTTGTCGCGGCTACGAGAAATCGCCACGCTTTCGTTGAGCGGGTACGTGCCAATCATTTCAAACTGACGCAGTACCGCAGTACCAAAGAAAGTAATCGAGGCCCCGATGCGCGGAATCACCGCATCGTAGGTCGGCAAATCCTTACCCTTCATGTGAATTGACGACTCGCGTGCGTTGATGTTCATGTAACAGCGCAGGGGGTCGAGCACATCCACAGTGTGGCCACGCAGTTCGGCGGCTTCAATGAGGCGGCGCGTTGAATATAATTTGGCGTTACGCGATAGTATGGCAATTCTCATGCGGTGGCTCCAGGCTGGCCAAGTAAATAAGATTTATCAGGGTCGACAACAAAATGGCCGCGCATGGCTTGGCGGCCTAATAGCATTCTAAACTTCATGGTGTCGCGATTGGTTAGGGTTAATTCTACCGGGGCATCGAAGTTGCCCGCGTGCAGGCGCGTTAAAATAACATAGCGCATCTCGGTATGACCACCAGAATCTGTGACTTCGCGTTGGTCATGAATTTTGGCTTCGCAAACCAATTCACGGTCGCTGTGCTGCTCGGGATGCAACCAAATTCGCAGCCATTCTTCACCTTGATTGCTGAAAGGTTCTAACCTAAACGCATGCAAACAAGACGTCCGTGCGCCTGTGTCTACTTTCATTTTAATCGCACTAATGCCCAGCTCCGGCAGTGCTCCCCACTCTCGCCAACCGAGTGTATCCATGAAAATTTCCTTCTCTGCTGCTGCATATACTCAGCAGTTTATCATTGTTTGCTAAATTTTTTGCTAATTAACGTACAGAATTAAAGTGCAAACGTGCGTTGAATGATCTGTTCGGTAAATTGGGTTTTTAAATAAAAGCCCCGCGGTAACGTCTGAATGAGCTCGCCCCCAGGACCAATCGCATCCGTCAACACCCGGCTATTGGCGGCTTTCGGTCGTAATTGCAGCACTTGCCCTTGGTGTGCCGTGATACTTTCCACTTGGCCTAGGGCAATGCGGTCCATGTGTTCCTGCCAATCTTGTTGCAACAAGTGTTCTTCTGCAGCAGTAGGCTGCCACAAAAAAGCCGTACCAATGCAGCGTTGCGCGAGCGGGACCTCGCGCCGGCCATCAATCGGAATCCACAGCACGCATTGTAATTTGTTGCGCACATTACTGTCGGCCCAAGTTAATCCGGTCACCTGAGTTAGCGGTGTGGTGCAAACAAAGGTGGTCTCGAGTGGCTTGCCAGCAGCATTAAGCGGAATGGTTTTAAGCTCCACGCCTAGCTCCGGAAAGTCTTGTAACGCCTGTGAACCGGCGCTTGCACCTAAGGCCGCCTCTAATAATTGTCCGACCCAACCCTTGTTACGGCGTAAGTCGGCCGGCACAGTCAAACCATGCGCTGCAGCCACTTCGGCAAAGCTATATCCGGCCAAGGCGCTGGCCTTTTCGAAGAGTTGTTTTAAATCCATTGTTGTTGCCATGGCGCGTATGCGGTACCTTATTTCTTTTAATATTAGCGTGATTATGGAAAAATCTATTCCATAAGTCGAATTTATGAGGGCGCTCGCGTGATAGACGCTGAAGGATTTCGCGCCAACGTGGGAATCATCATCTGTAATGAGCACGGTCAGGTGTTTTGGGCACGGCGGTTGGGCCAGCATAGTTGGCAGTTTCCGCAAGGTGGAATAGATGACGGCGAAAATGCTGAACAAGCTATGTACCGTGAACTCTGGGAAGAAGTCGGATTAAAACCCGAACAAGTAGAGATTGTCTACACCAGTCGCCATTGGTTCCGTTATCGTTTACCCAAACGATTGGTTCGTAAAGAGCAGCGGCCAACCTGTATTGGGCAAAAGCAGAAATGGTTTTTACTGCGGTTAAAATGTCAGGATAAAGATGTTGATGTGATGCAATCGTCGCATCCAGAATTTGATGGTTGGCGGTGGGTCAGTTATTGGTACCCAGTGCGACAAGTGGTGTCTTTTAAGCGCGATGTTTACCGCCGCGTGATGAAAGAATTTGCCCCTTTTGCCTTGGCCCCGTCAGCCAAGAAACCTCGGCCAGCGCGCCGCCGTCGGTAGGCGTCGGCTGCTCCGAAACAAGTACGAAGGCCGCTTATGCCAACCATGTTGCGTGATTTACAACGTATCGTTGAAGCTGTGAATCAAGCGCCAGACTTTGAGCTGGCGCTACGTACCATGGTGCGCCAAATTAAAGCGGCGCTGGATACGGATTCTTGTACCGTCTATGTAGCTGATCACGACCAGCAAATGTTCGTGATGGCGGCCACAGATGGGCTCGAAATCCGCTCCGAAACCCCGATTAAAATTGCCTTTGGCGAAGGTGTGATCAGCTTGGCGGCCCGGCGCGAAGAGCCGCTCAACTTTGCCGATGCGAGCAGCCATCCAGCTTTTATTCATATCCCGGAAGTGATTGAATCCCAATACAAAGCCATGTTGGCTGCGCCTGTGATTCATCGGCGTCGGGTGTTAGGCGTGGTGGTGGTGCAACAACATCAAGCGCGCGCCTTTACCAGCGATGAAGAAGCCTTTGTGGTGACCTTAGCGGCTCAGCTAGCGGCGGTTATTGCCCATGCTGAAGCCAAAGGTTTGTTGCATCAGTTTAAACAATCGCCCTGGCTAGAAACCTTTAAAGGCCATCCGGCCGCGCCCGGGGTAGCCATGGGTGAAGCCTATGTGGTGACGCCGCTGGCTCGCTTAAGTGAAGTCACGCCCAAGCGTACCGATATGCCGGAGCACGAAGTACGGCGCTTTCGCTCGGCCGTAGCCCGTACCCGGCAAGAGCTCAACGAACTCAGCGAACGCATGAAGCATCAAGTCGCCGAAGAATCTTTGGCGATTTTTGAGGTCTATCACGCCATGCTCGATTCGGCCTCGCTGGGACAAGAAGTTGAGCAAACCATCAACGAAGGTTGGCGTGCGCAAACGGCGCTAAAAAAAGTCGTTGAGCAGCTCGTAGAACAGTTTGAAAACCTCGATGACGACTACATTCGTGAACGAGCCAGCGATGTTCGTGATCTGGGTCAGCGTATTTTGTCGCACCTGCAAGATCGCAGTCGCCGCCATCTTGAAACGCCAGCCAAATGCATCTTGGTGGCCGATGATGTTACCGCCACCATGCTGGCCGAACTTCCTCATAGCGACATTATTGCCATGGTTGGGGTACGCGGTTCAGGCAACTCCCATGCCGCCATCATGGCGCGCAGCATGGGCATCCCGGCAGTCTTAGGCTTAGCCGATTTAGACATCAGTGAGCTAGGTGGGCAAACTCTGATCGTGGATGGCTACAACGGCGATGTGTTTGTTAATCCGCCTTTGCAAGTGGAGCAGGAATATCAATTGCTGGCCGACGAAGAGCTAGCGTTGCGGCAAAAAGTGATGCAAGGCCGCCATTTGCCGGCTGAAACCACCGATGGCGTACGGGTACAATTGCAACTGAATGTCGGCCTGAACACCGAGCGGGATTGGCTCAGTGAGTTGAACGTGCAAGGGGTGGGCCTGTACCGCACTGAAATTCCTTTTATGATGCAAGAGCGTCTGCCCACAGAACATGAACAAGTGGCTTTGTACGGACAGGTACTCGAACAATTTCGTGGTGCCCCGGTAGTGATGCGCACCCTTGATGTGGGCGGCGACAAACCTCTGCCGTATTTGCCTATGAGCGAAGAGAACCCGTTCTTGGGCTGGCGCGGCATCCGTATGACCTTAGACCACCCTGATATTTTCTTGGTGCAGATCAGGGCCATGCTGAGAGCCTCCGTAGGGCGCAACAACTTACGTATTTTATTGCCGATGATCACCAGCGCCGACGAAGTCGATGAAGCCGTGCGAATGATTCATCAGGCTTACCACGAAGTGGCAGAAGAGCTAGAATGCAGTGTGGACGAACAACTCTATCAGCCGCAAATTGGGGTGATGATAGAAGTGCCAGCGATGATTTATCAGTTGCATTTAGTGGCTGACAAAGTGGACTTTTTCTCGGTCGGCACCAATGATTTAACGCAGTACATGCTGGCGGTGGATCGCAATAATTCGCGGGTAGCAGATTTATACGATACCTATCATCCGGCGGTACTGCATGCGCTGCAGCAAATTGCTCTACGCTGCCAAGAGCTGAATAAACCGCTATCTGTGTGTGGTGAATTTGCTGGCGAGCCAGGTGGCGCCATCTTGCTATTAGCCATGGGCTATCGCAATTTAAGCATGAATAGCTACAACATTGATCGCATTCGCTGGATAATAAGGCACATAGCTGCGGCCGATTTGCCCGAGTTGTTGCGCCAAGTGCTGGCCGCTCGCAGCCCCCAACAGGTGCGGAAACGGGTTATCTTAGCCCTAGAAAATGCAGGCTTAGGCGGCTTTGTTCGCGCTGGTGCGTAACGCGCAAGTTCAAGTTAAAAACTAAGGAGCACGAGTGTTACTAACAGGCTGGTTATGGTGTTTAGCCGGAGGCATGGTGGCAGGCTTATTAGCCGGCATGCTGGGTATTGGCGGCGGCCTGGTGATAGTTCCTTTACTGATTTATTTGCTGCCGATACTCGGCGTTGCCCCTGATTTAGTGGTGCAAATGGCGGTGGCAACCTCGCTCGCCACCATCGTTATGACCACCTCCAGTTCAGCCCGCTCGCATCTCAAGCATGGCCAAGTCAGCTGGTTTTGGGTACGGCGCTTAATTCCGGGGTTGATGGTAGGGGCGGTTATCGGCGCTTGGCTAGCCACCTTACTGAAACCCGAATGGCTGCAACGTATATTTGCGGTGGTGCTGATGCTGCTTTCCATCCGCATGTTGATTCCACAGCGCGGCGGTGAGCCTCTTACCGACGTGTCTAAGCGCTTGATGGCAGTCATTGCCACCGCCATGGGCACTTTATCGGCGCTGGTTGGTATCGGCGGTGGCTCGCTTACTGTGCCGCTGTTACAACGTTTACGAGTGCCTATTCGACAAGCCATCGCTGTATCATCGGTGGGTAGTTTAAGCATCGGCGTGAGTGCCGCACTGGCGTTTATTATTTTGGGGCAACAGCTAGACAATGCCCATGGCTTGCTAGGGTATGTGCATGTGCAGGCGTGGCTGGCAATATCGATAACCTCGATGCTGTGCGCTCCGCTGGGCGCGCATCTAACCCAAAAGCTGCCGGTCAAACATCTGCAGCGCGGGTTCGCCATTTTCTTAGTCATTATTTCGTTAAAATTAGTCATAGGATAATTTATGTCATCCGAAGTTTTGCACCACCCTTACATCGACCCCATCATTGTTAGTGTTGGGCCTTTAGATTTGCGTTGGTACGGGCTGATGTACTTAGTGGGCTTTTTGTTTGCTTGGTGGTGGGGCAATCGCCAATGCAGAATGTCTCATTATGCCGCCCAAGGTTGGACCGAACAGCGTTTCAGTGATTTACTGTTTTGGGCCTTCATGGGCGTGATTATCGGTGGTCGAGTGGGCTATGTGATTTTCTATCAGTGGGCCTACTTTGTTGATAACCCACTGTATTTATTTGATATCACCAGTGGCGGCATGTCGTTCCATGGCGGTTTACTGGGGGTGATTACGGTCTTGTGGATTTTCGCCAAACGCAGTCAGCAGAGCCTGTTGGCTATTGGTGATTTTGCTGCGCCGCTGGTGCCCGTTGGGTTGGGGGCAGGACGCATCGGTAACTTTATTAATGGCGAGCTCTGGGGGCGCGTCAGTGATGTGCCGTGGGCCATGGTGTTTCGCGGTGCCGGTGACTTACCACGGCATCCGTCGCAGCTGTATCAAGCCGCTCTCGAAGGCCTGTTGCTGTTTGTGGTGCTGGCGCTGTTCAGCCGCAAACCTCGCCCTACCGGTGCCATTGGTGGCCTCTTTTTAGTGGGGTACGGGTTAGCCCGCTTCGTGGTGGAATATGCCCGCCAACCCGATGAGCATCTTGGCTACCTCGCCTTTGGTTGGTCGATGGGACAATGGCTAAGCGCGCCTATGGTGCTGGCCGGCGTCGGCTTAATGATCTATGCCTATCGTGCGGGTGCAGGTACCAGTGCCAGTGCTAGCAAGAGCAAAGGAGCAAACCGATGAGACAGTACCTCGATTTGTGCCAACGTATTGTCGATGAGGGCGTTTGGGTCACCAACGAGCGTACCGGCAAACGCTGCCTCACGGTCATCAATGCGGATTTAAACTATCGCGTTGATCTGAATCAGTTACCCTTAATTACCACCCGCAAAAGCTATTGGAAAGCGGCGATTGCGGAGCTGCTTGGCTATTTGCGCGGGTATTCCAGTGCCGCTGATTTTCGCGCCTTAGGTGCACCAACTTGGGATGCCAACGCGAATGAAAACCAAGCCTGGCTCAACAACCCTCATCGTCGTGGTACCGACGACATGGGGCGAGTGTATGGGGTACAAGGCCGAGCGTGGGCGAAGCCCGATGGGGGCACGGTGGACCAACTGCGTAAAGTGGTGGATAACCTCAGCAAGGGCTTAGATGATCGCGGCGAAATTATCAGTTTTTATAACCCCGGTGAATTTGACTACGGTTGCCTGCGCCCATGCATGCACACCCACAATTTTTCGCTGTTAGGCGACACCTTGTATCTCACTAGCTATCAGCGCTCGTGCGATGTGCCACTGGGGCTAAACTTTAACCAAGTACAGGTGTTTACGTTGCTGGCTCTTATGGCGCAAATTACCGGCCATAAACCGGGCATTGCTTACCATAAAATTGTGAACGCACACATTTACGAAGACCAGTTGCAACTGATGCGCGATGTGCAGCTCAAGCGCGAACCTTTTGCCTCGCCGCAACTGCGCATTAACCCAGACATCAAAAGCCTTGAAGATCTCGAAACCTGGGTCACCCTGGATGATTTCGCCGTCGAAGGCTATCAATGTCATCCCCCCATCCAGTATCCATTCAGCGTCTAAGGCCGGCAACGTCGGTCTTGGCTAATAGCTAATAGCTAACACGCCATTTGCTTGTCACAGGAGATCAGCATTGAGTAAGCAACGATTTTCAGGAATTCAGCGGGTGTATGGCCAGCAGGCTACTAACCACTTCAGTGAGCAACATATCGCTGTGGTTGGGCTGGGCGGAGTCGGCTCGTGGGCGGTTGAAGCCTTAGCTCGCAGTGGCGTAGGGCAGTTAACCCTGATTGATTTGGACGATGTTTGTATCACCAATATCAATCGCCAATTGCCGGCGCTTACCAGTACCGTCGGGCAGCTCAAAACGGAAGTGTTAGCAGCCCGGGTACGGGAGATTAATCCTGACTGCCAAGTGCATATCATCGATGACTTTTTAACCGCTGACAATCTTGAAACATGCTTGGGTGGTAGCGTGACCGGCGTGCTGGATGCCATCGATAGTGTGACCGTCAAGGCGGCCATGATTGCTTGGTGTAAGCGGCGCAAATTGCCTCTGGTGACTTGCGGTGGCGCCGGAGGCCAAGTGGATCCGAGCCAAGTAACGTCCGCTGATGTGGCCAAAGCCACGCAAGATCCCTTGCTCGCCAAGGTGCGCTCTATGTTGCGCCGTAATTACAACTTCTCGAAGAATCCTAAACGCAGTTTTGGTGTTACTGCGGTCTATTCCACCGAGCAGCTACGCTATCCCACCATCCTTGCGGATGGCAGCCAAGAATGGTCGCATGCTAAACCTGGCGCTGGCAGTATGCGCATGGATTGCAGTACCGGCTTTGGCGCTGCCATGCCAGTTACCTGCACCTTTGCGATGCATGCAGTCGCTTTATTGCTCAATAAATTAGCCACCAAAGCCAAGGCTTAAGGCGGCTAACCAAACTTCCTGAACACGAACTAACGGCTTACACCATTCAGTTTAAACCATTCAGTTTACACCATAGGACGCACACTCTTACCATCTTCACCAGTGCGTTGGAACACGCTGTTGATTCGTGCGCTGCGGACAATCAGCCAAGTTAAGCCAAACAAACCAAGGCCTAACACCGCCGCCAACCAACGCCGATAAGTGGTGGCATTATAGACCCCGCCATTACCTACAGCGACGGGCTCGAGTGGCGCCAACGGCAAGTTATAGCGCTCAGCTAAGCCTTTGATACCAATCATATGGATACCCGGCGTGCCTTCGCGAATAAAGTGTCCCATTACGGTTTCTACCGCAAAAGCGCGCGCTGGAGCATCGTAAATCAGCCCTGATTTAAACTGATCATCAATCCCTGGCGGGCCCACGATGGTGGCACCACCACCAACGTTAATAAAGGCTTTGTACTTCTCACCTTCAGCGTATTCACGAAACAGGGCAACGCGTTCAGCAACGGCTTCTTGGTAATCTTGTGGCTCTAATAACGGAATATCAGCGCGATCGATACTTTGTTTGATCAGCGCAATCCCCTCTGCCGACAGATCCACACCACGGTCCTCTACGCCACCGATAGATACTGCAATAGGTTTTAACGAGAGCTTGCCGCGTTGGCGTAGCTCGCGTTCCATATCAATCCAGAGCAAGCCCGGCACGTTCGCACCCCATTGTGAAGACGAAGCCGAAGCAATGATGACCGGCTCGGCACCAATCGCTTCGATAGCTGAATACACCGCAAGGTTCATGGCCGGAAACGAGCCAGATACGGTCACCGCCACCTTGTCGCCTTGTTCAACGCCGGCTTGCTTCATCAACTTCACCGCCACTGCCGCCCAGTTCGGGTTAATGGTGGTTTGTTTGCTTTCACGGCCACCACGAGTAGTGGTTACCGGGCTGGTCGATACCCCAATCAAGCCAGAACGCTGCGGATCAAATTCCGGATTAATCGGTTCACGCTGGGCCCGAATCGGTTGCAAGGTATCCATGGCATCACGCATGATGCGAGCTGCAGTAACCATGGTGGTGTAGTTTTCTTCTACCACGGGGTCGCGCTGCTGCAGCTTTTCTGCCACCAAAAAGGCAGATAATGCAGCAATCGTCAGAAACACTAAACCCCAGGTAGGTACGCCACTAGAGCGCCAATAAATTTTGGTATAATTCGCCATCTGTTACTCCTTACCAACCTGGCATCTGAAAGGCTTGGCTGGCTTCATAAGCGGCCAACTGCTCGGGCATTAAAATAATCAGGGTTAACCGCACCAGTACTGCGGTCACTGCAAGGCCGCAGAGGGTTTGTAGTACGCCTTGGCGGTCAAACCAAATGGCAATCAAGCCCGGAATGATGTAACCAATCAAATTAGTCTCCATCACCGACATCAGTAGATTCGATTCCAGCATCGCGACTTGCGCTTCGCCTTCGCCTGAGGTGCTGCCCACCATGTCGAGATCAACCCAAGTGACCAAATTAGCTAAAAACACATCAAACAGGCCGGCAATTAAGTAACCGGTTAAAATCATGATGATGGTTTGCCGACGCCCATAAATCACCGCAAAACTAGCCACGGTGCGCACAATCAAATAGGTGAGTAGGGCGGCAAATAAGGTTAACGCTATACTCATCGGATTGGTGAGTTGCAGCGCCATATAGCCTGGTACCACTAAACCACCTGCTGCTAACCCCAGCATTTGGCTTAAAAACAACGCAAAGAATAAACCGATACCAATGGCAACGGCCAAAATGTTGAGTGCTATCATACGTGAACCTCTTCAACTGCACGGTTATGGAAAAAGCGTGCGATTTGTTCGCCGCCACCGTGAATATTACACATGCCTACAATCACCGCATGCTGCCCAGATTGCTCTAAAATATGTTCAATAACTTCGGTCACAGGTGCGTTTTCTAACACCAATAACCGCTCCGGCGGGATCCCGTGCTTCAGCGCCGTCCGCACAAACAACAAAGTACCGCTACCAATCAGTAAGTATTTATCGGCTGGCGTCCATTCGGCTGCAGCTTCGGCCATTTGCTGACTACGATGGGGGCGATCGGCCCGACAGTTAATCAGTGCGATACGTTTGCGCGGTTCGCCATCTTCTGTTTGTGCTGGCGCATGGAGCTTCAGGATATTCTCCCAAATCGAACCGGTAGATTCCGGGTCGTTAGCAGCAAAGGCATTGACGAACATCAAGTGACGATTAAAGTAGTTGATTTTTAAGATTTGCATGGCGCCGGCTTCGGGCTCAAGGGCCAGCATACCTTGCAGCGCTTGTTGCCGGTCGACCCCAACAAACTCACAAATCTTCAGTGCCAAAGCGACGTTTTCGGCATGCTCGCGATACTTAAATTGGCTCATGGTGTCGGCATCAATCGCCTCTACCTCTGCTAAGCTCACCGCGTGCATGGTGCTGCGTCTATCCGCCGCGGCATCGCTAAGAATAGAGAGCAAATCGCGTTCGGCAGTAAACATATCACCGCGCACACTGGTACTGCCGGCTAACGCCAAAGCAACATCCGTTTCGTTCGGGCCCATCACGTCCAAATGGTCCGGCCGCGCATTGGTGATCACGCCTATATTAGAGCGCACCATTTTCAGCTCGGTTAGCGATTGATAATGAGGCTGCAGGGCCATGCACTCAATGACCACAGCTTGCGGTTTGAGTGCCGCCATCCGCTTTAATAAGCGCATCTGCTCTAGAATATTGGCACCAGCAATCCGATAAATCGGAAACTCACGGCCATCAGGGTCGGTCATCGCTGCGGCTGAGCCGGTGGTTTTGGCACAGGTACGAATACCACCACCACGCAAACCGGCGGCAATTAAACGAGTGACAGAAGTTTTGCCACGGGTGCCATTCACATGAATGCGGATGGGAATAGAACGTAGCGTCCACCGGTGGCTGAGTGCTTCAAAGGCGAGCAGCACCACCAACGTCAGCCATAGTCCTAGCATCAGCAGCAGCATGGTTGGAATGTATTGGAATATCTGATCGGTCATATCAGCTCCATCAGGTTATCGAGTCAGAATACTTGTTCAACTCAGTCTAGCCGCTTCTTAAAAAAATGCTTCTTCAAGCAAACCAGCTAGTTACTGGGGTCTTTACAATGCAATCATTACGAACTGATCTACGCTTTTATACAACCAACAGATGATGACTTTACCTAAGCTTTACCCTTGATTGCAGCCACTACTGCCTGCAAACCATCGCGTCGCGATGCACTGATGTAGTCATCTAAGTGTAACGCGCGCAGATACGCCACCAAATCAAACGCTTCTAGTTGCGTGGGGCTGGCGCCTTGCAACGCTTGCTTGATCAGCTGTAATAGACCATGAATGGTGCGCGATTCACTACCAAGCTCAAGCGTTAAGGACGCAGTCTGCGGTGCAGCGGTTGGAGTGGCGGGGCCGCTGGTGCTCGCCAGCCATTGGCATTGCAACCATACCTTAGCTTCGCAGCCAAACACCTCAAACTGCGGCTGCTGCAAGGCCGATGTAAGGGGCGTCTGCTTAGCTAACAGCACCAATTCGCGCAGCCGCTGATCGGGCTTCACAAAACTCGTCGCCAGTTGCTTGAGATCGGATTCAGAGAGGATGCCGTACATGATATGAAACAAACCTTGCTAAGAAATATGGCGGTAAGAGTACCATTTTTGCTGCGAAAAATGTTAATCTTGCAGAGTCTAAATCCATTTTTGAACTGAAAATAACACAACAGGAACGACACCATGAAAGTATTAGTGGCGGTGAAACGCGTCATTGATTACAACGTTAAAGTTCGCGTCAAAGCGGACCAATCAGACGTTGATCTAGCCAATGTCAAAATGGCTCTTAACCCGTTCTGTGAAATTGCGGTAGAAGAAGCTGTTCGTCTTAAAGAGCAAGGCCATGCCACCGAAGTTGTGGTGGTCAGTATTGGTCCTAAAGCAGTGCAAGAGCAACTGCGTACCGCCTTAGCGCTAGGCGCCGACCGTGCTATTCAAGTTGAAACTGATGAACTACCAGACTCACTTGCGGTAGCTAAGTTATTGCAAGCCGTGGTTGCCAAAGAAGAACCACAGCTGGTGATTCTGGGCAAACAAGCTATCGATTCAGACAACAACCAAACCGGGCAAATGCTTGGCGCCTTAACCGGTATGCCACAAGGTACCTTTGCCTCAAAAGTGAACGTTGCTGAAGGTAGCGTGCAGGTCACTCGTGAAATCGACGGTGGCTTACAAACGGTGAAGCTGCAATTGCCAGCTATCGTCACCACCGACCTACGTTTAAATGAGCCGCGCTACGCATCTTTGCCAAACATCATGAAAGCGAAGAAGAAGCCGCTAGATGTGATGAGCGCCGCCGATTTAGGCGTCAACGTAGCCCGTACCGTAAACTTATTAAAAGTTGAAGCCCCAGCAGAACGTAGTGCCGGTATCAAAGTGGCCGACGTTGCTGAGTTAGTTGAAAAATTAAAAAATGAGGCAAAAGTGATATGAGCATTCTTCTCATTGCCGAACACGATAACGCTAGCTTAAACGCAGCTACGCTAAAAACCCTAGCCGCAGCCCAACAAATCGGTGGCGACATTCACGTGCTAGTTGCTGGCGCAGGCTGCCAAGCGGTCGCAGAACAAGCTGCACAAGCTGCTGGCGTGAGCAAAGTATTGCTCGCAGATAATGCCGCTTATGGTCATTTCTTAGCTGAAAACTTAGGCGATTTAGTAGCTGATTTAGGTAAGAACTACAGCCATATTCTGGCTGCTGCAACCACCACCGGCAAAAACTTCATGCCGCGCGTTGCCGCTTTGCTAGATGTAGCCCAAGTATCAGACATCATTAGCGTAGAAAGCGCCGATACCTTCAAGCGTCCGATCTACGCAGGTAACGCCATCGCCACCGTACAGGCTACTGATGCCATCAAAGTCATCACCGTGCGCGGTACTGCCTTTGATGCGGTAGCAGCCGAAGGCGGCAGTGCCAGCGTAGAAGCCATCGACGCCGTCTTTAACTCAGATAAAGCTGAGTTTGTTGGCGAAGAACTAGCTCAATCTGAACGCCCAGACCTAACCGCCGCCAGCGTGGTTATTTCAGGTGGCCGCGGCATGCAAAACGGCGAAAACTTCCAGTTACTCGAAAAAGTAGCAGACAAACTAGGTGCAGCAGTGGGCGCATCTCGTGCAGCCGTAGATGCCGGCTTCGTACCAAACGATATGCAAGTGGGTCAAACCGGTAAAATCGTTGCCCCAGACCTGTATATCGCTGTTGGTATCAGCGGTGCTATCCAGCACTTAGCAGGCATGAAAGACTCAAAAGTCATCGTCGCCATCAACAAAGACGAAGAAGCACCGATCTTCCAAGTAGCCGATTACGGCTTGGTCGCTGATTTGTTTGATGTATTGCCGCAGTTAGAACAAGCGTTGTAGAAGAGACGTGGTTCGTGCTTCGTGGTTCGTGCTTCGTGAAAGACGAAAGACGAAAGACGAATAAGAGAGGGCCTTCGGGTGGGCGACCATCCGGAGGTTTTTTGTTGCAAAACATAACCACCACCCAACAGCGCCTCGCTCCAATATCCAATAGCTAATGTCTAACAGCGCTCTTGCTCTTATCCAGCTACTTTTTTAACGAAGCACTTGCATATTTCTAACTCATCGGACATGATTGACTGCATAACATCCTAATAGGATTAGGTGGCTAACATGAAAAGAAGAACAACTATGCTAAAAAAACTACCTCTCGCGACCGCAATTACGCTCGCACTAGCAGGAACAGCAGGCGTACAAGCAGCAGAATTCGATGTTGGTGACGTTAAAGTCAAATTCGATTCAATCATTTCTTACGGCGCCGCTTGGCGTATGGAAGAGCGCGATATGCGCGTTATCCACCCAGGTAATATGGCCGGTGGTTTAGGCCAGTCTGGCGTCGCCGACGACGGTAACTTGAACTACGACAAAGGCGACATGGTGTCGTCAGTATTCAAGGGCGTTCACGATTTAAGTATTGATGGCGGCGATTACGGCGCTTTCTTCCGTTTCAAATACTGGTATGACGATGTTATCAAGAACAATAACGTAGCTCAGGGTCATACGGGTACCAACTATTTCCCAGATGTTACTCTGAACAACGATGCATTAGATGACTACTCAACGGGTTCCGGTTTTAAGTTGTTAGATGCGTTCGCATACGCCTATTTTGATATCGGTGATATGCCAGCTAACTTGCGGGTTGGCCGTCAGGTATTGAGCTGGGGTGAAAGTACCTTTATCTTCAATGGTATTAACGCCATTAATCCGGTAGACGTGAACGCAATTCGTCGACCAGGAGTGGAAATTAAAGAAGCCTTGTTGCCAGTAGGCATGGTGAACCTAAACATAGGTTTAACTGACGAAACCAGCTTAGATATGTTTTATCAGTATGAGTGGGATGACTACAAACTAGATGGTTGTGGTACTTTCTTCTCTACCATTGATATTTTAGGTGGCCCAGGCTGTAACAAAGTGACCCTGAACCCGCAATTAGTGCCTGGTGACCCAGACTCTAACCTAAGCGATCTTGAGTCAGTACAGTACGGTACCTACTTAGAGCGGGCGCCAGATATCGAGCCAGACGATGGCGGCCAGTACGGTTTCGCGATGCGTCACTATGCTACCGACATTGACGTTGAGTTTGGCTTGTACTTCATGAACATTCATACACAAACGCCAATCATCTCAGCATACAACTGGACCAAGCAGCCAACTCCGGCGCTAAGTCACCCAGATGGTATTCCAATTGCTGGTCCTGATTACGTGCTTGAGTTCCCTGAAGACACCAAAATCTTCGGTGCCAGCGTAGCAACTACCGTAGGCGACTGGTCTGTTGGTGGTGAAATGAGCTATCGCATCGATATGCCAGTGCAAATCAACACCACTGAGATTTTGTCGACCGGTTTACGTGCAGATGTTCCTAGTACTTTCAGCAACCGTATTCAACGCGATGAAAACGGTCTGATTACTAACCTAGGCGAACTGCAACACGGTTACGATGAATACGATGTCTCGCAGTGGCAGATGTCAGGTATTCGCTTCCTAGACAACGTGTTAGGTGCCAGCCGCGTTACCTTCATCGGTGAAGTTGCGATCAGTAAGGTGCACGGTTTAGCCGGCTTAGATGAACAGCGTTACGGCCGTAACCCAGTGTACGGCAAATGCTTGAGCGTAGCTGACCAAATGCAGTTGGGTAACCCGGCTCCAGCGGGCGATATCAACTGTGAAGGCTTTGTCACCAGCACCTCGTGGGGCTATCGCGCTCGTATCGTCGGTGACTACAACAACGTGTTTGCGGGTTGGAACATGCAACCAACGTTGGCGCTAGGCCACGACGTGAAAGGCTATTCAGCTAACTCAAACTTTATCGAAGGTCGTAAAACCATCGGTTTGAGTGTTGATTTCAGCTACTTAAGCGACTATAAAATTGGTATTGGTTACAACATCAATACCGGCGGTGATTACGAGCCAGCTTCTGACCGTGATTTCGCAGCCATTAGCTTCAGCTACAGCTTCTAAGCAAGCGGGTTACAGCAACATGAATCAAAAACCCGCCTTGGCGGGTTTTTTTCTAAGTAGTCTTTAGCTCAATAAAAGTCCAACAGTTAGGGTCGATGAACAATGAAAACGATAATGACAACAGCCCTTGCCCTGGTTGCCAGCGCTCTGGTTTACGCACCAGCGCAAGCCGCCAATAGTGAGGCGCAGAGTAAACAGCAGTTGCTCCAACTTGAAGATGTCTTTCAATTAGAATACGCCAGCAATCCAGCTATTCATCCGTCGGGCGACTACACAGTCTTTGTGCGTAACTTCATGAATATCATGGCAGATCGTAAACAAGGAAACCTATGGAGGGTGAACAACAAAGGCGAATTACGACCACTAACGGGTGGTGATGCGCAAGACCATTCGCCCACTTGGTCTCCCGATGGCAAGCAATTAGCGTTTGTGTCAAATCGCTCAGGCAGCAATCAAATTCACTTGTACTGGACCGATACTCGCGAGCATGCACCTATTACCCGCCTAACCAGCAGCCCTAGTAACCTATCTTGGTCACCGGATGGTAAATGGTTGGCCTTTACTATGTTCACGCCGCAGCACAAAGCTGCGCCGGTAAGCCTACCGGGCAAGCCGCAAGGCGCTAATTGGGCTGAGCCACCGCGTTACATCGATAAAGATAATTATCGCGCCGACGGAGCTGGCTACACTCCAGATGGTTACAGCCAAATTTATGTGGTACCTACTACCGGAGGGTCACCTCGACAGTTAACCTTTGGTGATTACAACCATGGTGGCGCGTTGGCGTGGAGCGCCGATGCCAAGCAGTTGATCTTTTCCGCTAATTCTCATGCTGATGCGTTCGAGCAACCCAATAACTCTGAGCTCTATCAGCTCACCCTAGCAACCGGTGATATTCAACAACTGACCGATCGTCAAGGGCCCGATCATTCACCGGTGATAAGCCCCGATGGCAAAAAGTTAGCTTGGTTAGGCTACGATGATACCTACAAGAGCTATCAGCTCACTCATCTATACGTGATGGACCTTTCTGGCCAGTCACCTAAGCTGTTAACTCAAGATTTTGATTATAGCGTAGGGCAGGTGAAGTGGGCCGATGATAGCCGTGGCTTGTATTTTGCCTACGATCGCGAAGGTAAGGGCCATATTGCCTATCAGAATCTCAACGGCAAACGCCGCGTGCTCAGTGATAGCATGGGAGGCTTAAGCTATTCACGGCCCTATAGCGGCGGTCAATTCGATGTCAGCAGCAGCGGTGATTTAGTCTATACCCTAGCGAGCGCCAATCGGCCTGCCGATTTAGTGCTACAAACCAGTAAAATCACTCGTAAACTGACGGCGCTCAACGATGACTTATTGAACCATAAAACCTTGGCGCGTATCGAAGAAATTTGGTACGACAGCAGCGTCGATGATAATAAAATCCAAGGTTGGATTGCCTATCCGCCAAATTTTGACCCAACCAAGAAATACCCGCTGATTCTGGAAATTCATGGCGGCCCACATACAGCTTATGCAGGGTCTTTTGCCGCAGAAATTCAGTTAATGGCGGCGCAAGGTTACGTGGTGCTTTATACCAACCCGCGCGGTAGCACCAGCTATGGCGAAAAGTTTGCCCAAGAAATTCACCACAATTACCCAAGCCATGATTATAACGATCTCATGGATGGTGTGGATGCACTGATCAGCAAAGGCTTTATCGATGAGCAACGTTTATACGTTACCGGTGGTAGCGGTGGCGGAGTGCTCACCGCATGGATTGTCGGGCATACGGATCGCTTTGCTGCGGCAGTAGTAGCTAAACCTGTTATCAACTGGTACAGCTTTGTGTTAACTGCTGATATGTATAACTATTTCAGCAAGTATTGGTTCCCTGGTAAGCCCTGGGAGCACCAAGAGCACTACATGAAGTATTCACCTATCAGCTATGTCGGTAACGTGACCACGCCTACCATGTTGCTAACCGGTGAAGCCGACCATCGCACCCCGATTTCAGAATCTGAGCAATATTACCAAGCGCTGAAATTAGCCGGTGTCGAAACTGCCATGGTGCGGGTGCCAGATGCTCCTCACGGCATCTACGCCAGACCCTCGAATCTAATGGCCAAAGTAGCGTACATCCTGCATTGGTTCGAGCAACACCAGCCAAGCGCTAATTAGTGTGCTCAAACTCGGCTGTTGCTTTACGACCATCTAAGTAAAGCAGCAGCTGATGTTTTAATCGTCGCCATGGGTGACGTTTCACCTGACGCCGATCGGCTACAGACTTAATATCGCTGCCATGGGTGTGAGTATTGTCTACCGTGTACGGTAATAATCCATAAACCTGTAACCCCAGTTCATGCTGCCACTGTATATCTACATCAATTGGGCGAAATAAAGGTGGGCGTTGGGCTAATAGCCGTTTGGCTCCGGCCAAGCTGATGACTTGTGCACAAGCACCAATCGGTGGTTTACGATAGCGCACCAAATCAAACTGCTTGATAGCACGGGTTGTAATAGCGGGCTGTTGCTTAAACGGAGCGGCAAGTTTTAACACGTGCCACGGCTCAGACACTGCTGCAATAGCCTCATGGATGTCTTTGAAGTCCGAACTAAAACAAACATCGTCTTCTAGCACCACGGCATAATCAAGTTGATGGTCAACAATGTATTGCCAAGCCTTGAGGTGCGATAAATAACAGGCAATTTCACCAGCCGTTAACTGATAATGAAACTCGCGCTGACTACGTGAGGTATCGATGACGGCCGATAGTTGCTCCTGAGTAAGCTCTTTGCCCCATACCGCATCGATGCGGGTATAGGGCATGCCTAATTGGTCAAGTTGCTTACTCACGTTCAACCATCTATCGGTAGAATGCTTAAGATTAATCACTAAAATCTGTGCGGATAACGACTGCTGCATAGGGTTATTTCTCTAACGGTTTGTTACTTTTTTGGGTTTTGTTCACGCTTCGCGCGGTACGCCATCTCGTAGAGCTTGGCCTCGGTTAAGAAAAAATGAAAGGCATCGATATTGGCTTTGATAAAGCCACGCCAACCCGACCAAATCATTTGTCGACCTAGATAAAACTTTAAAAACATCAACGGAAAAATCAGCAGCAAACGCGGCAAACTACAGGGCCGGCCTTGCTCCAGCCGTTGCTTGGCTTTTAGCAACGAGTATTTATTCAGCTTGTCCATATAGCCGTGCGCGGTATCGTAACCGTAATGCTTTAAATAAATCGGCAAATAGGCAGTCGGCTCTTCTACCTCAATGTGCTCATGCACAATCACACTGGTATCCATCTTGCTCTTATCACGACGATACACCCGCCGATACTTATGATGGCGCGCCTTTTTCAAACTATGCCCCATAAAAATGTCATCATGATGAATCCAAATGCCATTGATATCGCCCTGCGCAATCCGTTCGCGAATCATCTGCAAGCCACCCTCTGGCATCACCTCATCGCCATCTAAGTTCAAAATCCAGTTGTGGCTGCATTGGGTAATAGCAAAAGCTTTTTGCTTGGAGTAGCCAGGCCAATCATTGTGGACAATACGCGCCCCGTGACGCTTGGCAATTTCTAAGGTCGCATCGGTCGAGCCGGAATCCACCACTACAATCTCATCGGCCCCAGCCACACTGCTAAGAACCTCGTCTAAGTGTTCAGCCTCGTTCAAGGTTATTACAAAGACACTTAAGGGCGGGTAGTTGGGTTGCTGTTGTGCAGAAGCTGTCATAGCGTCCTCATTAGTTGTCGTGATTCGATAAGTCTTCGGCTTGCTGTGGCCCTTATTATAGCCAGTTAGACAAGAAAAATAGTCAGTTAATTGCAATTTAAATTACGTATAATGACGTGCGATAACTACTAATAAAGAGTAAAGGGAAGGCTTATGCAGCTTACGTTAGACAACGATTGGCAACCTTGGTTAGCGCAACAACAACAGCAAGCCTATTGGCCTCCGTTGCAACAACGGGTACAGGCAGCGCGTCAACAGAACCTCGTTTATCCGCCCGCAGCGCAAGTGTTGCGCGCTTTTGAGCTCACGCCATTGAGCCAAGTACAAGTGGTCATTATCGGACAAGACCCGTATCACGGACCTGGCCAAGCCCATGGTTTAGCCTTTTCTGTGGCCGACGGCGTCGCCATACCACCGTCGCTACGTAACATTTATAAAGCTATCAAACATGATTTTGCCGACTATCAAATACCCACCAGCGGCAACTTAGAAGGCTGGGCCAAACGTGGAATCTTATTGCTAAATACCGTACTCACCGTCGAGCATGGCAAAGCACACTCCCATGCCAAGTGGGGCTGGGAAAACTTCACCGATGCCGCTATTCAGGCCGTATCAGCGCAACGCGAAGGAGTAGTATTCATGTTGTGGGGCGCCCACGCACAGAAGAAGGCTGCGCTCATAGATGACTCGCGCCACACCATTCTGCAAACCGTTCATCCGTCGCCGTTATCAGCGCATCGAGGTTTTTTCACAGCAGGGCATTTTGCCACCACAGCAAAACTCCTCAACCGCTCCGGGGCCGAGTTATTTGCTTAGGCAAAGGCAAGAGCGCTATTAGCTGTTAGACATTAGCTATTGGCAAAAGCAAAGGCTGGTGCACGGGCGGCACCAATATCCAATGACTAATGACCAATAGCGCCTTTGCTTTTACTTACAATTCATCGAGATCGGCGTCGAAATCGAAATCAATGTCACGAAGCTCATCGCGTAACCGATACTTATCCTTCAACATTTCGATTTCTCGCCATTTGCGAGGGGCACTGCGTTTACTAGACTTACATTCAACTTGCTGTAGCTCTTGTGAATGATCCATGGGACACTCCGGCTTTTCTGTTGGTTGTTGTTCTAATAGTTCGCACAAGAATCGTACTCTTGTACTTGTAGCGCAGCATTTTTATAACACGGCTTGCTGAAAATGTGAACAGGTAGAAGCAAAGACGCCGTTAGCTGTTAGATATTAGATATTGGTGGCGTCCACGCACTCGCCTTTACTAATAGCTAACGTCTAATAGCCAATAGCGCTCTTGTCTTAAACCCCAAATCCACGTATAATCCGCGGCCACAATCGTTCTTTTACAGCACAGGTAATTTGGTATGCATCCCATGTTAAACATCGGTGTGCGCGCAGCGCGTGCCGCCGGCAAAATCTTAGTTAAAAACTTCGGCGTAGAAGTTGACCTCAACGTAGAAGTTAAAAGTCAGAACGACTTTGTAACTGAGTTAGACAAAGCCGCTGAAAGTGCCATCATTCGCACCATTCAAAAGGCCTACCCAGATCACTCATTCTTAGCTGAAGAAAGCGGAGAAGTGATGGGTAAAGATGCTGATCATCAATGGATTATTGATCCATTAGATGGCACCACCAATTACTTGCGCGGTATCCCTCACTTCGCTATCTCTATCGCATACAGCTACAAAGGCCAGGTACAAGTTGCCGTGGTTTACGATCCGCTGCGCGAAGAACTCTTTACCGCCACCAAAGGTGCGGGTGCACAGCTAAACGGCAAACGGTTACGCGTTAAAGCTCAGCGCGACCTTAACGGTGCGTTATTAGCTACCGGCTTCCCATTCAAACGCAAAGACATGACCAAAGAATACTTAGCGGTATTCGCAGCCTTGTTTGAGCACGTGGGTGATATGCGTCGCAATGGTGCCGCAGCGCTTGATTTAGCTTATGTTGCCGCAGGCCGTATCGATGGTTTCTGGGAATTCAGCTTGAAGCCATGGGACATCGCTGCCGGACAACTGATTGTGCGTGAAGCGGGTGGTCTCGTAGCCGACTTTGCTGGTGGCCATAGCTTTATGACCAGCGGTCATACCGTTGCTGGCAACCCGAAAGTGGTACAGCACTTATTGACCAAAGCGCGTCCGCATTTACCTGAGTCACTTCGATAGGCAAGCAAACACGATATTAGACGTTAGACATTAGCGCCGCTCCGGCGCTACCTAATATCCAATAGCTAACAGCTAATAGCTAATATCGAAGTTGGGGTTTAAAACCATGCTAAATAACATTCGGATTGTGTTAGTCAACACCAGCCACACCGGTAACATCGGCTCGGTTGCTCGTGCCATGAAGACTATGGGGCTTACGCAGCTGACGTTGGTTGATCCGGTGCAAGCGCCGGATAGCCAAGCATCGGCGCTAGCCGCTGGTGCGACCGATGTGCTGTTTAACGCCAAGATTGTTGGCAGCTTAGCTGAAGCCATTAGCGATTGTGGGCTAGTGGTAGGTACCAGCGCACGTAACCGTACGCTCGACTGGCCGTTGTTAGGCCCGCGCCAAACTGCCACGCAAGTGCTGCAAGAAGCGCCTAACTACCCTGTTGCGCTGGTGTTTGGGCGCGAGAGTAGTGGTTTAACTAACGAAGAGCTGCAGCAGTGTACTCACCATGTGCATATTCCTTCTAATCCAGATTACAGCTCACTGAATTTGGCCATGGCCGTGCAAACCCTGGCCTACGAAATTCGCATGCAGTTTTTAGAAGGCCAGCAAGCAGCAACGGACCCTGCCGCAGAAGTTGCAGAATACCCGTTAGTTGAGGATTTAGAGCGCTTTTACACGCACCTAGAACAGACCCTTTCAGCTACCGGCTTTATTATTAAGCAGCATCCTGGCCAAGTGATGGCGAAGTTGCGGCGGCTGTTTACCCGTGCTCGTCCTGAGGCGGCCGAACTAAACATTTTGCGCGGCATTTTGACCTCGGTCGATAAGAAAATGAAGTAACGTCACGGCTGTTATTGGGGCCCTGCTGGCGGTGCCGATAATGGCCTGTTGAATACTTGACTAAAATACTCGGGTATGACAAAATTGCTTCCAGAATTTACAGGAGGCAGAAAGGCTATGCGCTTAACCTCAAAAGGCCGCTACGCGGTCACCGCAATGCTCGACGTAGCTTTGCATACAGCTCACGGACCTGTGTCTTTGGCGGATATTTCTGAGCGCCAAGGCATTTCTCTGAGCTATCTTGAACAATTATTCTCGCGCTTGCGTAAACAAGGCTTAGTTAGCAGTGTGCGTGGGCCTGGTGGTGGCTATCGATTGGGCCAAGAGCCGTGCGATATTTCCATCAGTGCGGTGATTCAAGCCGTTGATGAAAGCATCGATGCCACGCGCTGTCAGGGGAAAGGGGGCTGCCAAAGTGGGAGTCGTTGCTTAACCCACTCGCTCTGGACAGGCTTAAGTGAACGGATAGAAGACTTTCTAACCAGCATCACCTTAGCCGAGCTGGTCACCCAAGAAGATATTAACCGCGTTGCTCAGCGTCAAACAGCGATGGTGAGCGAGCAGAAAAAGCGCGAATACAACATTGCATTGCAAAGCCAATAAGCCTTAGCGGCTTGCTGTATGGCAACCAAGGAGTAGCACTGATGAGATTACCGATTTATTTCGATTACGCAGCAACCACCCCGGTCGACCCTCGGGTAGCCGAGAAAATGATGCAGTTTTTAACGCCAGACGGGCAGTTTGGTAACCCTGCATCACGTTCGCACCGGTTCGGCTGGCAAGCTGAAGAAGCGGTAGATATTGCGCGTAATCAGATTGCTGAATTAGTCAACGCAGATCCACGCGAGATCGTGTTCACCTCAGGTGCAACTGAATCAGATAACCTGGCCATTAAAGGTGCTGCTGAGTTCTACAGCAAAAAAGGTAAGCACATCATCACCGTGAAAACCGAACACAAAGCTGTGCTAGACACTGCGCGTCAAATGGAACGCGAAGGCTTTGAAGTTACTTATCTAGACGTTAAAGAAGACGGTTTGTTAGACCTTGATGTGTTCAAAGCAGCTTTACGCGAAGACACAGTGTTGGTTAGCGTGATGCACGTGAACAACGAAACCGGCGTGATTCAAGACATCGAAACCATCGGTAACTTGTGCCGCGCGAACAAAACTATTTTCCATGTCGATGCTGCCCAAAGTGCTGGCAAAATCGATATCGATTTAGAGCGTTTGCCGGTCGATTTAATGAGCTTCTCGGCCCACAAAATGTACGGTCCGAAAGGTATCGGCGCCTTGTATGTGCGCCGTAAGCCACGGGTTCGTTTAAATGCACAAATGCATGGTGGCGGCCACGAGCGCGGCATGCGTTCAGGCACCTTGCCAACGCACCAAATCGTAGGTTTTGGTGAAGCAGCTCGCATTGCCAAAGAAGAAATGGCAGCTGAGTATAAGCGTTTCCAACAACTGCACGAGCGGTTATGGAACGGCGTGAAAGATATCGAAGAAGTGTACATCAACGGTAGCCAAGAACAGGGCGTGCCACACATCTTCAACATCAGCTTTAACTTTGTTGAAGGCGAAAGCTTGATCATGGCGCTCAAAGATCTGGCCGTATCATCAGGTTCAGCTTGTACCTCAGCCAGCTTAGAGCCGTCGTATGTATTACGTGCGCTAGGGCGTAACGATGAATTAGCGCACAGCTCAATTCGTTTCAGCTTCGGTCGTTTTACCACTGAAGAAGAAGTTGACCACGCCATTGAGCAAATTAATAAATCAATTGGTCGCTTGCGCGACATGTCGCCCCTTTGGGAAATGTTTAAAGACGGAGTTGATTTGAACTCGGTTGAATGGGCGGCACACTAACAGAGGTAACAAGTTATGGCATACAGTGAAAAAGTAATCGACCATTATGAAAATCCGCGCAACGTAGGTGCGTTTGACAAAAACGATCCCTCTATTGCGACCGGCATGGTCGGCGCTCCGGCGTGTGGTGACGTGATGAAGTTACAGTTAAAAATTAACGATAACGGCATCATTGAAGACGCTAAGTTCAAAACCTACGGTTGTGGCTCAGCCATTGCCTCTAGCTCGCTCGTCACTGAGTGGGTGAAAGGCAAATCAATTGAAGAAGCAGCCCAGTTAAAGAACACCCAAATTGCTGAAGAGTTAGCGTTGCCACCGGTAAAAATCCATTGTTCTATTTTGGCCGAAGACGCCATTAAAGCGGCAATCGAAGATTACAAAAAGAAACACGCAAATTAATAAGTAGGTTCAAGCATGGCAATTAGCATGAGCGAAGCGGCGGCGCAACGCGCCCGTACGTTTCTGGAACAACGAGGTAAAGGCGTAGGCATCCGGTTAGGTGTGAAGACCACCGGCTGCTCGGGCCTCGCGTACGTGATGGAATTCGTTGACTCGATAGAAGACAGCGACACAGTTATCGAAGATAAAGGCGTGAATATCATTATTGACGGCAAGAGTTTAGTGTACTTAGATGGCACTGAAATCGACTTCGTTAAAGAAGGCCTCAACGAAGGCTTCGAGTTCCGTAATCCCAATGCTAAAGGTGAGTGTGGTTGCGGCGAAAGCTTCAACGTCTAACCCACCTTAGTGCCGGGTAGCCACTAGCGGCTGCCCCCATGTTCGGTAAAAGGTTAAGCGTAACCATGAACCATTTTGAGCTATTTGATTTACCCGCCGCATTCAATCTTGATGCGGCGGATTTGCAACAGCGCTATCGTAAGTTGCAACAAACCCTGCATCCAGACCGCTTTGCCAATGGTAGTCAACGTGACAAATTGCTAGCGGTGCAGCGCACGGCACAATTAAATGATGCCTATCAAACCCTGCGTAACCCGCTGCTACGGGCCGAGTATATCCTGCAACTGCGCGGGCTAGATCTAGCGCACGAGCAAACGACCCTACAAGATCCTGGGTTTTTAATGGCGCAAATGGAATGGCGCGAGCGTATCGCTGAGCTTAACGATTGGGAAGAAATTGACGCGGCCCTGCGCGACTTAGCAGTAGAAAGTCGAGATTTACAATCCGAGCTAGAGCAGCAGATTAACGCCGAACAGAATGAGGCCGCTGCCAACAGCATTCGCAAGCTTAAGTTCATGTTAAAATTAGAACACGAGCTAGAAGAAAAAAGCGAATAACGATAAACGAATTTGAGGTTGCCCCATGGCATTATTACAAATTGCGGAACCCGGCCAAAGCACGGCACCGCATCAGCATCGGCTCGCCGCTGGTATCGATTTAGGTACCACCAATTCATTGGTGGCTAGTGTCCGTAGTGGCACTGCTAAAGTATTAGTCGACGAGCACGGGCGTGCGATTTTACCATCGGTGGTGTATTACGGCGCCGACACCATTGCTACCGGTTATGACGCTATAGCCAAGCACCAAGACAAGGCCATCGCTACTGAAAACACCATCGTCTCGGTGAAGCGCTTTATTGGTCGTACCATCGCTGATGTTCAGAAAAATTTCAGTAACTTACCCTATCGCATGAGCGAAACGGACAACGGTGTCCCGGTTTTCCACACCGCTGCCGGTGAGAGAAACGCCGTAGAGGTATCAGCGGATATCTTACGCAGCTTAGCTGCGCGCGCTGAAGCCTCTCTTGGCGGCGAGTTAACGGGCGTCGTTATCACCGTGCCTGCCTACTTTGATGATGCTCAGCGCCAGAGCACCAAAGATGCTGCGCAACTGGCTGGCTTAAACGTGCTACGTTTGCTTAATGAACCCACCGCTGCCGCAGTCGCTTATGGCTTAGATACCGGTCGCGAAGGCCTGATCGCCGTGTACGATTTAGGCGGTGGTACCTTCGATTTATCGATTTTACGTCTGCAAGGCGGCGTCTTTGAAGTGTTGGCCACCCATGGTGACAGCGCCTTAGGCGGCGATGATTTTGATCAGTTGCTAGTGCAGTGGTTAAAACAGCAATGGCAATTGCCGAGTGCGGTAGATGCGCGCACGGAGCGCGAGCTGATCAATGCCGCCAAAGCCGCGAAAGAACAGCTTACCGAGCACCAACAAGTGACGCTCACGTGGCAGGCCGAAGCCGATTCGCCAGCCGCCGGCACCGTGCAGGTGCAAGCTGAAACTGAGGCTAGCAGCGCCGCTGCGAGCCAACAGCTGACGCTAACCCGTGACCAATTTAACGAATTGATTGAGCCGCTGGTGCGGCGAACTTTGACCACCTGTCGCCGCGCTCTGAAAGATGCTGGCGTGAGTGCAGATGAGATCCAAGAAGTGGTGATGGTAGGTGGTTCAACCCGCGTACCACGAATACGCACAGCCGTAGGTGAGTATTTTGCCCGCGAGCCGCTCACCTCCATCGATCCTGACCAAGTGGTGGCTATCGGTGCGGCTATTCAAGCAGATATTTTAGCCGGCAATAAGCCCGATTCTGACATGTTGCTGTTGGATGTGATTCCGTTATCTCTTGGCCTAGAAACCATGGGAGGCTTGGTCGAGAAGGTCATCAGCCGTAATACCACCATCCCGGTCGCTAAAGCACAAGAATTTACCACCTTTAAAGACGGCCAAACCGCGATGATGATTCATGTGGTGCAAGGCGAACGCGAGCTGGTTGATGATTGTCGCAGTCTGGCCCGCTTTGTGCTCACCGACATCCCGCCGATGGCCGCTGGTGCTGCGCACATACGCGTAACTTTCCAAGTGGACGCTGATGGTTTGTTGAACGTTACTGCAATGGAAAAATCCACGGGCGTCAGCGCATCGATTCAGGTGAAACCTTCGTACGGTTTAGGCGATGACGATATCACTAAAATGATTCAGGCCTCGATGAGCAACGCCAAAGAAGACATGGCCGCACGCATGTTGCGCGAGCAACAAGTAGAAGCAGACCGTGTGTTGGAAGCACTTACCAGTGCGCTAGCCGCCGATGCTGAGTTGCTCGAAGCTAGCGAACGCGCCACCTTGGATAGCGCCATGGCCGTCTTACGTGAAGCCCGCCACGGCACCGACACTGCGGCCATTGAACAAGCCATTGCTGCGGTCGACAAAGCCAGTGATGAATTTGCTGCCCGTCGTATGGATGCTAGTATTCGCAAAGCGCTCTCGGGCAAAAAGGCCACCGAGCTGTGAGTCTCTAATAGCTAATATCTAATAGCTAGTAGTTAATAACGAAATTGAGGTTTAACCAGTATGCCGAAAATTATTTTTTTACCGCACCACGAGCTGTGTCCAGAAGGCGCTGCAGTTGAAGCTAGCGAAGGCGAAAGCGTGTTAGACGTAGCGCTGCGCAATGGTATCGGCATAGAACATGCCTGCGAAAAAGTCGGTGCTTGCACCACCTGCCACGTGTACGTGCGCGAAGGCTACGACTCGTTAGATGATATCGAAGAAAACGAAGATGACATGCTCGACAAAGCCTGGGGCCTAGAGCCAGAGTCGCGGTTAAGCTGCCAAGCACGAGTGCACGGCGAAGACTTAGTGGTCGAGATCCCCAAATACAGCATCAACCACGCCAAAGAAAATCATTAACTGACGGCAGAAAGCTGACGGCAGAAAGCTGGCGGCGGATACCAGCGGCAGATAATTGCTCGAAGATAAATAGCGGCTGATAGCAGCTGCTGAAAAAGCGCACATAGGTGGTCGTTATCGGCTGGTTATGGCGCTTTTTTTGTCCCCGTCGTTTGTCCGTTCACCAGTGTCAGTAAGCCGCATTCGCAGTAGCCAAACCTCAGCTAAGCCTAGCTCTGCCTGCTATTTATGGGCAGCTGCCATGAGCTTATTCAACCCCACTTCAGCACTTGTCGCGGCACTCATGGGTGCACCGCGGCATGGCTTACATCCTTTTGACCCCCTTAGCAAAGTTAGTAAAAGTACAGCTTCTGTTGCGGTAACTGCAGAGCAAGGACGAGAATCACTAGCTAGCAAGGATGCTGGCACCTTGCCATCTCAGTTAAGCATAACCTTGGGCTTGCCTGGTTTAGCGCAAACGCCGTTGGAGCGGCAGTTAGCTCAGCTAGTAGAGACTAAAACAAACGGAGTGGCGAATGAATAAAGCAACATTCTTGCTGGCGATTTTAATCGGGGTCGGTATTTTGACAGGTTGCAGTAGTGCAGAAGATGAAACCAGCAGCGGTAACAGCGGCGATGGCAGTGGTGAACTTATCCATGCCAGCAGCGATAGCGCTGACATTTTATTTCAACAGCCGTTATCGTTAGATGTGCTTGCTAACGACAGCAGTAAACGCGATGCCGAGTTAACCCTTGTCGCAGCGGGCCCAGCACCAGAGCAAGAGCTGCAGGGTGCCGTGGCGATTATCGATGGCCAGTTACACTACACGCCAGCTGCCGACTTTGTTGGCGTTGAAGAAATCTGGTACCAAGTGAGCGATGGCACTGAACAAGTAAGCGCCAAAGTCACCTTAACCTTGCTCGATAGCCTGCAATTGAGCGGTACTGTTAGCCCAGCTAATTTGGCTACGGCTGGGTCTGCACCGGTTGAAGTCAGCAGCATAATCGATGGTCGTCGCTTTAGTAGCTATGCCGATGCCCAGGGTAATTATCAGTTATCGATTGGTTACCTGCCAAGCACGGCAGATGCCAATGACGGCGGTATGCCAAACGAGTTGGCGACCACAGAGATGGTCGAAGTGGTAGTTAGTTTTACCGCTGCCCCGCATGCGGGGCAGACCTTACAGTTAGCTTCCGGGCTGGCTCCCATCAGCGAACTCTTTCAACAAGCCGTCACCGGCAAGGTTACGCTTGCCGATTCTGCCGCTAGCATTACCGGCGCGACCTTGAACCAAGAGCTATTGCCGGGGCTCGCTATCACGCCGTTGAGCACCGCACTAAGCATGCAGGTTAAGCAGTATTATCAGGCCAGTGATTTCTCTAGTAGCTATACGTTGCAGCAACTCACTACCGCCCTGAATAACTCTGATATCACTCAACTAAGCGAGCTAGCCGGGTTAATTTATTTATTATGTACCCATCCAGACTACCCGCTGCCACCCGAATATTCATCCTGGTACATGTATTTCACGGATTCTGAGGCGTTAACGGAAGTATTGACCCAGGCGAAACAACACAATGATTTTGGTCCTGCCCTCACTGCATCTTTAATGACTGCACCCACCATCCCGATGGATAAGATCAACCACTTGGCTGATACCTACGTACGTATGGCAAGTAGCCAAGATGAAGGTTTTGATTTTAATGGCTTCTATTATTTCATCGATGAGCACCAGCGCCTCACCTATTTCCCCACAGATGGCTGGTTTGCTGATTGGACGAGCAATGGCTGGACGCTCAGGTATGCTGGCTTTGACGTAAGCCGAACCATTGCCAACTTTATCAACGACCATGCTCATCAGTACGATCCGGCCTTGTTCGACTTGTTTGTGCAGAGCGTAGCAAGCTTAGATCCGCAAACACCACTTGAGGATATCGATGATGACCGAGTTGAAATCCGCCCTGTGTCATACCAGAACGGGCATATCTATGCGGTGTTTGAGGTACTGAGTGAATTCAAACCTATTCCGTTCACTTATCAGGGGGTGTCTTACGAACTACCACGATTAACCGTAAATCCCCCTACCACCTATATCGAGCACGGCGTAGCAACGGCGATGTTTGCATCAGCGCGAACCTTCGACATCAGCGAGGGAAGTCAGTTTGTCATACCAGGTGTGTTTTGGGAGTACAACAATAACGAAGACCCCCTTGCAGATGCTGGCGAGCTGCTGTATTCCCCATTATTGGCAACCTTCCATCCACAAACAGAGTTCGCAGGTAGCTTTACCCGTCGCCATTTAGACTCGGGGACCTATCAACTGAATGCCGATAAAACCATCCTCTCGCTACAATTTGATGACCCAAGCGTGTCTGCGGTGAGCTACCAATTAAGGTATATCAGTGATGATCCAAGCTTACCGAAAGTTTTTATTACTGAAACCCAGCAACTGGCTGATGGCACTATCTGGCAACCTACGGTAGATGTTTATTGGCCTGCGGTGCAAAATCTTGATAGCGTGGCAGCCCTGCAAGGCAAGTTACTCTTTAAACATACTTTTTTAGTTACAGATGAGGATGGAAATATAGCCCCTCTAGAGCAGCAAGCCAGTTTTCTAGAGGTCTATTTATTGGGAGCAGATAATCATGCGCCATTCATCAGTGTGATGTGCGCCGAAGCAACCGACGATCTTACCTGTACTAAAGCCGAGCTAGTTCCAAGTGACATGGGCGATACCTGGCACAGTTATCAAGATCCCGAGTTACCTGATCAGCAGCCACGGGTGCTATTTAATGGCGATTGTGTTAACGGCCGCTGCGGTGGTGAGTTGTGGCAAGTAGTCGGAGTAAGTCCCGAACGACAATTGGTGGCGGTCTATCTTCATGACGAAAGCCCAGCTGGTACCGAGGAGTATGGCCCTGCGGTGCGGCCGTTCGGCACCCGGGTGAATGATTCCTTTGGTTTGCACTTGTTTAAGTATGTCGACCCAGCGGAGTATGGGCTGTAACGGCACTGGCGCCGCTCATAGTATGCTTGAATAGGTTCGATACCATGGGCGGCGTTATCTTTGTAGGGCTGCAAGCACCAGCAAGCTACAACGGCACATGCCAGCTGAGCACCCATAAGTCTAAGCCATCATTGGGTTTCGCCAAATCCGCTTGCGAATAATGAGAGTAGCCCAAACTTACCCGGGCTTTAGATTCTTGGTTGTATTCCCAACTTAAACCAATCCGATCTTCAAATTGGAATGAAATTGAAAGCTCACGGCCCGCCAACTGCTGCTCATCAAATAGCGACACGCCAATGCCAGCTTCTAGATACAGTGGCTGTTTCCAATCGGTTAATCGCCATTGCAATACCGGGCTGAAGGTGAGGGCATTGATGCGCTCGCTTGATTCTTGCGTGTTTTTCCAACTGTTGATGGCTGCCTCATAGTGAACCCGAGGCGACCCTATCGCAGCTAACCAGCTGGCTGGCAACGGCTGCCAAGCATCAGTCCAGCGGTAACCGAGACGTAAGCCATCAATATCGCTGGCTGAATAACTGACTGCCGCATGTAGCTCATCGGCATAACTTTTGGGAAGGATCATAGTACTGGCAAAGACCGCCAACAAAAGTAGACTATATAGAATTTTTCTTGTTTTATTCATGAGGTTAAATTCTTCATAACAGACAATGACAGCAAGGACTAAGAATGCCTCTATTTTACATACATTCGTGTATGTATGTAAGTGTTCAAGCTCATGAAAAGATCGATTGAAGAGTTCGAGAAAACCGACAGGTTTGCTTGTTTTTTAATCAGCTTCGATAAAATCAATCACTTAGTGAAGATGGCAAATGTCGCTATAACTAGCAGCAAAACTGGATTTACTACGCGGTATATAATTATTTGTAATTAATTAGTTTACAGCTTGTTAACATGGCTACATAGTAAGCAACGAACAACAGTTATTAATCCAGCAATAGGAATGCAAAATGAAAAAAAACAATCAATTCGCACTATCGCTTATCTGTATCTCACTGCTTACCGCCTGTGGCGGCAGTAGTAGCGATGATGTCGATCCACCCATTCTTGAAGAGCAAGGCCCCTTTACTCTGGCCGGCAGCGTGAGTGGACTTAACGGCGAACTAGGCGTTACCGCCGCTGATGAGACCCTGACCATAAGCGCCGACGGAAGCTTCGAATTCACCAACGAATTCGATAGTGGTGACACAGTAGCGGTCGAGCTAAGCGCCATTCCTACCTTGCAATCGTGCAGCATTACCTCAGCTAGCAGCTTTACTTTCGCCAACGCTGATATTGATGACTTAACCATCGAATGCCGAGATCTTGAGCTGTACACCCCGGCCGATGATAGTGCCAGCACCAGTAACGATACGGCCGTTACCATCGATGTGTTAGCAAACGATAGCAGCGAACTGGACGTGGCGTTAGCAATCACCAGCGTGACCGAGCCTGAGCATGGCACCGCTGAAATTGTCGACAACAAAATCGTCTATACCCCAGATGCAGGTTTTGCTGGCACCGATACCTTCACCTACACAGGTACCGACGGTGAGGCCGAAGGCACCGGCAGCGTTACTGTGATTGTTGCGCAAACGGTTGCCATTGCAGGTCGCGCTATTGACTCGCCGATTGCCAATGCCACCATCACCTTAACCGTGGGTGAGCAAACGTTCACCACCACAGCCGATGCCGATGGTTATTTCAGCTTAGATTTAGAACTGTTGGATTTAAGCAGCGATGCCGTACTTAAAATCACTGCCACCGGCGCCGGTGAGCAAGAGTACGTCACTTTGAACTCGCGGTTAACCACAGTGGCTGAACTCCTGGCGCTCGCAGGAGATGACCGCGTGTTGTCGGCGGAAGAATCAAGCAACGTGGTGATCACCCACGTCACCACTGCCATCAACCAGCAATTAGAAGTATTGGCGCAGGATGCTCCGATCACAGCGGCTAATTTCAATGAGTTGCTGATGCAACTTGATGGTTACTTAACCATGGAGATGGCAGCACTGATTAAACTCTTAGTCGATGACGAAAATTATAGTTTGCCGGAAGGTTTCACGAGTATCGCTGACTTTTTAAACGATGCCGATGCCTACAATATGTTGTTGGCACAGGCCGATGCCGCCGGTGATTTACAAGCCATGATTGCTGCCACTGCAGCCGATAGCGAATTAGTACCAGCCCTTGATCCGACTGAGCTTGCTGGTGCTTACATGCTGTTCTTCGATTACCACCGTTATAATGCTCACCAAAACTATGTCAGCTACTCTATTGATGAAGACGGCGCGCTCTTTAGACAGGGCTTTTATGATGGTGAGTCAGAGCATGTGCCTTTTGTCAATGGTAAGTGGCTTGGTCCGTTGCAAACAACAGCCCGATTCATCCCATTAAACTCCTTTGTGAATAATTATGGCCATCTTTATGATGCTGATTTACTAGCAAAATTTGTAGCCAGCCAAGAAGGCTCAACCACCGCTGGCAGTGTGCCATTAACTGTGAGTAGTTATCTAGAAGCGATGCCGTTAAGTGTGGTGGGTGCGAGTCTGACTATCTATGAATCGTATGAACTCGAGTTGGCACCTATTCCGTTTGAATACGAAGGTGAGCAATTAGAACTACCTGCGGTATCACCCGAGGGGAGTGCATACACCAACACCTACACGCGAGCTGAAAGTTTGATTAAAGATCTCACGTTTGATCTATCAGCGCCAACGGAATATGCCTACTACGGTGAGTTTTACGCTTACAATAACTTGACGTTTGATGGTTTGCCCGACGATGTGTATTACTTTACCCGCATGGCTTATAGTTTTTACCCCACGTCTGAATTTAGCGGTACTTTTGATCGCGACGTGATCGAAGGTGGTAGCTACGAGTTAAGCCCAGACAAAACGAAGTTAACGCTCACGTATAACGATCCAAACATGAATTACTACGCTGAAGATTTGTATCTGTTAGACGACCAAGAGCATGCGCAAATTGTGCTTACCAAGCGTCATCTTAAAAACGGCGGCGAGTTATGGAATACCAACAATATGCCTAGCATCGATCACAGCTTGGATACCACCAACATGATTGCCGATAAGACCATCTGGGATGGCGTTAATGGCGAGGGTACGTTAACGCCATTAACCGCTCGCATTGGTGGTGGTGGCTATCGATACAGCAGCGATGGTAACTATTATATCGTCGATATTGAGTGTGATGAAGTCGCACCGGGTGGTGATATGTGGGACGACTGCCTCTCGGCTAGCATCGAGCCACGTAGCTTACCATCTGGGAACTGGGAAGATGTTGATGGCAATAGTATTTTAGTTGGTAAGAGCTGCTATCAAGACCAATGTGGTGGTAGCTTCCGTCGATTTGTGGCGAGCTACGATAATGGTGTGATGGCGCTGCTATCAAGTAGTAAGTTCCCGTACGGTACTGGTCCTTACAATATTTACGTTGAGCCAGGCAAAATGTACTTTATGGCAGGTGGAATGACTTATTACAAAGCCAGCGAAACCGGTGAAGAACCGGTACCGGTTGATGCAGCTAGCTTGATTGAAGTGCCAACCGCAGCCTATCAGCGCAGCTCAAGCTGGACGCCAGACCCGCTGCGCTTAACCAAGCCGTTTGCTGAAGTAACTGAGAAATAAAGGCTTGGAAAACAACTAGGAAGATAGGTTGGAAAGCAAAAAGGGCTTACCCATCGGGTAAGCCCTTTTTTATTAACTGCAAATATTAACCGCAAATATTAGCCGTCAAGTTTCTCAGCAAAAGTCCGCTTAAACTTCGCCAACTTAGGATGTACCACTGCTTGGCAGTAGGCATTTTCAGGATTACGTTCCACGTAGTTGTCGTGATATTCTTCGGCCGGCCAGAATTTTTCCAGCGGCTCAACGGTGGTCACAATAGGCGCATCCCAGGTTTGCTCGCGCTCCATTTCCGCAATGATTTCTTGCGCCAAACGCTGCTGCTCATCGGTCTGATAGAAAATCGAGGTACGATACTGGCTGCCAATATCGTTACCTTGACGGTTGACCTGAGTGGGGTCATGCAGTGCAAAAAAGATCTCATAAATCTCGCGCACGCTCAGCGAGGTCGGCTCAAAAGTGATTTGTACCACCTCAGCGTGGCCGGTATCGCCCTTGCAGACTTCTTCGTAGGTAGGTTCGGCTTTATGGCCGCCGGCATAACCCGACTGCACCTTTAATACCCCACGTACTTGCTTGAAGGCGCCTTCGAGGCACCAAAAACAACCGCCGCCTAACGTAATTTGTTGCGTCATAACTTGTAAACTCCGTCGCAAAAGAACGAAAAGACATCCTGCGAATAGACGTCTAGATGCCTGTATTGGATGGTGTTACTTTACGCCTGCAGCCATAGTTTGTAAAGCCTCTGATCAAGCCACTGCAACAAAAACGAGCGACCACACGCACGTGGCCACCCGTTTGTTATCGTTGCTGTTATCGTTGCAGAGGGGGGGCGTTAGTTACAGCTCGCGGATATGAAAACGCAGCTCTAGTTCACGACCGTTGGCGTTGTCACCTTCAATCTCAATACGACCGCTATCATCAATTGAGATCTCTTCAAACACCGCCATGCCTTGACTATTCGCCTGTTGCATCACTTGTTCAACTTGTGTCAAGGTCAGGCCCCACGGCTGTACGATCTTGCTTTCTTTGCGCTCGTGCTTCACTTCAGCTGCGGCCCCTGCGCCCTGAAACGTCACTTCGGCAAAACAGTTATCGGCTAGCCAACCTTCCACTTCCAGTTGCGGGCGATGATCATCCCACTCCAGCTCATTAACATGGGTATAGCCGTAATTCTTAAGCGCTTGCAACTGCTCCATTTGGCTGTTGGCGGTAACCGCTGAGTTAGCTGCAACTACGGCAGTTGTGCCCATTAGTAATACGGCTGCTAAACTTACTACCAAGCTTTTGTTTGACATAGTCGGTACTCCTTTGTTGATGTTGCAGCTATCTTATCAGCCTATCAATGAGCCTAGTATGAACCACTCGTTCATGTTTGGTTCATGTTCGTGAACCGTTTTTCGGGTAAGCTTAGCGCCATGAACAAGTTATCTTATCTCATCTTTGTCACCAGTCTTAGTTGGGGCCTGCAAGCGGCTCTGGCTGCGCCCGCCGGCGTCTGGCCCGACAACAAGCAACAGCAACGTTTGTACCAACAAGTGCAAGCGGGCGAAGTGGTGTCGTTAGAAGTGATCTTGGCGTATTTACGCGAGCGCTATGACGGCGAAATCGTGGAGATAGAATTAGAAGACGATGATGGTATGCTCGTCTACGAGATAGAGATGATCGGCCCCCAAGGGCAACGGGCCGAGTTTGAATTTGCCGCCCGTACCGGCGAGCTAATGAGCGTAGAAGGGCGTCAGTTAAAAGCCATGAGCAAACAGCCATGAGTTATCGGCCATGAATGATGGGCCATGAATGATGGGCTAGGAACCATCAGCTAGGAACCATCGGTTATGAGTAACTTGCATGAAAATTTTGATTGTTGAAGACGATATCAAATTAGCGCAAAACCTCACCAAGGTGCTGACCGAGGCCGGCTATAACGTCGACCATGCCGGTACCGGCGCCGCGGCTGACTATTTGTTAAGCACTGAAGTGTTTGATTTGCTGATCTTAGATTTGGGCCTCCCCGACGGCCAAGGCAGCGATTGGTTACAACGCTGGCGTCAAGCTGGCATTGGCATAGTTACGCTGATCTTAACCGCGCGCGGCACGTGGGCCGATAAAGCTAGCGGCTTTAATGCTGGCGCTGATGACTACCTGGTGAAACCTTTTGCGGTGGCGGAATTATTAATGCGCGTTAAGGCGCTTATCCGCCGCAGTTACGGCCAAGCTCACCCACATTTAACCGTTGGTGAGGTGGTCTTCGACACCCTCACCAATCAGCTCAGCAAGCAGGGCATGCCGGTTAAGCTTACCGCACAAGAAACCAAGCTGATCAGCTACTTAATGCATGCCAGCGGTCGTATCGTAAGTCGCACCGAGTTACACGACCACGTGTACGACCGCGACGAAGAGCCGGACTCCAATGTTATCGATGTTCAAGTCGCCCGGCTACGCAAAAAACTCGGCCGCGATTTTATCGAAACCATTCGTGGCCAAGGCTATCGCGTGCAAGCCCCAGCGGTTGATTAACATGGCAAAAGCGACTCGCACGGTACCACCCATCAGCATACGTCAGCGCACGATAATCGCTGGCCTGGTGTTGCTGTTGGTAGCTCTGCCTAGCGCTGGATGGGCCCTCAGTCATGCCTTCGAACGCTCAGTTACCGCCTCGTTTGATGCTCGCCTCACGGCTTGGCAGAACGTGCTGGTGGCTGCCTTAGAAGTGAACGCCATGGGCGAATTAGAAGTTCAAGATAAGTTAGGTGACCATCGCTTTCATGAGATTTATTCGGGGTGGTATTGGCAGATCAGCAGTGCCGAACAAACCCTCGCGCTGTCGCGATCGCTGTGGGACCAACGCTTGCAACCGAGCGTAGATGGCGTTGTGAATAACTTGATCTTGCGCCCCGGCATTGGCCCGCAGCAGCAAGCCTTACGCGTGTCTGAACGAGATTATTTGCTCGCTCAGCTCGAACAGCCGATTCATGTGATGGTGGGCGGCCCCGTGGCCGAAATCGACCGCGAAGTCGCTGCCTTTAACCAAGTGTTGTGGCTCGCGCTAGCCGGCCTAGCCGCCGTCTTACTACTATTTCTCGCCGTCCAACTGCGCTGGGTACTCGCCCCCCTCGCCAGCCTCAGCCACCAACTGCAGCGGCTCCGCCATGGAGGAACTTGCGGACCCAGCTCCGGAGCTGGGTCCGCAAGTCCCTCATCGCGGCTCGATAGCGCCGCTCTAAGCAGTGAGCTCAAGCCGTTAGCTGAGGCACTTAACGACGTGCTTGAGCGCGATGAAAAGCTGCTTGAACATAGCCGTGCCGCCGCTGCGAATTTGGCCCATAGCCTCAAAACGCCGTTGGCGGTGATGCAAAGCCAACTAGCCGAACTACCGCCGCAGCTTGCTGCTGAATTCACTCGAGAAATCCACCGCATGGACCAAGTGGTACAGCACCATTTAGCGCGCGCAGCCGCAGTAGGTACTCACCAGCTCGCGGCTCATGCGAATCTGCAAGCAGCGCTACAGCCGATCCTCGCAGCCATCGCCAGCATGGCCAAGCAGCGCCAACGCAAGTTCAGTTACAGCCAGCTTGACCAGCCGCAGTTAGCCGCCATCGCCGTACCCGTAGCAGCACCGGATTTACAAGAAATTGTCGGCAACCTGTTAGAAAATGCCTTGAAATATTCCCATCAGCAACTGAGTTTCAGCGCAACTATCTCTACCACCACCACCGCTGCCACAGTCACTGGCAACGTTAAAGGCGTGGCTGATGCCACGGCAGCACCACCAACGCTGTTGCTACAAATCGATGATGATGGCCCGGGCATGACCAACGAGCAGTGCCAGCAAGCTTTAGCAAGAGGCAAACGTCATGACATGTCGGTGCAGGGTAGTGGAATTGGCTTAACGGTTGCGGCCGAGCTGGCGCATTTGTATGGCGTGGAGATGCAGTTGGGACCTAGCCACCTCGGTGGCTTACAAGTACAGTTGCGTTTCAACTTATAACTGAGCTTAAACTTAAAACTGCGGCCGTCGTGCTGACGACCGCAACCGGCAGAGAACATCAAACCCAATTAAAAATGATAGCTGAAACCGACTTGCGCCAAAGCACTGTCGGAATTAACAAAGGTGTAGCCGAGCTCCACCGCCCAGCGTTGATTCACATAGTAGCGCCCAAGCAAACGCAAATTTTGGTCTCCGGCGCCGAGATCCACATGGCCAAAGCGCGCATCAAGCTCTAACTGCTGATTCACCCGATGTCGCACGCCAACATTGAGTTCGTAGCCAGACTCGGTCACCGCCCCGATAGCATCGGCTTGGTCACCCCAATCAATCCGCCCCTGAATAAAGCCAAAGCCGCCATAAATCACGGTGTTCTGACGGTAACTGTGGGCGTATCCCAAGCCCGCATTAAGGGTCGTCATCGAGGCGTCATCCAGACTCTCGCGGTCCGCATTCAGGTAGCCAAACCAAGCATCGGTCAACATAAAAGATGCGCCCACAATAGCGCCGTTGGCCCAGTCATCGCCCCATTTACCACTGGCAAAACCGGCACTCAGAAAATCAAACGAGGGAGCAGGTGGCGGCGCCGGTCGATAACCGTAACTACGTGCCTGCGCAGTGCCGCTGGCCAGCCCTTGCAAAGCCAAAGCCAGCGCTCCAACCACCAAAACTCGTCCTAAACCATGCATAGATAACATCCTTATTCTAATGATAAAAAGTGCAGGTGTAAGTGACTAACTAGCCCTAATGTCCGCCAAACTGCGCCGGTAATTGGCGCAAACCACCTACAACCGTAAGCGCCCCAGTAGCGTAAATTCAGCCGCAACAAGCAGCCAATCACCCAGTTTCACCCATCACCAAACAATCCCCATCAGCAACCACATCCCGCCACTGCCGTGCTTTTTGCACTCAGCCGTGAATTACCGATGAGCTATTTTACCACCTCCTCTTGAAAGACTTGCGGACCCAGCTCCGGAGCTGGGTCCGCAAGTTCCTCCCGCACTAGCCGCGCCAGCGGCGTTCATGTATAATCCGCGCGACTAAAATTTTGACCCTTTAACTTTTAAACTTGATTGGAGAAAATCATGGCTTTAGAGCGCACTTTATCAATTATCAAGCCAGACGCTGTTGGCAAAAACGTCATCGGCGCTATCTACAACCGTTTCGAAACTGCTGGTTTCCGTATCGTTGCAGCTAAAATGATGCACCTGAGCACTGAGCAAGCAGAAGGCTTCTACGCTGAACACAAAGAGCGTCCTTTCTTCCGCGCGTTGGTAGATTTCATGACCTCTGGCCCAATCATGGTGCAAGTACTTGAAGGCGACAACGCGGTTAAACGTCACCGCGATATCATGGGTGCTACCAACCCAGCTGACGCACTGGCAGGTACCTTGCGCGCAGACTATGCTGTATCTATCGATGAGAACGCAGTACACGGTTCTGACGCAGTAGAATCAGCAGCACGTGAAATCGCGTACTTCTTCAGCGACGAAGAAATCTGCGCTCGTACTCGTTAATAGTAAGAGCGTTAATCGTTATTCGTACGCTTCGCTGTTCGTCCGCGCTTTGCGCTGTTCGCGAATAGCGTAGCGGACGAACAGTGAACGCAGTGACCGTACGAACCACGAATTACGAATACCCAATATCGCACTAAGGTTTTAATTAAATGAATGCAGTTGATAAAAAAGTGAATTTGCTCGATTTGAACCGCGCCGCAATGCGTGAGTTCTTTCAAGAATTGGGCGAAAAACCATTTCGCGCTGATCAGGTGATGAAGTGGTTGTATCATTTCTGCATTGATGATTTTGACCGAATGACCAACCTTAACAAGGCGTTGCGCGAAAAGCTTAAGCAAGTTGCCGAGGTGCGTGCCCCTGAAGTGCGGCTGCAGCAGCAGTCTGCCGATGGCACCATCAAGTTCGCAATGACCTTGTTTGATGGCCAAGACGTGGAGACGGTTTGGATCCCAGATCGTGACCGCGCCACTTTGTGCGTGAGTTCGCAGGTAGGTTGTGCGCTGGAATGTACTTTCTGCTCAACGGCTCAGCAAGGGTTCAACCGGAACTTGCGCGTGGCCGAAATCATTGGCCAGGTGTGGCGGGTGAACAAACTGCTAGGAGCCTTTGGCGATACTGGCGTGAAAGCCGTGACGAACGTGGTGATGATGGGCATGGGCGAGCCCTTGCTCAACCTGACCAATGTGGTGCCAGCCATGGATCTGATGCTCGACGACAACGCTTTTGGCTTGTCCAAACGTCGCGTCACCCTGAGTACCTCGGGCGTGGTGCCGGCTTTATATAAGCTCAAAGAGCAAATCGACGTGGCCTTGGCGATTTCTTTGCATGCGCCCAACGATGAGCTGCGTAACGAAATCGTACCCATCAATAAAAAGTACAATATTCAAGAGTTTTTAAAAGCTAGCCGCGATTACATCGACGGCTCTAAAGCCAATAAAAACATCACCATCGAATACGTGATGCTCGACCACATCAACGATTCGATGGAACAGGCCGCGGAACTTGCCGAGTTATTGAAAGATACCCCGAGCAAGATCAACCTGATCCCATTTAACCCATTCCCGGGCTCTGATTACGGGCGCTCCAGCAACTCACGCATTGACCGTTTTGCTAAAGTGCTGATGGAAAAAGGCTACATCGTCGTCGTCCGTCGTACTCGTGGCGATGATATTGATGCCGCATGCGGCCAGTTAGTGGGCGATGTGATTGACCGCACCAAACGGATTCTGAAAAAGCAGCAAGCCCAACGCGGTGGCGATGGCATCGATGTCAAGGCGCTGTAAATAAGCCCGCGACCGTGCGCTGTTGCTTGACCTGAAAGGTAATCGGGTTAAGATAGCTGTCTTTACGGGGGAATTTACATGCGCACACAGCTGTACACACTGCTTATCGCGATCGTCAGCCTGGCCTTGGCCAGTGGTTGCGTGAGTCAGCGAACCCTAGACGGCAAATCGCAGCCGGCTCAACAATTTGACGCGCAAGAAGCGGCGCAAACACGCTTAGCTCTTGGTCTGCAGTATTTGCGCAGCGGCAACTTTGAACAAGCCAAAGCCAATTTAGAGCGCGCCCTTAGCTATACCCCTGATAATCCAGATGTTTATACGGGCCTTGCGTTCTACTACCAACAGGTGCGAGATCCCCAGCAAGCCGAATCCTATTACCGCCAAGCACTCAAACTGCAACCTACCGATGGTAATAATTACAACAACCTAGGCGTGTTACTCTGTAACCAAGGGCGCTTTGCCGAAGCTGAACAGCAATTTCAGCGGGCTATCGACCAGCCTGGCTACGTTAAAGTTGCAGGAACATATGAGAACTTAGCGCGCTGTGCTAATCTAGCTGGGCAGTGGCAATTAGCCGACCAATATTATCAATTAGCGCTGAATCATAGTGGCGGCAGCGTCGCCATGTTAGAAAGCTATGCGACCTTTTTATTAGCTCAGGGCAATTACCCCAAAGCTGCCGAGGTTATCGCGCAACGCGCTGATTTTCCTCAGCTTTCAGCAAGTTATTTATGGCTAGAAGTGCAATTAGCTCACGCTCAAAGAAACCATAACAAACGCGATGAGTTTGGCGCGCTCTTGTTGTCGCGTTTTCCGCGGTCGGACCAAGCGCGCAATTATCAACAACTTAATAAGTAGTGGCACCGCATGACAAATAAGCAATCGAAATCAAATCACTCCAAGCCACAAACCGACGACATCTTTGCCGCCGAGCACAAGGATGCTAACGCCGACGCTAGCACCGCCGCTGGCCAAAAAGCAGCTCAAGAACGCGGCCAAGAAGCCGGGCAAGAAACCGGGCAAGAAGCCGGGCAAGAAACCGGGCAAGAGCACAGCCAAGAAGCCGGTCAAGAAACCGAGTCTCAAAGCAGCAGCGAAGCAGCCTACAGCGGTGAAACCGCCGGACAAATCCTGCGTGCCGCCCGCGAAGCCAAAGGCCTTAGCGAACAACAAGTAGCCGACAGCTTACGCTTGCGCTTAATTGTCATCAAAACCATCGAAGCCGATGATTTTGAAAAACTCGGCACCGCCACCTACGTACGCGGCTATTTACGCTCCATCAGCAAAGCCCTCGACGTCGACTCCGCCAAAGTCTTTGCCGCCTACCAAGCCCAAGGCTTTGGCGAAGCACCCGCGGCTGAGCTGAAAATGCAAAGCTTCTCGCGCCGCAAAGTCCGCGAGCGCAATGACAGCCGCCTGATGCTGATCAGCTACATCATCATCGCACTTGTGATTGCCATGGCCGTAGCTTGGTGGTGGCAAGATTCCCAGAACAACGACAGCGACGCCCAAGTTGAGCCTCGCAGCGAAGTCACCGAAACCAACAGCCCCGAAGGCAACGCCCGCCGTGCCACCACAGTCCCGCTGGACACAGGTAGCACCGCCAACGGCACCACCACTGGCAACAACACCGATGGCAGCAACAGCAGCAGCGGTGGAAACACCGAAACTAGCGGCAACGCAGGTAGCAGCACCGGCGGCACCACTGTTGGAAGCACCAGCGGAAACGCCAGCGATACTACTAGCGGCAGCAGCGGTGGAAATACCAGCGGTAGTAACAGCGACAGCAACGGCGGAAATACCAGCGATACTACTAGCGGCAACAACGGTGAAAGCACTAGCGGTAACACAGCTAGCAGTACCGGCGGAAGCACTGGCGATAGCAACAGCGATACTACTAGCGGCAACACGGGTGGTGACACAGGTGGCAACACCACTGGCACCTCTGCTGGAAACACCAGCGGTAGTAACAGCGATAGCACCAGCGGCACCACAGGTAGCAGCACAGGCACCACAGGTAGCAATACCGGCAGCTCCGGCAACACCGGTAGCAACACCGCAGGCCAAGATTCCTTAGTCTTAGAATTCAGCCAGCGCTGTTGGGTGAAAGTAACCGAAGCCGGCGGCAACGACATCGCTATCGGCGTCAAAGAACCCGGCTATCGCATGCCACTTACCGGCAATGCGCCGTTCGACTTGATTTTGTGTAAACCCGAAGCGGTCACCATAACCTATAACGATGCGCCCGTAGATCTAAGCAACTACCGCCGCAATCGCAGCGTTACCATGACCATCGAATAACCACCAACAGCGATCAGCTAGGAGCCGGCAGCCCTAATATCCAATATCCAACAGCTAACATCGCTCTTGTATTTAACTATCGAATTTGAACTCAAATAGGTAACCCATGCATCACAATCCAATAAAACGTCGACCATCACGCCGTATCTACGTTGGCAACGTGCCTATTGGTGACGGCGCCCCGATTGCAGTTCAGAGCATGACCAACACCGAGACCACCGATGTGGCAGCAACGGTGAAGCAAATTCAGGCCATCGCTAATGCTGGTGCTGATTTGGTGCGGGTTAGTGTGCCCACCATGGATGCTGCTGAAGCCTTTAAGTTAATCAAGCAACAAAGCCCCATTCCGCTGGTGGCAGATATCCATTTTGATTACCGCATTGCGCTCAAAGTAGCGGAGTACGGTGTCGATTGTTTGCGCATTAACCCAGGCAACATTGGTAACGAAGAGCGTATTCGAGCAGTGGTTGATGCAGCGCGCGACCGCGGCATTCCTATTCGCATTGGGGTGAATGGTGGCTCGCTGGAAAAAGAAATTCAAGAAAAGTACGGTGAACCCACTCCGGCCGCTTTGGTTGAATCAGCCATGCGCCACGTGGACATTTTAGATCGGCTGAATTTTCAAGACTTTAAAGTAAGTGTGAAAGCGTCAGACGTGTTCCTAGCGGTAGAAAGTTATCGCTTATTGGCCAAGCAAATCGAGCAGCCATTACACCTGGGTATCACCGAGGCGGGCGGCTTGCGCAGTGGCTCGGTGAAGTCATCTATTGGCTTGGGCATGCTGCTCGCCGAAGGTATCGGCGATACCTTACGGATCAGCTTAGCAGCAGACCCCGTAGAAGAAGTGAAAGTGGGCTTTGATATTTTGAAGTCGCTGCGTATTCGTAGCCGTGGCATTAATTTTATCGCGTGCCCGAGCTGCTCACGGCAGGAATTTGACGTGATAGCAACGGTGAACGCCCTTGAGCAACGGCTAGAAGACATTACCACGCCGATGGACGTGTCCATCATTGGCTGCGTGGTGAATGGGCCGGGCGAAGCACTGATCTCACACGTGGGCTTGGCCGGCGCCAAGAATAAGAGTGGTTTTTACCTCAATGGCGAGCGCCAAAAAGAACGTTTAGATAACAATAACTTAGTCGACAGATTGGAGCAACATATTCGGTCTGAAGTGGAACGCCAGCAAAAACGAGCGGCGGCCGAACAGATTCCCGTGAAGCAAGGCTAAAGCTAGGGTATACTAGGCGCCATTTTTTATCTGTTTACGACGAAAGCGAAAGAATAACCGTGGCTAAAAACATACAAGCAATTCGGGGCATGAACGACATTTTGCCCAGCCAATCGCCTGCTTGGCAGTACGTAGAAGGCGTATTGCGACAAGTGGCGGCGCAGTATTCGTATCAAGAGATTCGTATGCCGGTACTCGAAAGTACCGACCTATTTAAGCGCTCAATTGGCGAAGTTACCGACATCGTAGAAAAAGAAATGTACACCTTCGATGACCGCAACGGCGATAGCCTCACGTTACGGCCAGAAGGCACGGCCAGCTGCGTCCGCGCGGGTAACGAGCATGGTTTGCTTTACAACCAAACCCAGCGGCTGTGGTATTTAGGCCCGATGTTTAGACATGAGCGTCCGCAGAAAGGCCGCTATCGCCAGTTTCACCAGTTTGGTATTGAAGCGTTTGGCATGGAAGGCCCAGACATTGATGCTGAAATCATCTTGTTGTCGGCGCGTCTGTGGCAATTGTTTGGCATTGCGGATCAAGTAGAGCTGCAACTTAACTCATTAGCCTCCAACGAAGCACGTGCTCGCTACCGCGAAGCCTTGCGCGAATTTTTGCGCGCTCACGAAGAGCACCTCGACGAAGATTCTAAGCGTCGCTTGGACACCAACGTGTTACGGGTATTGGATTCTAAGTCACCAGAAACTCAAGCTATTTTGGCCAACGCGCCACGCTTATCCGAGTACTGGGATGACGAATCACGCGCGCACTTTGACGGTTTATGCCAGCGCTTAGATGCTGCCGGCGTTAACTACAGCTTGAACGAGCGCCTGGTACGCGGGCTGGATTACTACAACCGCACTGTGTTTGAGTGGGTCACCACCGAACTAGGCGCGCAAGGCACCGTGTGTGCCGGCGGTCGCTACGATGGCTTAGTTGAACAGCTTGGTGGTAAAGCAACCCCAGCTGTGGGCTTTGCGATGGGCATGGAGCGCTTGGTGTTATTACTGGAATCACAAGGTAAGATCCCACCAGCTGCCAGCATTGATGTGTACGTGATGGGCGCTACCGAAACTGGGGAACTTAACGCCCCAGCCGTTGCCGAAACCATTCGTAACCTGCAGCCGCAACTGATGGTACAACTGCACAGCGGCGCGCAGAACATGAAGAAGAAGTTAGCCAAAGCGGACAAATCTGGAGCAACCTTTGCGCTAGTAGTACGCGATAACGATTATGAATTAAAGCATTTGCGTAACCGTGATGCCGAGCCGGTCACCGCCGCCGCCATCCCGGAGTTATTGGGTGAAATGCAAAAGAGCTACCAACGAGGTTAAACATGGAAACTGAAGAACAACAAGTCGAACAAATCAAACAGTTTTGGAAAGATCACGGTAAAGGCATCGTTGCTGGCTTAGTGATTGGTTTTGCACTGTTTTACGGATGGCGCTATTACGATGCGCAAACCATCGCCAAGCAAGAGCAGCAATCGAGCGACTATGCTCAAATCGTTGCTAAGCTTACCGCGGAAGATGAGCAAGCCTCGGTAGCGGCACAAGAATTTATGAGCGCCAACAGCGGCAGCACCTACGCCCATTTGGCGGCGTTAGAGCTAGCTGGTGCCGCAGCTAAACAAGGCGATTTAGCTACCGCAGTAAGCGCGTTGCAAAGCGTGCGCGACCAAGCCAAAGGTGCCTTGAAAGCGGTTGCTGATATCCGTCAGGCGCGCTTATTGTTCGCCCAAGAGCAATATGACGCAGCTTTAGCAGCCGTGCAAGCCGCAGAAACTATGGAAGGTTTTCAGGCCATCGCAGCTGAAATTAAAGGGGATGTGTTGCAAGCCAAAGGCGATTTAGCCGGCGCGCGTGCAGCCTATCAAGCAGCAGTAGCGGCTAATCCGAACAGCTTGGCTGATTTAAAACTTAAAAGCATTCCGGCGGCATCATGAAATTAGCAGTAACAGCAAAACTCACCGCAGTAGCCTTGGCTGGTTTAGTGCTAGCAGGGTGCTCGATATTTGACGACGAAGAACCTACCTATAAGTTCTTGCAGCCGTTTGATCAGCAAGTGCAGCCACGGGTAGTGTGGGACGAGTCGGTAGGTAGTGGCGTGGGCGAGTACTTCTCGCACCTAAACCCAGTGACCGATGCTGAACGTATTTTTGCCGCCGACCGCGAAGGCGTCGTAGCCGCATTAAATAAAGCTAACGGCCAAACCATTTGGCAAGTAAACCTGCTGGATATGTTAGGTTTAGAAAGCGGTGGTTTTTGGAGCAGCGGCGAACCAGTTCGAATCAGCGGCGGTTTAACCTTTGCCGAAGGGCGCTTGTACCTAGCCAGTGAGAATGGCGATGTGGTGGTGCTAAATGCCGATAACGGCGAGCTGATTTGGCATGCCCAAGTACAAAGCGAAATCTTAGCCGACCCAGCCGTGGGCGACGGTTTGGTGGTTGTCAAAGGCGCTACTGGTGAAGTGATTGCGCTTGATGCAGAAACCGGCGAGCAGGTGTGGGACATGGTCACTGAATCGCCAGCCTTGAGTCTTCGTGGCACGGCCGCACCAGTTATGACCGCAGGCGGGGTGTTTGTTGGCACCGCGACCGGTAAGTTGATGGTGATTATCGCTGAAAACGGCCAACCGGCCTGGGAAGCGCGCTTAGCGGTACCTAAAGGCAATACCGAATTGCAGCGCATGGTCGATTTAGACTCGGCCGCAGTGGTATCGGGTGGCTTAGCGTATAACGTAGCCTATAACGGCCAATTAGCAGCCATCGAATTGCGCAGCGGCCGTACCGTGTGGACGCGCGAATACTCGTCGTTCCAAAACCTAATCATGGCGGGTGGCCGATTATTCTTAACTGACCATGAAGACACCGTCAGCTCGGTGAACACTGATGGCGGCGTAGAGATCTGGTCGAACACCGATTATACCGGCCGTGGCTTAACCGCACCGGTGCGCTTTGGCAATTACATTGTGGTGGGTGACAGCTTAGGTTACCTGCACTTTTTAGATATATTAAGCGGTGACACCGTGGGCCGCTTAGAAGTAGGCGAAGGCGTTTATGTGGCGCCGGTAGCCGATGGCGATACCTTGTATTTACAATTACGCGACGGCACGTTACTCGCGGTAAGGATTTAAACCTATATGTTACCCGTAGTGGCCCTGGTCGGGCGCCCCAATGTGGGCAAATCAACCCTGTTTAATCGTTTAACCCGCACGCGTGATGCGCTAGTGGCGGACTTTCCTGGGCTAACGCGTGATCGCAAATACGGCCAGGCGAACTACGACGGGTACCAATTTATTGTGGTGGACACCGCGGGTGTGCACGGCGACGAAGAAGGCATCGATGCGGAGATGGCGGCGCAATCCTTGCGGGCCATCGACGAAGCCGACGTGGTGCTATTTATGGTGGATGCTCGCGATGGTATCACAGCCGCCGATATGGGCATTGCCGCACACTTGCGTCGCATTGGCAAACAGGCCTACGTGGTTGCTAATAAAATCGACGGTATCGACGCTAACGCGGCGCGGGCGGATTTCTACGAGCTAGGCCTAGGCGAAGTGCACGGCATTGCTGCGGCTCATGGCCGCGGCGTAGAGGCCTTGCTACAAGGCTGCTTTGACCCGTTATTAGAAGCCTACCCCGAGGTGAAAATTCCGGTTGCTGCCAGTGGCGAAGCGGTCGATATCGACGCTGAAGGTAATCTGATTGATGCCGAAGGCGCCGTGGTTGAGCCCGACGAAGATGGCAATATTTATGACCCGGAAGGCAACATCGTGGATGCCGACGGCCATATTATTGACCACGAAGGCAATATTATCGGCCAGCTGGGTACTCGTGATCACGACGAAATTGATTACGATGCGCTACCGCTGAAACTCGCCATTGTCGGTCGGCCTAACGTGGGTAAATCGACCCTAACCAACCGTATTCTTGGTGAAGAACGGGTGGTGGTGTATGACATGCCAGGCACCACACGCGATTCGGTGTATATTCCGATGGAGCGCGATGGTCGCCAATACATTTTGATTGATACCGCCGGTGTACGTCGCCGTGGCCGCATTGATGAAACCGTAGAAAAATTCTCGGTCATCAAAACCCTGCAAGCCATCGAAGACGCCAACGTGGTGATTGCGGTGATGGATGCGCGCGAAACCGTTTCAGATCAAGACCTGAACCTGATTGGCTTTGCCTTAAATGCCGGTCGTTCGATCGTGATTGCGGTGAACAAATGGGATGGCCTCTCGAACGATCAGCGCGAAGAAATCAAACGCGAGCTAGACCGTCGCTTAGGCTTTGTTGATTTTGCGCGAGTGCATTTTATCTCAGCACTGCATGGCAGCGGCGTCGGCAACTTGTTTGAGTCGGTACTAGAAGCTTACGCCTCGGCGTCAGCGCGCGTAGGTACAGCAAAACTTACCCGTATTCTAGAAGCCGCTGTCGATGACCATCAGCCGCCGTTGGTGAGCGGACGTCGGGTGAAACTCAAGTACGCCCACGCCGGTGGATACAACCCACCGCGTATAATCGTACACGGCAACCAAGTGGATCACCTGCCTAACTCGTACAAGCGTTATCTGATGAACTACTTTCGCAAGAGCTTAGCGGTGATGGGTACCCCCATCAAGGTGGAGTTTAAAGAGTCGGTAAACCCGTTTGCCGGCCGCAAGAATAAACTCACCATGACCCAAATGCGCAAACGTAAGCGCTTGATGAAGTTTATTAAAAAGAGAAAGTAGGTGTAGCCTATGGTGCGCATCGACAAATGGTTATGGGCAGCGCGGTTTTACAAAACCCGCTCGCTAGCACGCCAAATGGTGCAATCCGGTAAAGTATCGGTAGATGGCCAGAAGTGTAAGCCAGCCAAAATGGTCAACGTGGGGCAGCTGATCAAAGCCCCGCGCGGCCATGATCTATTTGAAGTTGAAGTGTTAGGTCTGAGCGAAAACCGCCTCAGCGCTCCGCTGGCCCAAGAGCTTTACCGAGAAACCCCAGCCAGCATCGAGCGGCGCGAAAAAGAAGCCGAGCTGCGCAAAATGAATGCGCTTTATAATCCGCACCCCGACCACAAACCCGACAAAAAAGAACGCCGCCAATTGCTGAAGTTCAAACAGCAATAACAGCGGCGTTGTTATGTTCGGCGGCACTTAGCCCACTAAATCGGCTTCACTAAACACATATTGTGCGTTGCAATATTCGCAGGTCATCACGATTTCGCCATCTTGCGTTAAAATCTCATGCAGCTCGCTTGGCTCTACCGTGGCTAACGCCTCTAGCGTACGCTCACGCGAACAACCACACTCAAAACTAACCGGCATCGGCGGATACACTTCTACTTGTTCTTCATGATACAAGCGGTGCAGTACTTCAGTGCCAGGCAAACTGTAGAGTTCGGCAGCGGTCATGGTGGCAGTAAGATGTTGCAAGTGCTCAAACCCAGTCAAATCTTTGCCAGCCGCCGGCATCACCTGCAATAGCATCCCTGCTGCGTGCTCGCCATCGGCGTGCAACCACAAACGCGTGTTTAGCTGCTCAGATTGCATAAAATAGTTTTCAATAATTTCCGCAATGCTATCGCCATCGCCGCTCACCACCCCTTGATAGCGCTCGCCCTCAAGTGGGGTTAGGGTAATCACCATCACCGCTTTGCCCAACAATTCACGCAGCCCGGTCTGCTCATCGCTGATGGCTTCACGTACGCGGGCGATACCGCGTAGTTGCTGATGATGCGAACCATTCACCGCCAAAAAGTTAATCGGGCCATCGCCTTGCAGCTGCAACGCAATATGGCCTTCAAACTTCAAGGTCGCCGTTAACAGCGAGGTGGCCGCCATCAATTCGCCTAACAGGCGTTGTACTGGCGCCGCATAATCATGTCCTTGTAGCATCCGCTGGTAGCTACTGGTAAGCTGCACTAATTCGCCGCGCACATCTTGGTCAATAAAGGTGTAGCGTAACAGCTGATCGGTTGGGTAATTCATAGGTTCATCCACAACAGTAATATTAATGTAAGAAGTTGTAGGCATTATACCAGATTACGCAATTTTGATCTGTTCACTTGGCGCAGAGCAAGCTAGAATGACCTAACCATGCAGATGTCACAAAATTATAACGAAAGCGCATTAATCATCCATGCAGATACAGAATAATCAAGCCGTTGCCCTGTTGCAGCGTTACGGCAACAGCCTTATTACCGCCGTATGTGCCGTCGTTGCCGTGTGGTTTGCCGCCCAGCTCACCTGGCAGCTGATCACACCTCGCGCGGAGGTGCCAACCGGCCCGATTCGCCAACCAGCCAGTGCCAATAGCAACGTTGCGCCAAGCATCAGTGGCCTCGTGCGGCTGCAATTATTTGGCAGCGCCGAGGTCAAACAACAGCAACAAGTGGCCGCTCAGAACGCTCCCAAAACCACCTTGAATGTACGCTTGCTGGGGGTGTCGGCATCTTCCAACCCAGCCCGTTCGGCCGCCATCATTGAACGTACCGGTAAACAAGAAGTCTATGTGGTGGGCGAAAAACTATCGGGCACGCAGGTGGGTATTCACGAAATTTACGCCGACCGCGTGATCTTAGATAACAACGGTCGCTTAGAAACCTTAGAGCTAGAAGGCATAGGTGAGTTAAGCGAAGGCTTATCGCTGACCATGGCGAACATGCAGCGTAACAACAATCAAGCCGGCGCCAACGTTGCGGCCGGGCCCGTCGCCGGTGGCTTACCGCCTACGGCAACCGACCGCGGCGTGCCCGCCACCGACCCAGGCCTACAGCTTGAAGGCGCCGCCCAAGCCAAAGCGCAAGCCTTGCTTACTTTTATTCGGATAGCGCCGGTGCGCGAAGGTAGCGGCTTAAAAGGCTATCGCCTCTCGCCCGGAGCCAACCCCGCGCTGTTTAACCAAGCCGGGTTTAAAAGCGGCGATTTAGCCGTGGCCATCAATGGCCAAGATTTAACCAACATCGCCACCGCCATCAAACTAACTAATGAGTTGGCGACCATGACCGCTGCCACTGTCACCGTGGTGCGCGGCACTGAATACATCGACTTGCGATTAGATATCAATGATTTACCGCAAGGTGAAGAGTAATGAAAGGAACCCGTATGCGTAAAACCTCACTTTCGGTCGCTATCGCCTTGGGCCTCGCGCTCGGCGCTGCCTACACCGCTCCTGAGCAAGCCTTCGCGCAAGCTGCACGGCAGGCTCAAGATAAACCGGTGGAATATACGGCCAGCTTTAAAAACACCGAAATCACTGAGTTTATTCAGGTGGTGGGTCGTAACCTCGGCAAAACCATCATCATCGATCCTGACGTGCGCGGCCGCATTGATGTGCGTAGCTACGATGTCATGACCGAATCGCAATACTGGCAGTTCTTTTTGAATATCTTAGAAGTGCACGGTTTTGCAACGGTCACCATGGAATCCGGCGTGATTAAAGTGATGCGCGACAAAGACGCACGCAACGGTGCCATTCCGGTAGTCGACGATAACTCGTTAGGTGGCGATACCTTGATCACCCGTGTGGTACCGGTGCAAAACGTGGCCGTACGAGAGCTAGCGCCATTATTGCGGTTGCTGAACGACCAAGCCGGCGGCGGCAACGTGGTCAACTACGATTCATCGAACGTGCTGATCATTACTGGCCGCAGCGAAACCGTGCAGCGTATTGTGGAGATTGTTGAGCGCGTCGACCGTGCCGGAAACCAAGACGTTGAAGTGATTAAACTCGAGTACGCGTCGGCCTCAGAGGTGGTGCGGATTGCCTCGGCTTTGTTTGAAAAAGCCAACGATGGTTCGCCTGCATTGTTGATTCCTAAAATCGTTGCCGACGAACGTACCAACAGCGTGGTGGTTAGTGGTGAGCCGCGCGCCCGCGAGCGGGTAGTCAAACTCATCAACCAGCTCGATCAAGATTTGAAAACCGAAGGTAACACCCGCGTCTATTACCTGAAATATGCTAAGGCACCAGATTTAGTAGAGGTCCTGCAAGGCGTTAGCCAAAGCTTACAAGCAGAAAAAGCCGCCTCGGGTGGTGGCACAGTGCCGGCAGCCGCCGCGCGCCGCACCGGTGGCAGCAGCGCCGAAATCAGTATCAGCGCTCACGAAGCCAGCAACTCGTTGGTCATTACCGCTGCGCCTGATTTGCTGACTAGCCTAGAAAGCGTGATTCGGCAGTTGGATATTCGCCGCGCCCAAGTGCATGTAGAAGCCATTATCGTAGAAATCATGGAAGGCGATGGTATCGATTTAGGCCTGCAATGGATTAGCGAAGACGGCGGCATGGTGCAGTACAACAACGGTCGGCAAGCGCCTATCGGTCAGCTCGCTTTGGGTGCTTACATGGCGCGCGAGCGTGAAGGAACCACCACCACCCAGATAGACAATGCCGGCAACCCGTTAACCACCAGTCAGCCGGATACTCCCGGCGATGCCTCGTTGTTAGCGCAGGTGTTAGGTAACGTGAACGGCATGATGGTTGGCGTATTGCGTAACGATTGGGGCGCCATCATTCAAGCGGTGAGCAGCAATACCAACTCGAACATCTTGGCCACGCCCAGCATCATGACCTTGGATAACGAAGAAGCCTCGTTTTTGGTGGGCCAATCGGTACCTACTATTACCGGCTCAACCACCGGCTCTAATAACGACAATCCGTTTCAGACAGTAGAGCGTGAAGACGTAGGTATTAAGCTTAAAGTCACCCCACAAATCAACGAAGGTAACGCCGTACAATTGGTGATTGAGCAGGAAGTGTCCAGCATCAGTGGGGCTACCAGCGTCGATATCATTGTCAACAAACGTGAGCTGAGCACCGTGGTGATGGCTGAAGACGGCGAAACCATCGTGCTGGGCGGCCTGATTGACGAAGACGTGCAAGAGTCCGTCTCCAAAGTGCCATTGCTCGGTGATATTCCTTGGTTGGGCAACCTCTTTAAGAGCACCTCAACCACCCGTCAAAAACGTAACCTGATGGTATTTTTACGGCCCCGCATTGTGCGCGATAGTGGCGTAGCAAGCCAGATCTCTAGCCGTAAATACAACTTTATTCGGGCCCAGCAATTGCAGCGCGACGAAGAGGGCATCGCCTTGATGCCACTCACCTCACAGCCGCGCCTGCCAGCATACAATGATGAGCTGATCTTGCCACCGAACTGGGAGCAGGGGTTGGAGGAGGGGGTCAGCCCCACCTCTGGAGCCAGGTCCGGAGCTGGGTCTGCAAGTTCTTCCACAGAAGGTAACAACAATGACTGATATCGCTGATGTTGCCGCGCAAGTGGCACCGAAGCGGTTGCCGTTTGCGTTTGCGAAGCGTCACGGAGTGATAGTGGCCATGCCGGCGTCCGCGCCTGACAATACTGATGTAGCCGCCGATGAATCCACCGAGGTCACGAGTAAGCCGGTGGTGCATGCGCGCCAGGGCGTTAGCCCCCACACCTTGCTTGAAGTACGGCGGGTGCTCGGGCGTAGCTTTGCCATTGAGTATCACCCTAACGACGAGTTTGAGGCCATCCTCACCCAAGCCTATCAGCGTGATTCGTCTGAAGCGAAACAGCTGATGGAAGACATAGGTAACGAAAGCAACCTGTTCTCGTTAGCCGATGAGCTACCGCAAACCGAAGACTTATTAGAAAGCGAAGACGATGCGCCCATCATCAAGCTTATCAACGCCATGTTGTCTGAGGCGATTAAAGAAGGCGCTTCAGATATCCATATCGAAACCTTTGAAAAAGAACTGTTGGTGCGCTTTCGGATAGACGGCGTACTGCGCGAAATCATTCGTCCCAATCGCAAGTTAAGCTCGCTGTTGGTGTCACGCATCAAGGTCATGGCGCAGCTGGATATCGCAGAAAAGCGGGTGCCACAAGATGGCCGTATTAGCTTGCTGATTGCCGGCCGTGCCGTAGATGTGCGGGTATCCACCATGCCATCTAACCATGGTGAGCGGGTGGTACTGCGCTTGCTCGACAAAAACAATGCGCGTTTGAACCTCGAACAACTAGGCATGACCGAAGCCAATCGCAAGGTCTTTTCGCAGTTGATCAACAAGCCACACGGCATCATTTTGGTGACCGGCCCCACCGGCTCGGGTAAATCCACCACCTTGTACGCCGGTTTGATGGAAATTAATTCGCGCGACCGAAATATTTTGACCGTTGAAGACCCGATTGAATATTCCATCGAAGGCATCGGCCAAATGCAGGTAAACGCCAAAGTTGATATGACCTTTGCCCGTGGTTTGCGCGCTATCTTGCGGCAAGACCCAGACGTGGTGATGGTGGGTGAGATCCGCGACGTAGAAACCGCGCAAATTGGTGTACAGGCCTCGTTAACTGGGCACTTGGTACTCTCTACGTTGCACACCAACACCGCCGCCGGCGCTATTTCGCGGCTAGAAGACATGGGCGTGGAGCCCTTCTTGCTGTCGTCGTCGTTACTGGCGGTATTGGCGCAGCGCTTGGTGCGTACCCTGTGCGACGATTGCAAAGAAGCCTACGAAGCCAGCCCAGACGAACTGGCTTACGTGGCTGATGCCTTTGATATCAAAAAGAAAAAAGGCGCAACCTTGTACCGTGCCGTGGGCTGCGACAAGTGTAATCACACCGGCTATCGCGGCCGTACCGGTATCCATGAGCTGTTGGTGGTGGACGAGAAAGTCCGTGAACTTATCCACAGCGGACATGGTGAACAAGCTATCGAAAAATATGCCCGCAAACACGCTCCCAGCATCCGCGATGACGGCTTAGCTAAGGTGCAGCAAGGCCGCACCACCTTAGAAGAAGTGTTGCGGGTAACGCGCGAGGAGTAGGGCGTGGCAGCATATGCATTTCAGGCACTGAATGCCAGTGGCCGTAAAACCAAAGGCGTCATTGAAGCCGATACCGAGCGCCAAGTGCGCTCGCAACTGCGCGAGCAAGGGCTGATCCCGGTCAGCGTCGAGCTCGCCGAGCAAGGGCGCAGCCGCAGCCGTGGAGAAACTGTCAGCCCCAGCTCTGGAGCTCGCTCCGCAGCCGGGTCCAGAGCTGGGTCTGCAAGTTCCTCACTATTAACCAGGTTGCAGACGCGGGGGGTGAGTGCCGGCGATTTGGCGCTGATCACGCGCCAGTTAGCGACCTTGGTGGGGGCGGCGTTACCTATCGAGCAAGCCTTGTTTGCGGTGTCTGAGCAAACCGACAAAGCCCGCCTGCAAAAGCTCTTGATGGCAGTGCGCTCCAAAGTGGTTGAGGGTTATTCGCTGGCTGAGGCCATGGCGGAATACCCCCATGTGTTTGATAAGTTATTCACCTCGATGGTGGCCGCTGGCGAACGCTCGGGTCACCTCGACGAGGTGCTGAACCGCTTGGCTGATTACACCGAGCAACGCAACCGGCTCAAAGGGCAGTTGGTGCAAGCGCTGGTTTATCCCGCCATCATGACCTTAGTGGCGATAGGCGTGGTTATCTTCTTATTGGTGAGCGTGGTGCCGCAAATCGTGGAACAATTCAGCGACCTAGACCAAGCCTTGCCAGCTACCACCCGGTTCTTGCTGGCGGCCAGCGAATTCTTACAAGCCTATGGGCTGATCGCCTTGATTATGATCTTGCTCGGGTTAGCAGTGGGCGGACAATTGCTGCGCAAACCTGAACGGCGCGATAAATTTGATGCGTTTGTATTGAAAGTGCCGTTAGTGGGGCGGGTGATCAAGGCCGTGAATACCGCACGTTTTGCCCGCACCCTTAGTATCTTAGCGGCGTCGGCGGTGCCTTTGTTAGATGCGCTGAAAATTACTGGCAAGGTGATGACCAACCGCGCTATGCAAATCGCCATCGACGAAGCCTGCGACCGCGTACGCGAGGGCAGTAGCTTGCGCGCCGCCTTGGCGCAGAGCAAACTGTTTCCGCCGATGATGCTGCACATGATTGCGGCCGGTGAAAAATCCGGTGAACTCGAGCAATTGCTCGGGCGGGCTGCGGATAACCAAGACCGTGATTTTGAGACCACCATGAACGTTGCGCTAAAAATATTTGAGCCAGCACTGATCGTGGGCATGGCCGGCGTGGTCTTATTAATTGTACTAGCTATTATTCAGCCGATTTTGGCGCTTAATCAAAGCGTCGGCTTGTAATTATTCTTGTTATTAGAGGTGAATCCGATGAAAAAACAAACAGGTTTTAGTCTTATCGAAGTGATGGTAGTTATCGCCATCTTGGGTCTTTTAGCCTCGTTGATTTTGCCCAACGTGTTAGGTGCCGGCGAACAGGCCAACCGCCAAAAAGCCAAAACCGATATTATCTCGCTCGAGAATGCCTTAGCGCAGTATCGCCTAGATAACGGTTTGTTTCCTACCACTGAGCAAGGCTTAGAGGCTTTAGTGAACGAGCCAACCAGCGAGCCAGCGCCGCGTAACTATCGCCGTGGTGGCTACATTAAACGCCTACCGAAAGACCCGTACGGCAGCGATTATCTCTTACTTAGCCCAGGCGAGAATGGCGATATCGATATTTTTTCAGCCGGCGAAGATCGTCAACCTGGTACCGATGACGATATCGGCAACTGGAACCTTGATCAGTAGCGGATACCAGTAACTGATGGGAATGCAGCGCCGCCGCGGTTTTACCTTAATTGAAGTGATGGTCACTTTGGCGGTTATTGCCATGTTGGCCCTTACCGTCAGCTTTGTGGTGCCCGATCGGCGTGATACCAGTGTCGAAGACCAAGCGCGGATGCTGTATCAAAGGTTAAATTACGCCCGCGACTATGCGCTGGTGCGTCATGCCATTTTAGGCCTACGTATTGATGACGGCATCAGCTATCGCTTTGTGCAGTACCGCGATGGCATTTGGCAGAACATCAACGAACGTGGGTTACGTCCGCATCAGTTGGATCAACAGCTTTCGATGCAAATTAGTAGTACCGAGCTTGCCCTACTTGAGCAAGAAGACATAGATTTAGTGGATATTTTTGGAGTTGAAGATGACGCTTTCGCCAGTTCATCTACTAGTACTGCTAGTGGGGATCGTAATTCCAGCAATGGCAGTGCTCGGGGCAATGTATTACAGTCGGGTGACGATGAAGCGGGCCGAGGCGCGCGAGCAAGCCGCAAAAGCGAGCCAATGCCGCAACTGATGATTTTTGGCAGTGGCGAGATGCAGCCCTTTGAGCTGGTGTTGCAGGATGATTTTGCGCTGCGCGCCGGTACCGCATGGCGCATTCACAGCAGCGATGGCCTAGCGCTAAGCCTCGAGCGAGTACGTGATGACTAGGTTAGCACGCGGCTTCACCTTGGTGGAGGTAATGATTGCCTTGAGCATCTTTGCGCTCGCAGCAACGGCAGCGGTGATGGCCTCTAGTCAGCATCTGAGCAACCTCAGTTACATGCAAGAAAAAACTATGGCGCGCTTAGCCGCGTCTAATGCGTTAGCGCGCATGACCCTAACTTATCCACCGGAGAATGGTGACAGCGGCAGTGAGCTGATCGCTGACCAGTATTGGCCGTGGCGCGCCAGTGTCAGCAAAACCGCCACTGCTGGCGTCTATCAAGTCGTGGTGAGTGTGTACGAGCCGCGCCAAGAAAGCTCTGTGATTAGTGGCCCGTCTGCAGATGCCCGCGAGTTGCATCAGTTAGCACGCTTTTTAGGCCCCCAATCTGCCACCGATCAACGCTCGGTGAATAGTAATGAGTGGGACGACTGATGCGCCGCGCTGGTTTTACCTTAGTTGAAGTGCTGGTTACGGTTGCCATTATGGCGGTAATCGGGCTAGCCAGCGCTGCCGTGGTGAACGCCATGATGCGCACCAGCGAGCAAAGCGAACAAGCCATTGCCCAATTAGAACAACTGCAATACACCATGCTGCTGATTGAGCAAGATATCCGCCACATAGTACCGCGCCAAACCAGCACCGATTTCTATCTCTTAGCCGAAGAAAACCTGTTAGCTTTTGTCCGCAGCGGTTGGTTTAACCCCGCTGGCATCTTTCCGCGCAGCGAATTGCAGCCAGTTGTCTACAGCATTGAAGAGGACACCTTGTGGCGGCAATCAGCGATTTTTGTGGATGTAGCCGATGGCGAAGACTCCTTTACCAAACGGCCGATGTTAGAAGGTGTCACCGCGCTAGAAGTCGAGTTCTTAGGCTACAGTAAAGAACTCAATGACCAGGCCAACGAGTTTGGTAGTAGCCGCAATATTAAAAGCCAGCGAGCCACCGGCGAATTACCGCCAGCACTGCTGCTGCGCGTGCACACCAACAGCTGGGGCGTGATTGAACGGGTGTTGTTACTGACGCCAATGAGCGAAGCAGAAGAAACTCAGCGCCGCGAAGCCGAGCAGCAGCAACAACCAGGTGACGGTAATGGTTAGGGCAGTTAGGGCAGTTAGGGCGCAGCTTCCTTCACGCCAGCGCGGAGTAGCGCTGTTAATGGTGCTATTAGTAGTCGCCTTAGTGAGCGTGCTGGCTATTAGCTTAAGTGGGCGCTTACAAACCAGCGTTCTACGCACCGGCAATTTACAACAAGCAGAGCAAGCTTATTGGTACAGCTTAAGCGCCGAAGAAGTGGTACGAGAATTATTACAACGCGAGTTAGCCGATAGCGAAGGCATCGCCAGCCAAGACCAAGTGTGGTATCAGCAAAGCCAAAACGGCGTGGCCTTTCCCGTGGTGGGAGGCAGCATTGCCGGGCGCATTAAAGATTTACACAGCTGCTTTAACCTGAATTCTTTACGCATGGTTACTAGTAATGATAATAACAACCCCGGCGGCATAGACGGCAGCGTGCTAGATGAAGCCACCAAAATGCGCTTAGTACGGCGTAAAGCGCAACTGCGCATGTTGCTGATGTCGATAGATGACAGCATGGAAGGCTACGCCGTGGATGTGATTGTCGATTCGCTGGCCGATTGGCTGGACCCAGACGATGACATTGGCGCCGGTGGTAGCGGTACCTATGGAGCAGAAAGCAACGATTATCAAAGCCAGCAGTTTCCGCACAATGCCGGTAATACATGGCTGAACCATATCAGTGAGTTTAGATTAGTGCGCGGGGTAACAGCACCGCTGTACCACAAAATCAAACCTTACGTATGCGTTATCCCACGGGATAACAGCTTGAAGATTAATCTTAATACGGTATCGTCAGAGCAAGCGAACTTGCTGCATGCCGTAAGTTTAGGCGCGCTCAGCCTTGAAGATGCGAAAAGCTTTATTAATAATCGTCCGCAAGCCGGCTATGAATCGGTGGAAGATGCTAAGGGCAATGGCGTACTGAATAACGCCGCCCAAGGGCAAATTCGGCCAAACCTTGGTGGCGGACCACGCGACCCCAGTGTAACCAACGAGAAGTTGGGTGGGGCGCTGGAAGATTTTGATGTAAAAAGTAAATATTTTGAGGTCCATAGCCGCATTACGGTCGGCGACCTTGAGATAGATGCGCATAGCCAGTTATTAATTACCAACGAGCAGACCCAAGTACTGTATCGCGGGTTAGGAGAGCCGTAATGGAACAGCTATTTATTCGCCTTAGTGCTAACGCCCCCAGTGCCGAGCCTCTGCTGGGCGCGCAGTGGTTATGCTGGAACGCCAGCCAGAGCGAGCTGATTGCCAGCGGCGAAATCAGCCACAACGACCAGCTTAGCCAATTAACCGAGCAGGGCCGCAACCGCCGCGTGATTGCCTATGTGCCCAGCACCGAAGTGCTGCAAACGCAAGTAGAGCTGCCGGCTTCGGCCATGCGCATGCTGGCGCAGGTTATCCCCAACAGCTTAGAAGACGAACTGGCACAGGATATCGCTGATCTGCATTTTTGCTGGCCAAGCCTAGCGCGCAAGCACCAAGGGCCGATACCCGTAAACGTGGTTGCTCACGACAAAATGGAGCAATGGTTGGCGGCATTTGAAGCACAGGGATTAAGCGTCGATGCCATGTACGCCGATAGCTTTATGCTGCCGGTGGCAGCAACGCCCGAAACCATCATCACCACCTGTATTATCGAAGGACCACTCGGCAAAGAGCAGCTGGTGCGCACCGGGCCATACAGCGGTTTTAGTGCCGAGCCTGCCATCGCGCAGATGTTGCTTGACCACCTAGTAGGCGAGCAACAAGCCACGTTGATTGATCCAACAGCCAACCTTGAGCACCCGCTCTCGTTAATGGCACTGACCTACAATAACCAACTGAACGATACTGATGCCGACACTGATGCCAGCACTGATGCCAGTGCTGATCAAAAGAAAGCCAGCGTACGTTATCAGCGCCAAATCGCTCCGATAAACCTCCGTCAACACAGCTACAAGCCGGTACGCAAAAAGAGCAGCGGCGGCAGTTTTAAATACAAATCAGCCGCCATCGCCGCCGGCATTTTGGTGGTGCTAGGTTATACCAGCCAAGTGATTGAATACGTGCAATTAGGGCAGCAATCCACCGCCTTGCAACAAGCCATTGAAGACACTTATAAAGGCGTGTTCCCGAACGAAACCCGTATCGTCAATGTACGTAGCCAGCTGAATCAACACCTCAGTGGTATCGGTAGTAAGGGCGCAAGTGAGTCACCACTTACTTTGCTGCAAGCACTCGAGCCCGCCTTTAACGCACAGCAAGACATTAAACTAGAGTTGGTGCGCTACGATGCCAACACCTTGCGCTTGCAAGTACGTGCCGAAAGCTTTGCCAGCCTCGAAAACTTTAGAAAAGTAGCCAACCAAGGCGGCCGAATCAGCGTAGAGCAGGGGCCAACCAGTAACCAAGATGGCGCGATTAACGGCAACCTCACCATCAAACGTGCAGGCTAAGAGCAACACAGGAACATCTATGGATTTTATCAACAAGACATTAGCGCCATGGCAAGAACGTTATCACCAGCTGAACTCGCGCGAGCGGCTGCTGGTGGTGGTGTGCGGTACCTTATTTCTCATCACCCTGCTGTATTTTCTGGCCTATAAACCGATCGTCGATGGCAAGCGCGACCGTCAATTGCAGATTCAAGCGCAACAAGAGCTACTGCAATGGGTACGTGAAAACACCGGTCGCTATCTGGCCGCTAAGGGCCAAGGGTCAAGCGCTACAGCTAACACCGCAAGTAACGCCAGCATTCGCGGCGGTTTAAGCGAGCGGGTCACGCAACTGGCCAGTCGCAACCAAATCGAAATTACCCGCATGCAGCCGCAATCCAACAGCCTGATTGTGGTGATTGATAGCATCGAATTTAACACCCTGCTGCGCCTGATAGAGCAACTGCAAAGCCAAGCCGGCCTAACCGTTGAGCAAGTAGATGCGGTGGCGGCGAATGAGCCAGGTGTGGTGCGAGTGCGACGTTTGCAAGTAAGCGGAGTTTAAGGTCAGTATGAAGTTACTCAAATCTTGGTGGTGGCTGCTGCCGCTGTATCTGATTATTTTACTCGCCACTGCCCCAGCGCGCTGGCTCAGCCTTGCTAATGATGCCCTGCCAGCCGGCACCCACATCACGCCACTGCAAGGTACCTTGTGGCGCGGCACAATTAACCTACAGGCGCAACTGCCCACCGGTGCCAGCCTCAACCTCGAGCAAGTAGAATGGCAGCTAAGCCCACTGGCGCTGCTGCTGGGCAAACTCGACCTACAACTCAGCATCCCCGCCGGCAACGTTTTCGAAGGCCAAGTGCAGCTCGTTGCAGCTAGCGCCGATGAGGAACTTGCAGCCCCAGCTACGGAGCAGGGTCCGGAGGTGGGTCTGCAAGTCCTTCACCTCAGCGGTGAGCTGGCGGGCAACGTGCAGGCGACGGTGAATCAATTGCGCTTGCCGGTACCGTTGACGGTGGCGGGCGAGTGGCAGTTGCAACTGGATGAGTACAGTAATCGCAACCTAACCAGCGGTCGCTTCTGCGACAGCATGCAAGGCAGGTTAGATTGGACTTCCAGCGAAATTCGGCTGAATCAAATTTGGCATGCACTTGGCGACTATCGCTTACACTTGGGCTGTACCACTAACCAAGCTATCTCTGCTACAATTAAAGATAACAATTGGTTAGGGCTTATCGTCGACGCCCAAATAAAGGGTTCAATGCAACGCCCTCAAGTAACTGTCACGGGCAGCATCAAGCCCACGGCGCAGACGCCACAGCCGGTGGCAGAACTGGTTAGTTTTATCGGACAACCCGATAGTCAAGGGCGTATCCCGTTTAACTGGTAAGCAGCCCCTACAACAGCAGCAAGGAGTAATACATGGATCAAGTGATCACTTGGATTAGCGAGAATCAAGAGCTGATTTTAAGCTACACCGTGAAATTTATTGTCGCCATCATCATTTTGATTGTCGGTAAAATGATTGCCAACTCAGTCGCAAAAATGATGAGCAAAGGCATGGAGAAGCGCGGCACCGACAAAGCGGTGATCAGCTTCTTAAGCGCCATTGTTAAATCGGTGATTTTTATCGCAGCAGTACTGATGGCACTGTCGCAAGTAGGGGTTGAAACCACCTCGTTTATCGCTATTTTGGGTGCCGCCGGCTTAGCCATCGGCTTATCGCTACAGGGCTCGTTATCAAACATCGCCTCCGGTGTGTTAATCATCTTATTCCGTCCTTTCCGTGCCGGCGAGTACGTTGATGTTGGCGGCGTTTCAGGTACCGTCAACGAAGTAAACATCTTCAACACCGTACTAAAAACCCCAGACAACAAAGTGGTGTTTGTGCCAAACGCACAAATCACCAGCCAACCCATCACCAACTTCAGCCGCGAAGATACTCGCCGCGTAGACTTGCTGATTGGCGTGAGCTACGACGCCGACTTGCACAAAACCAAAGAAGTGCTAGAAAGCGTACTGGCGGCGGAAAGTCGCCTACTGAAAGAACCTGCTTGGAACATCCAAGTACATGCACTAAACAACTCATCCGTAGACTTTATCGTGCGCCCATGGGTGAAAAGCACCGACTACTGGGGCGTCTACTGGTCTCTGATGCGCGAAATTAAGATCGCCCTAGATAACAACGGCATCGGCATTCCATACCCACAAATGGATGTGCATTTACATAAGCCCGAGTGATTAGGTGTTGAGGAACTTGAGGAACTTGCGGCCCCAGCTACGGAGCTGGGTCCGCAAGTCCCTCAAAGCTCGTCTTCCTCGGCGGCATAACGCTCGGCGAGGATAGTGAGTCGCTGAAAATGGGTGATTGGGTAGTCAATCTCCGCCGAAAGCTTCTTGTAGAACTCCTCACTGCCAAATACTGCTAAGTTCGCGGCTGTCGTTTTTAGCACGGCAACTTCCGCTTCATACTGCGATTTATCTTTATCAAAGCTTCCTGCCACGTAATTCCGATAAGCTTGAGCGCGGGTAAACTCATCAATACCTAGCAGTAGATAATATGGATGCGGTGTGATGTTTTCGCTCGGTACTAACCGCGCGTTGGTATGGTAGCTACTCCAATGATATTGCCGGGGCCCTCTAACCATGCCGGCGCGAACCGGATTAAGTTCGATATATCGATAGAGAATCAGAATGTGGTTGTCGTCTTGTGACAGCGCTTGTTTGAATCGCGCTTCCCACAAGGTGCCGGTGCGTGAATGGCGCGAATTAAAGTACTGGGTATAACTACTTTTAACCCCCTGCATAAACTTGCTAATAGAACCAGGATGTTTAGGAGTGGCCAGAATATGAAAATGGTTCGACATTAGCACCCACGCATGAATAGCGACTTCATTATCAGCAGCGCGGGTAAAAAGGCTCGACATAAAAGCAGCTCGGTCGATATCGTCGACAAAAATAATCTGTTTGTTATTGCCACGATCATAAATATGCTGAGTAATTCCAGCGCCTCGATACCGATTTCTACGCGACATAAATCACCTTCCTTGTGTAAATTCCCTGAAAAACTTGAGGGACTTGCAGACCCACCTCTGGAGCCTGCTGCGTAGGTGGGGCTGACCCCAGCCTACATTACTAACAAATTCCATCCCGCCTGAGCAGCTAGTTTACCACCATAGCAATGTTGCGGAGCGGAGGAGCTTGCGGCCCCAGCTGCGGAGATGGGTCCGTAGCTGGGGCCGCAAGTCCCTCACGGGTCCGTCAAACTCCCACACAAGCCTCTTGCGCTAGCTGCGCCTGCGCCATACAATAGCCACCATGTGTTAACAAATTTACAAAGTTTACTATTTGCTCGCTGAACGAACGAGAGGGATAGAGGAACTATCGGCCCCAGCTCCGTAGCTGGGGCCGACACCCCCTCAACGTCGAAGCAGCGCAACAAGGACGAGGTTACAATGAAGATTGCAGTAGCGGGAACCGGCTATGTCGGTTTGTCGAACGCCGTGTTGTTGGCGCAACATAACCAGGTAGTCGCCGTTGATATCATTGAAAGCAAAGTAGCGCTGATTAATAACAAACAATCGCCGATTGTCGATAAAGAAATCGAAGAGTATTTGGCCACCAAGCCATTGCAGCTAACGGCCACCACAGATACCGTGCAAGCGTACCAAGACGCTGATTTTGTCATAGTCGCAACGCCCACGGACTACGATCCTAAAACCAACTATTTCAACACCAGCACCGTTGAAAAGGCCATCGATGCCGTGCGCGAAGTAAACCCAAACTGCACCATCGTCATCAAGTCGACTGTGCCGGTGGGCTACACCAAGCAACTACAGCAGCAGCGCAACGACAGCAACATCATCTTCTCGCCCGAGTTTTTGCGCGAAGGTCGTGCACTTTATGACAACTTGCATCCGAGCCGCATCATCGTTGGCGCACAAACTGCTGCAGCCAAGCAGTTCGCAGCGTTATTGAAGCAGGGCGCCATCAAGCAAGACGTCGAGGTGTTGTTTACTGACTCCACCGAAGCCGAGGCTATTAAGCTATTCGCCAACACCTTTTTAGCCATGCGCGTAGCCTATTTTAACGAGCTGGATTCGTACGCCGAAACGCACGGCCTAAATGCCAAGCAAATCATCGATGGCGTGTGCCTTGACCCACGCATCGGCGACCATTACAACAACCCAAGCTTTGGTTACGGCGGCTACTGCCTGCCTAAAGATACAAAACAGTTGTTGGCCAACTACGAAGATGTACCACAAACCTTAATTCAAGCCATTGTGGATGCCAACCGCACCCGTAAAGACTTTGTCGCAGAGAGCATTCTCAAGCGCCAACCTAAATGCGTCGGCATCTACCGCCTAGTGATGAAGGCCGGCTCCGATAACTTCCGAGCCTCAGCGGTGCAGGGCATCATGAAACGCCTTAAAGCCAAAGGCGTTGAAGTGATCGTGTACGAGCCAGTGCTACAAGAGCCGACTTTCTACAATTCAAAAGTTATCAATGATTTGAACGAGTTTAAGAACTCATGCTGCTTGATTGTGTCGAACCGACTCACCGACGATCTACAAGACGTCGCTGATCGCGTCTATACCCGTGATCTATTCGGCTCAGACTAACCCAAGCTAGATAAGAGAAAAGAGAGACTTGCGGCCCCACCTCTGGACCCGGCTCCGGAGCCGGGTCC